>NZ_JAMYVB010000005.1:0-301598 GCF_040323635.1 Mesorhizobium sp. M0037 | reverse complement strand
CCGACCACATGAAGATCAAGGCAGCCAAACTGGAGAATGGCCTCCTCTCGATCGACATCGTCCGTGAGATTCCCGAAGAGCTGAAACCGCGCCGCATCAGCATCGGCGTGGGCGACACGCAAACGGTCGCCACTCAGATCACGCAAGACACGGACCGCGCGCGTAAAGCCGCGTAATCCTGTCGATCTGTCACTTTGAACTGCGGGTCCGCCTCCCGGCTTCGGCCGGGAGGCCGTGATTGCGGAGAAACGAAGATGATCACTGCAGGACGTACTGGCGCGCCTCTGTCGCGCTCCCGCAGTTGGCCTGGACCGCGCAAACCATGAAACTCAATGGTTCGTTCGATTTGGAGGATCATATGAACGATCGGATGTTCGACAGCGCCGTTTTCGTGAAAAGCGGCGACAACCTTGTTCAGGAAATCACGTGTCTCGAGGATGCTCTGGAGTTCCTCTATGAATGGCCAAAGGACAGGCGCGGCCCCATTCACCAAACCGCATTGCGGGCCTGCCAGCGAGCTTTCGATAGCGATTATCCGCTTTCCGCAGCCAGAGACGCGTTCAGCGGTTTTGCGAAAGCAGCCAGAATCCTTGAAGAAGCATCCACGACAATGCCGTGGATGATGGGCAGAGGTGGCGAAGGCGGAGGAGTGACTGCCTAAAGCGCGTCGCGCTGAAACCGATTCATGCGACACGCTTTAAGTCTTTGTTTTGATGCATGTCGTTGTCCCAGACCCGCGGCACACTTCTGGGTGACATGCATTAGGAAAGGAGGTCATGATGCTATCGAAACCTTTTGAAAAGCCGGTCCGGGTGTGGGTGGGCTTGGGCTTTCCCCGCCAACTCAACACGGTCGCAGATGCCTATCAATTCGCAGCCGAATGGTGTGGCAACAGCCCGGAGCAGAGAGCTGCTATTCGCGCTTGCAAAGCCGCTCTGATTGGTGATGTGGAACCCGAGACAGCACGAGGCGTCTTCGTCGCGTTCGCTCGCAAGAAGGATATTCTTATGGAGGACGGCATCGAGCCTGCGCCTTCAAGGACGCTAAGCCCGCACCACGTCTAAAGCGCGTCGCGTTTGAACGAGGCGGCTGCCACAAGCGGTGGCCGCCTTACCGGCTAAGTCGTCGAAGGGGTCAGCCAAAAACGGGCTTGGCTAAGTTATTGAAAGGATGGTGGGCGTGACAGGGATTGAACCTGTGACCCCTGCAATGTCAATGCAGTGCTCTCCCGCTGAGCTACACGCCCATCCGAAGCCGCGCATACACCATTTTTGGTCCAGCGCGTCAATAGCCGGAAAGGGAAAGAAAGGCTCGTTTTGTCGCGCCGCCGACGAAGCGGCGAGATCACACTGTGCGTGCTTCAGGCGGCCTGCAGCATTTTTTCGACCTCGTTGACGAGATCGCGCAGGTGGAAGGGCTTGGACAGCACCTTGGCGTCTTTCGGCGCCTTGGAATCGGGGTTGAGCGCGACGGCCGCGAAACCGGTTATGAACATCACCTTCAGGTCGGGATCGATCTCGGTGGCGCGGCGGGCGAGTTCGATGCCGTCCATCTCCGGCATGACGATATCGGTCAGCAGCAGGGAGAAAGGTTCTTCGCGCAGCCGCTCGTAGGCGCTGGCGCCATTGTCGAAATCGCTGACGTGGTAGCCGGCCCGCTCCAGTGCCTTGACCAGGAACCGGCGCATGTCGTCGTCGTCTTCCGCCAGCAGAATGCGTGCCATCTTGTCCCGTCCGAATCACCCCAGCCAAGCCTGCCGTCCGGCAAGCCCGTTAACCATCCTGTATATGAGGAGCTGACGGTAAACATCAAGTGAACGTTGGCGGCATTAATCCTGATTTGACGGGGTTCCTGACATGCCGAAATGCTGGACATGCGGCCGATGAGGTGGCAGTTTCCCATCATGATGCATTGCTGTTTCCGGGTTCGTTCAAATTGACGACGGCAGCCGAAGATTTTTCGGTCGTTCCACCCTTCGAAATCCGATCGGGCGCCGAGCAGCGCGTTCCCTTCGTCTTCAACTCACCGCATAGCGGCCGCTATTATCCAGACCGCTTCCTGGCCATGGCGCGGCTCGACCGGAACGCCATCCGCCGCTCCGAGGATTGCTATGTCGACGAGCTGTTCGGCAGCGCGGTGGTGCTGGGCGCGCCGATGCTGGCGGCGAATTTTCCGCGCGCCTACCTCGACGTCAATCGCGAACCCTGGGAACTCGACCCGCGCATGTTCGCCGAGCCGGTGCCGTCCTTCTGCAACATCCGCTCGGCGCGCGTTGCCGGCGGGCTCGGCACCGTGCCCAAGCTGGTGGGTGAGGGGCTCGACATCTATTCCGGCCGTCTGCCGCTGGCGGAGGCCGTCCAGCGCATAGAGGCGGTCTACAAACCCTATCACGAGACGCTGAAGCGGCTATTGACCAGAACCCATGCCAGGTTCGGCTATGCCGTGCTGATCGACTGCCATTCGATGCCGGCGAGCATCAGGGTGGGCGACAGCGGCCTGCGGCCGGATTTCATCGTGGGCGACCGTTTCGGCATCTCGGCCACGGCGGCCCTGACCGAGACGGCGATCGGCCTGCTCATCGGCATGGGCTACACCGTCGCCCACAACAAACCCTATGCAGGGGGTTTCATCACCGAGCATTACGGCCGGCCGGCGCGCCATCTGCATGCGCTGCAGATCGAGGTCAATCGCGGCCTCTACATGAATGAGCGGACGTTCCAGAAATCGGCCGGCTTCGATGCGCTGGCCGACGATATGGCGCGCTTTTCGGCCGACCTGATGGCGATGCCCGACCACCACTTCATCGACCTGCCGCTGGCCGCCGAATGACGCCGGAGCGGCGGCTGTTCATGAGATCCCGCGCTGGCCATCCCGCAGCGTAAAAAAAGACCGCATCGTTTGCACGACACGGTCGAAGTCTAGGGAGGAAACGCCCAAGGAGGGCATGGACAGGAAAACCTGTCCGAGAACAAATTTATTGTGCGATGCACAAATGTCAATCGATTCCACGCTTTTTTAATTCACTCTGATGTGAAAATGCGTTTCGATGGTCCCGATGTGTGACATTTCGGCAACGCTGATGTCTCTGATAAATCGATAAACCGGCTTGTTTTGGCGGGAAAGTGCCGGCAGACCGGGTTGGCACTCTGCAATGCGGGAGAATCACGTGGACATCAGCATCGATTTCATGCGCCGGATCGCGCAAGCGGCGGCGGCTGAAACCTTGCCGCGTTTCCGCGCACAGGGCGCGGTGGCCAACAAGGAAAAAGGCAGTTTCGACCCGGTCACCGAGGCCGACCGCGAGGCCGAGCGCGCCATCCGGGCGCTGATCTCGGCTGAGTATCCCGATCACGGTATCCTTGGCGAAGAACATGGCAGCGAAAACATCTCCTCAAGGCATGTCTGGGTGATCGATCCGATCGATGGTACCCGCGCCTTCATCTCAGGCTTGCCGGTGTGGGGAACGCTGGTCGGATTGACGGTCGACGGTGACGCCGTCGCCGGCATGATGGCGCAGCCGTTCACCGGCGAGCTGTTCTACGCCAACGCTTCCGGCTCCCACTACGAAGGCCCCGGTGGGCCGCGGAAGCTGTCGACCCGCAAGAGGACGAAGCTTGACGAGGCGACCTTGTTCACCACCACGCCGGCGCTTTTCAAGGGCGAGGCGCGCACCCGCTACGACGCGTTCGAGAAACAGATCCAGCTCGCCCGCTACGGCGCCGATTGCTACGCCTTTGCCATGATTGCCTCGGGCAGCGTCGACATCGTCGCCGATCCCGGATTGAAACCCTACGACATCGTGGCGCTGATCCCGATCATCGAAAAGGCCGGCGGCGTCGTCACCACATTCGAGGGCGGTCCGGCGGAAAAGGGCGGCGACATCCTGGCCGCCGCAACGCCGGAGCTTCATGCGGCTGCAATGGCAGCCCTGCGGGGCTGATAGTCGACCCGATCAGCGCGGCTTGATCGAGCGCTGGAATTCCGCCGGCGTTCGCCCGTAGACCTGCCTGAACGCTGAGCTGAAATGGCTGTGGCTGGAGAAGCCGAGGTCCAGGCCGAGCGTGGTCAGATTGTCGTAGCGGCCAAGCAGGTCGAGCGCGCGCGCCAGCCGCATGCGCAGATGGTAGCGATAGAGCGGCATCGCCTCGACCTGCTGGAAAACCTGCGTGAGATAAACCGGTGATACCCCGACTTCAGCGGCGATCTCGGCCAGCGTCCAGCGCCGCGAAAGATCCGAGGACAGGACGAGCTTGGCGCGATCGACCAGCTTCTGCCGGCCAGCGCTTGCGCCGGCGGCATGCGAGGTGCGCTCGCCGAGGGAGCGCCGCACCAGCGTCAGCGCCAGGGTTTCGGCCTCCAGCGTTTCGGCAATGTTGCGGCTCAGGCTGTGGCGCAGCACCGCCACCAGCGCCTGAGCCCGCGGGTCGATGCGGCGGCGCTGACGACGAAACGCCACGGCGCTGCCCGAGCGCAACTGCTCCTTCGGCGTCAGCTCCTGCAGTTGCGCCTCCTCGACAACGAGATCGAGGCAGGAATCGCCACCCTTGACGGGATGGCTGATCCGGTAGCCTTCGGCGTTGTTGAAGAACAACAACTGGTTGGCTTCGGCGACCGCATCGTTGCGGCCGACATGGCGCACGAAGACGCCGCGATAGGGAAACACAAGATGCGTGGCAGCGGTGCACTCTTCTTCGCTCTTGTGCCGGCATTCGCCGCTGCAGAGGACATCCCTCACCCTGACGGTGCCGGTGTCCAGAAGCGTCTGTACCGTGAACTGCGACATGGTGAGCTGAGACATGGCCGTTGCATTCTACCCTTGCACCGAAAGCTGCTCCGGCACATTTAGGCGATTGGCTTGTCCAAACCTGTCAGGAGACTTCACCTGTCGGGCCCTTCGTAACGGCCATGGCTCAGTCCCACAAACGGCGCATGTATTCGCAGTGAGCGTCGCTGCGCGACAGACCGATGTCCTTGAGCTGTTCGTCGGTCATTTCGAGCAAGGCAAGGCGGCTTCGGCGCCTTTCCAGTTGACGGCCGATCCAGTTGGCCGCCGCGATGCCTTGTGTCCGCAAGGACCGCCGGAACGTCGCGGTTTGAGTTGTCGGCTGATGTGCGAGGCATTGCGCCGCCGCTGCATGATCGGGGCGCATCGCTCAGGCTTCCCCGTTGCCGGCCACTGATGCGCCGGCCACTGAGGCGCCGGCTTCGTTCAGCGCAATCGCGCATTCCTCGCAGCAGACCTCGACGGTCTTGCCGCCGACCTTGACGCGGATCGGGTTGGCGTCCAGCTGGCAATCGCAGGCAGCGCAGGTTTTCTCGGTCATGACGTCATCCCCTTGGCGTTCAGTATGCGGAGAGATGAGCATTCCGGGGCGGCACCGGCTGTCAGAATCTTTAGCTCTTTGGGTGCTGCCGGCGCTGCTCCTGACAGAAGGCTGTCAGCAGGCGCAAGCTCAAGGCGCCGCAACATGCAGCGCCGGCGGCATCAGGCTGTCGGGTCGTCGTTGCCGGGTATGAAGGCGTCGAAGGCGGCGAGCAACTGCTCGCGATAGACATCGGCCTCCTGCAGGATCTCGTGTTTCGAGCCATCGATCATCAGCAGCGAGCCGAGGCGCAGACGCCTGGCGTAGGCTTCCACGGCCTTGGTCGAGACGACCTGATCGGCGCCGGCGGCGATCATCAGCAGCGGCACCTGGATCCTGGCCATGAAGTCGGGCTCGCTGATGGCTTCGCCTGCCTTGATTGCCGCCTGCAGCCAGCGGATCGTCGGCCCGCCGAGCGCCAGTTGCGGATAGTGCTCGTAGATTTTCGTGTTGCGCTGATAGCGCCCGGGGTCCGATGTCACCTTGTTGAGGGCGAAGGGCAGGGTTTCCCTGGGACGCGGACCCCAGGCGGCGTAGAGCCGGCCGAGGCCGAGAAAGCACAATATCGAGCAGACGCGGCGCGCGGTTTTTGCCGACACGGGCGAGTCGGGCACCGTCAGGAAAGGCGCAATCAGCACCATGCGACGCACCCGGTTGACCATCGACGGTGCCGCGAGCAGCGCGATCACGGCGCCCATGGAATGGGCGAGGATGTAATACGGGCCGCGGCAGTCGGGCAGCACGATATCCTCGAAGAACTGTTCGAGGTCGCCGGTGTAATCGTAGAAGGAGCGGACATAGCCGCGTTGCGGGTCGGCGATCAGCCGGTCGGAATCGCCCTGGCCGCGCCAGTCGAGGGTGGCGACGCCGAGGCCGCGGTCGGTCAGGTTGCGGATGGTTTCGAAATATTTCTCGATGCACTCGTTGCGGCCGGGCAGCAGCACGACGGTGCCTTTCAGCGGCCGGGTGACCGCGGCAAAAAGGCCGTAGCGGATCTTCTTGCCGTCGCGCGTGGTGAAAAAGCCGCCGCCGACATTTTGCGGCGGCGGATTGCCTGGCGTGGGATGGAAGAGATCCGTCATTAGGCGCTTGCGTGTTCGTGGTGTCTCACCCGGCAGGGGCGTCGGCATGGTGATAGACGCCAATGGATGAAAAGCAAAGGGAGGGCGCCAAGGGGGCGGACGAACAACGAGCAAGGCCGGAAGCAGCCTGCGGCGGCGTGCTTCCGGCCTCTGTCGATCCGGGAGGAAGGGACGTTACACCCGGTCGGCCTCGTCGCGGCGCTTTCATCCGGCGCCGCCTGGTTCTTTATCGTGGGGCACTCTGGCACCGGCCGGCTGAACGGGCGCCGAAGCGGCGGTTCATCTGCCGTTCATCGACGCCTCGATTGGCGCTCTTCAAAAATCCTTGAAATGCGCTTTTGCGCTCCCCAAATGTCGGATGCAGCCGCCGCTCTTGGGGCTGCTGGTCCACCGAAACGCCTTTCCAGGGTTTCGCACCGGCCACACGCAAACATGTTGCTCAACAGGAGAACACCTCATGCGTCACGTTGATTTTTCCCCGCTCTATCGCTCGACCGTCGGCTTCGACCGCCTGTTCACCATGCTCGACTCGCTGGCCCAGCCTGATGGCGCGCAGACCTATCCGCCCTACAACATCGAGCGCACCGGCGAGGACGCCTATCGCATCTCGATGGCGGTTGCCGGCTTCTCGGACGAAGAGATTTCGATCGAAGCCCACCGCAACGTGCTGACCGTCAAGGGTGAGCGCAAGGAAGAAGGCAATGGCGAAGGCTCCGAGCTGCTCTACCGCGGCATTGCTTCGCGTTCGTTCGAGCGCCGCTTCCAGCTTGCCGACCATGTCGAGGTCGTCGGCGCCACGCTGAAGAACGGCCTGCTTTTCGTCGACCTTAAGCGCAACATCCCCGAGGAGCTGAAGCCGCGCAAGATCGCGATTACCGCCTCTTCGGCCAACGCCAAGCAGATCGAGGCCAAGAACGCCGCGTGACCAAGACGGCGGCGTCACAACGCCCAAGGTTAAAAGCGTCTCCTCCCGAGACGAAAGCGGCGCCGCGAGGCGCCGCTTTTTTCGCCGCAGCCTCTGTCACCCCAACCGAAGAGTTCTGGCTCTTTTGCGGCGGGCGCCGTCTTCCCATGAAGGGCGATGTCTGATCTCTCGGCTGATTTTTCCCTGGCCCTAACGGCAACCATTGCGGTGACCTTCCTGCTGGCCGGCATCGTCAAGGGCGTTACCGGTATGGGACTGCCGACGTTGGCGATGGGGCTGCTGGGCACAATCATGCCGCCGGTCGCCGCGGCTTCGCTGCTGATCGTGCCGTCCTTCGTCACCAATATCTGGCAGCTGTTTGCCGGCCCGAGCTTCGGATGGATCCTCAGTCGGCTGTGGCTGATGATGGTCGGCATCGTCGCCGGCACGCTGGCCGGCTCATGGCTGCTGGCCAGCGACAATGTCAAATGGACGACGGCCGGCCTCGGGGCGGCGCTGATCGTCTATGCCGTCTATACGCTGCTGGCGCGGCAGTTGACGGTTCCCGCGTCAGCCGAGCGCTGGTCGTCGCCCATCGTCGGTTTCCTTACCGGCATCGTCACCGGCGGCACCGGCGTGTTTGTCGTGCCCGCTGTGCCTTACATTCAGGCGCTGGGCTTGAGCCGTGACGATCTGATCCAGGCGCTCGGCCTGTCCTTCACCGTGTCGACGATCGCGCTCGCTGCCGGCCTTGCCTCGCACGGCGCGTTCCAGGTCGGGCATGTCGCCATGTCGTCGCTGGCGGTTGCGCCGGCCTTGCTCGGCATGTGGCTCGGACAGTTGCTCCGGCAGCGGATCAGCCCGGCGACCTTCCGGCGCTGGTTTCTTATTTTCCTGATCTTGCTTGGCCTCGAGCTTTTGGCGCGGCCTTTCCTTGCTTAGCGACCGGTGCCGGTTGCGAGAACGGCCTCGACGTTTTGCCGGTGGACGGGCTCGTACAGCGCGAAGTACTCGACCGCGCCCGTGGCGAACATGTCGGCGCCGAAGGTTTTCAGATCCTGCTTCGCAAGATCAGGCTCACGCCGGCAGCGAAGCAGTTTTTGAACGTAGGCTTGCGTGGCGGCGATGAGGCCTTTGTCGTAGCCGCCTCGCTCAATCGCTTCGAGCGAGCCGTGATTGGGCAAGATGCGGTCTATCGACCAGCCGGCCATGCGTTCGAGATCAACCAGATGTTGCGCCAGCCGATCCGCCTCGCTGACATAGGTGATCGGATCCTCGAGCGTGTCGCCCGCCAGGAGCAGGCCGGTTTCGGGCATGAACAGCACCGTGCCGTCATGGCTGTGGATTTCGACCTGACGCAGTTCGACGGCGATCGATCCAACGGCGAGGTCAAGACTGCCTGCGAAGGTCCTGTTCGGCAGCACGAGAGGCTTGATCGGTGGAACACCGCTTTCGATCTCAGCCCGGTTGTTCGCGAGCGCCGAGGCGGTGAGCGTGTTGGCGATAATCTCGCAATCCTGAAACACCTCATTGCCGGCAATATGATCGTCATGCCAGTGGCTGAGCACGACCCGGATCGATGTTGCGCCCATCTCTTCGAGCGTCTGCCTGATGAAGCGCGCGTGAGGCAGCGAAATATGCGTGTCGTAGACAAGCGCCTGCGAACCATCGACGATCGCATAGGTGCAGATGCCGAGGGCATAGGCGCCGTCGTCCAGCCAGTTCGGCTCGTCCGACCAGGCGCGAACGCCGTCAACGCGGCCATCGTAGAAGCCGAGCACGTTTGGCGCCGGGCGAACCAGCCGCATGGTTGAGCCGAGAGGTGGCTTTGTCATTGGCGCGGTCTCGCGGGTTCAGGCGATCATCTGGCCGAAGCGATCGACCTCATCTGAAGTCGTGGCAAAGCTGGTGACGAAGCGATAGAGCAACTCGTCCTCGCCGACATGGCCGTCGAAGCCGTGCGGCCTGTGCCAGTCGTAAAAGGCTGCGCCGACGGATTGCAGCCTTTCGGCTTCCGCCTTTTTCATCACCGCGAACACCTCGTTGGCCTGCGGCAACCAGGCGAGCTTCGCCGTTGCCGAATCCTCGATCGCAGCCGCCAGGCGCGCGGCCATGGCATTGGCATGACGGGCCGTGTCCAGCCACAGGCCGTCTGTGAAGTAGGCGTCGAACTGCGCTGCGATGAAGCGCGACTTGGAGAACAGCTGTGCGGCGCGCTTGCGCAGGAAGGACAACTCCTTGGCGCGGTCTAGATCGAACAGCACCACCGCTTCGGCACACCAGCAGCCGTTCTTGGTGCCGCCGAACGAGACGATGTCGACGCCGCGCTTCCAGGTCATTTCGGCCGGCGTCGTCTCAAGCGCGACCAATGCGTTGGCAAAACGGGCGCCGTCCATATGCAGCGGCAGGGAAAAGCGTTTGGCGATCTCCGAAATGGTGGAAATGTCGTCGAGCCCGTACACTGTGCCGACTTCGGTCGATTGGGTGATCGAGACGGCCGTCGGGCGTCCCCAATGGACGATTTCGGGTGCGAAACGGGCGACGGCGCGTTCAAGATTGTGCGGATCGATCTTGCCCAGGGCGCCGTCGACAGCATGGAGACGCGAGCCGCCGCTGAAATATTCCGGCGCGCCGCATTCGTCCTCGATGATGTGCGATTCGCGGTGCGCAAAGGAAATGCCGCCGGGCTTGTTGTAAGCGGCCAGGGACAGCGAGTTGGCCGCCGTGCCGGTAGCGACGAAGAACACCGCGACCTCGCGTTCGAAGATCTCGCTGAAACGCTGGTAGACGGCCCGGTCGAGATCGCCATCGCCATAGGCGGTCGAAAAGCCGCCAGCATTGGCTGACAGCCCGGCGGCAATGTTGGAATGGACGCCCGCCCAGTTGTCGGATGCAAAGAACATCAGGAAAGTCCCTGCCTGGTTGAGAAAGTCTGGTTGCGACAAGAGCGCGACCATGGCCGTTTCGGGGTTTGACGCGCAAGGGCCAAGGGCTGAAAAAGCGGTAAAGCCAAAGGCGATCACGAAGGAGTGCCGGGACCGAAATTTCGTTTCAACAGCGCCCGACGCAATTTTCTGTCGCCAAACGTCCAAGAATTTGGTGAATCGGTCTTGTGTGCGCCTAGGATTTCTGCCATAAAAATTTAGGACAGTAGTGCTGTCTTATTTTGTCGCACAAGTCAGGCTGGATTGGCGTATCATTTGGGCCACTCCGGCCGTTGCCGCGAGCGACGGGTAGACGGCTCGGCTGTGGCCTGTACGATACCGGATACGAACCGGCGGTGCACCGCACGGTCCGCCAAGGATTTCGAAAAGACGTGCCGCAAGAATGAGAGCGGAAGCCAGTCGCTTCCCAAGGTAGACCAGCGCCCCAAATGCTAGACGTGCAAGGGGCCGGAACGGAGGACAGGACGATGACGGAACTGACGCCATCTGCGATTATCGGCCAGGCCGCGCAGACGAAAGCGGCAGCCGTTAAAAATACCGTTCTGACCAAAGAAGGCCAGACCACCAACGGCCTGACCACCAACGGCATGGCCGCGCAGGGTCTCTATGATCCGCGCAACGAGCATGACGCGTGCGGCGTCGGCTTCATCGTCAACATGAAGAACGTGAAGTCGCACCAGATCGTCAAGGACGGGCTCTTCGTGCTCGAAAACCTGACGCATCGCGGCGCTGTCGGCGCCGATCCGCTGATGGGCGACGGCGCCGGCGTGCTGGTGCAGGTTCCCGATCATTTCTTCCGCGAAGAGATGGCGGCCCAGGGCGTCGAACTGCCGGCGGCAGGCCAATACGGCGTCGGCCACTGGTTCATGCCGCAGGATGCGGCACTGCGCGCCCATATCGAAGAGATCATCGCCGAATCGGCGCAGTCAGAAGGGCTGCCGCTGCTCGGCTTTCGCGACGTGCCGGTCGACAATTCATCGCTGTCGAAGGCGCCCGATATTGCGGCCTCCGAACCGTTCCATCGCCAGGTCTTCATCGGCCGCACATCGGACATTCCAGATGACGAGGAATACGAGGCCAGGCTGTACCTGCTGCGCAAGGTGATTTCCGGCCGCATCTACGCCGAGAACAACAACAAGGATATCGGCGCCTACTGTGTGTCGCTATCGGCGCGTACCATCGTCTACAAGGGCATGTTCCTGGCCTACCAGGTCGGCGCCTATTACAAGGATTTGTCGGATCCGCGTTTCGAGACCGCGCTGATCCTCGTCCACCAGCGCTTCTCGACCAACACCTTCCCGTCATGGAAGCTCGCGCACCCCTACCGCATGGTCGCGCATAATGGCGAGATCAACACGGTGCGCGGCAACAACAACTGGATGGCGGCGCGCCAGGCCTCGGTCGATTCCGAACTGTTCGGCAACAACATCTCCAAGCTGTGGCCGATCTCCTATGACGGCCAGTCCGACACGGCGTGCTTCGACAATGCGCTCGAATTCCTGTTCCAGGGCGGCTACAGCCTCAGCCACGCCATGATGATGCTGATCCCGGAAGCCTGGGCCGGCAACAAGCTGATGGATGCCGACCGCAAGGCTTTCTACGAATACCACGCAGCCCTTATGGAGCCGTGGGACGGGCCGGCCGCGGTCGCCTTCACCGACGGTCGCCAGATCGGCGCCACGCTCGACCGCAACGGTCTGCGCCCGGCGCGCTACATCGTCACCGACGACGACCGCGTCATCATGGCGTCAGAGGCCGGCGTGCTGCCGGTGCCGGAGGAGAGGATCGTCAAGAAGTGGCGGCTGCAGCCCGGCCGCATGCTTCTGATCGACCTCGCCAAGGGCCGCATCATTTCCGACGAGGAGATCAAGTCGGAGATCGCCACCAGGCATCCCTACAAGACCTGGCTCAACAACACGCAGCTGATCCTGGAGGATCTGAAGCCGGTCGAGCCGCGCGCGCTGCGCAAGGATGTCAGCCTGCTCGATCGCCAGCAGGCGTTCGGCTACAGCCAGGAAGACACCAAGCTGCTGATGTCGCCGATGGCGACCACCGGCCAGGAAGCGGTGGGTTCGATGGGCACGGACACGCCGATCTCGGCGATGTCGGACAAGTCGAAGCTGCTCTACACCTACTTCAAGCAGAATTTCGCCCAGGTCACCAACCCGCCGATCGACCCGATCCGCGAGGAACTGGTGATGAGCCTGGTGTCCTTCATCGGGCCGCGGCCGAACATCTTCGACCTGGTTGGCAATTCGCGCCGCAAGCGGCTCGAAGTGCGCCAGCCGATCCTGACCAATGGCGATCTGGAAAAGATCCGCTCGATCGGCCACACGGAAGACCGTTTCGACACCAAGACCATCGATATCACCTACGGGTCGAGCGAGGGCGCGTCCGGCATGCAGGGCGCGGTCGAACGTCTGTGCGAGCGGGCGGAAGCCGCTGTCGCCGGCGGCTACAACATCATCATCCTGTCCGACCGCCAGGTCGGTCCCGACCGTATCGCCATTCCGGCACTGCTGGCGACGGCTGCGGTGCACCACCATCTGATCCGCAAGGGTCTGCGCACCGCGGTCGGCCTGGTCGTGGAATCCGGCGAGCCGCGCGAAGTGCATCATTTCTGCTGTCTCGCCGGCTACGGCGCCGAGGCGATCAACCCCTACCTTGCCTTCGATACGCTGCTCGACATGCACAAGCGTGGCGAACTGCCGGCTGAGGTTGACGCCTACGAGGTGGTCTCGCGCTACATCAAGTCGATCGGCAAGGGCATCCTCAAGGTGATGTCGAAGATGGGCATCTCCACCTACCAGTCCTATTGCGGCGCGCAGATATTCGACGCCATCGGGCTGAAGTCAGATTTCGTCGAGAAGTACTTCACCGGCACAGCGACGCTGATCGAAGGTGTCGGCCTGGACGAGGTCGCGGCTGAGACGCTCAGCCGCCACACCGACGGTTTCGGCAACGATCCGGTGCTGCGCAACAGCCTCGAGGTCGGCGGCGAGTACATGTACCGCATGCGCGGCGAAGCCCATATGTGGTCGCCCGACGCCGTCGCCACCTTGCAGCACGCCGTGCGCCAGGGCTCGTGGGAGACGTTCAAGGAGTATTCCGCGCAGATCGACAGCGAGACGGCCCGTGCCCAGACCATACGCGGCCTGTTCAGGATCAAGCTTGCGGAAGAGACCGGCCGCAAGAAGGTGGCGATAGAGGACGTGATGTCGGCGGCCGATATCGTCAAGCGCTTCTCGACAGGGGCGATGTCGTTCGGCTCGATCTCGCGCGAGGCACACACGACGCTGGCGCGCGCCATGAACCAGATCGGCGGCAAGTCGAACACCGGCGAGGGCGGCGAAGAGGCCGACCGCTATCTGCCGCTGCCCGGCGGCGGCAAGAACCCCGAACGTTCGGCGATCAAGCAGGTCGCCTCGGGGCGGTTTGGCGTCACCGCCGAGTATCTCGTCAATTCCGATGTCATGCAGATCAAGGTCGCGCAGGGCGCCAAGCCCGGCGAGGGCGGCCAGCTGCCCGGCCACAAGGTCGACGCCACCATCGCCAAGGTCCGGCACTCGACGCCTGGCGTCGGCCTGATCTCGCCGCCGCCGCATCACGACATCTATTCGATCGAGGATCTGGCGCAGCTGATCTATGATCTGAAGAACGTCAACCCGGCGGCCGACGTATCGGTCAAGCTGGTGTCGGAAGTCGGTGTCGGTACGGTTGCGGCCGGCGTCGCCAAGGCACGCGCCGACCACATCACCATATCGGGCTATGATGGCGGCACCGGCGCGTCGCCGCTGACCTCGCTCAAGCATGCCGGCAGCCCGTGGGAAATGGGCCTAGCCGAGACGCACCAGACGCTGGTGCTGAACGGGCTGCGCTCGCGCGTTGCGCTGCAGGTCGATGGTGGCTTGCGCACGGGGCGCGACGTCATCATCGGTGCGCTGCTCGGTGCCGACGAGTTCGGCTTCTCGACCGCGCCGCTGATCGCGGCCGGCTGCATCATGATGCGCAAGTGCCACTTGAACACCTGCCCGGTCGGCGTCGCGACGCAGGACCCGGTTCTGCGCAAGCGTTTCAAGGGCACGCCCGAGCATGTCATCAACTTCTTCTTCTATGTTGCGGAAGAGGTGAGGGGGCTGCTGGCCGAGATGGGCTACACCCATATCGACCAGATCATCGGCGACAGCGACCTGCTGGAAAAGCGCGAGATGATCCAGCATTGGAAGGCGCGTGGGCTCGATTTCGGCAAGATGTTCTTCAAGCCGGACGCGCCGCATGAGGCGGTGCACTGGACCGAACGGCAGAAACACCCGATCGACGATGTACTCGATCGCAAGCTAATCGAACTGGCGAAGCCCGCGCTCGAAAGCAAGCAGCCGGTCAAGATCGAGGTCGACATCCGCAATGTCGATCGCTCCACGGGCGCCATGCTGTCGGGCGAAGTCGCCAAGCGCTTCAGGCACAAGGGCCTGCGCGAGGACACGATCCAGGTGAAGCTGACCGGCACCGCCGGCCAGTCGTTCGGCGCCTTCCTGGCGCGCGGCATCTCGTTCGATCTCGTCGGTGCGGCCAACGACTATGTCGGCAAGGGCCTGTCGGGCGGACGCATCGTCATCCGGCCGCCGGAGGAGTCCAGGATCGTCGCGGCGGAATCGATCATCGTCGGCAACACCGTCCTCTATGGCGCGACCGAGGGCGAGGCCTATTTCGCAGGTGTCGCCGGCGAGCGCTTCGCGGTGCGCAATTCGGGCGTCGCCGCCGTCGTTGAAGGCGTCGGCGATCATGGCTGCGAATACATGACCGGCGGCATCGTCGTCGTCATCGGCCAGACCGGTCGCAACTTCGCTGCCGGCATGTCGGGCGGCGTGGCCTATGTTCTGGATGAGGCCGGCGATTTCGCCGCGCGCTGCAACATGGCGATGGTCGAGCTGGAGCCGGTTCCGGAAGAAGACGATCTGATGGAAAGGCTGCTGCATCATGGCGGTGACCTCGACCACAAGGGTCGCGTCGACGTCTCGGGCGACATGACCACCCATGACGAGGAACGGCTTTACCAGCTTATCTCGAACCACGTCCATTTCACCGGTTCGGTACGCGGCCGCGAGATACTCGACGACTGGACGATCTTCAGGCCGAAATTCCGCAAGATCATGCCGGTCGAATACCGCCGCGCGCTGATCGAGATGGAACGCATGCGCATGGGCGTGGCGGCGGAATAGGTTTTTCGACTTGCCGGGAGGCGCAGGCTTCCCGGCGGAACTTTCAGCGACAGTTTGACCTCGGATGCAAGGTTGCCATGGCTGCCTCAAGGGGTTAACGGGTGCGAAAACCGCACCATCTGGACAGCAGGAACTGGACTATGGGCAAGGTAACAGGCTTTCTCGAAATCGACCGGCAGGTGCACAAGTACCAGCCGGCCTCCGACCGCATCCGGCATTTCCGCGAATTCACGCTGCCGATGTCGGACAAGGAGGTCGAGAAACAGGCCGCGCGCTGCATGGATTGCGGCATCCCGTTCTGCCACGGGCCGACCGGGTGCCCGATCCACAACCAGATCCCGGACTGGAACGACCTCGTCTACAATGGCGACTGGGACAATGCGATCCGCAACCTGCATTCGACCAACAATTTCCCCGAGTTCACCGGCCGCATCTGCCCCGCGCCCTGCGAGGAAGCCTGCACGCTGAACCTCGAGGACATTCCGGTTGCCATCAAGACCGTTGAACAGGCAATCGCCGACAAGGCTTATGAAACCGGCCATATCCGGCCTTATCCGCCGGAGAAGAAGACGGGCAAGCGGGTCGCTGTCATCGGCTCCGGCCCGGCAGGGATGGCGGCGGCGCAGCAGCTTGGCCGCGCCGGCCACGAGGTCAGCGTTTATGAGCGTGAGAGCCGTCCCGGCGGGCTGATGCGCTACGGCATTCCCGACTTCAAGATCGAGAAGCACTATATCGACCGCCGCATCGAGCAGATGCAGGGCGAGGGCGTGACCTTCCATTGCGGCGTCAATGTCGGCGTCGACAAGCCGGTGGCAGAGTTGCTCGCCGGATACGATGCGGTGCTCTATTGCGGCGGTTCGGAATCGCCGCGTCCGGCCAACATTCCGGGCGACGATCTCGGCGGCGTCTATGACGCCATGCCCTATCTGGTGCAGCAGAACCGTCGCGTCGGCGGCGAGCCGATCCAGTCGGTGGCCTGGCCGTCGCATCCGATCATCGCCGGCGGCCAGCATGTCGTCGTCGTCGGCGGCGGCGATACCGCGTCCGACTGCGTCGGCACCGCCTTCCGCCAAGGCGCGGTGCGCGTCACCCAGCTCGACATCCGCCCGCAGCCGCCGGAGAAGGAAGACAAGCTTTCGGTCTGGCCTTACTGGGCGACCAAGATGCGCACCTCGTCCTCACAGGCCGAAGGTGCGGAGCGCGAATTCCAGGTGGCGACGCTCGAATTCATCGGCGAGGACGGCCAACTGACCGGCGTCAAATGCTGCGAAGTCGACGAGAAGCGCAAGCCGATCGCCGGCACCGAATTCGTCATCCGTGCAGACCTCGCCTTCATCGCCATCGGCTTTGCCGGACCGGCTGCCGCCGGCGTCGCGAAAGAGCTGGACGGTGAGATGAAAATCACCACCGACAGCCGCCGTTCCCGCAATGTCGAAGCCAACGATCGCGACTACAAGACCAGCGTCGACAAGCTCTACGCCGCAGGTGATGTGCGCCGCGGCCAGTCGCTGGTTGTGTGGGCGATCCGCGAAGGCCGCCAGGCCGCGCGCTCGATCGATGAAGCGCTGATGGGGTCGACGGTACTCCCCCGTTAACGGTTGATCGCCGTCGTCGTATCCGTCGCGGCAGCGGCCTTGGGCGGCCACGAGAAGTCGTCGGCGCGGCCGGGCGAGGCCTCGGGCGCCTTGCCTTCGAGGATTAGTTTTTCGCCGGGCAGATCCGGATTGGCTTTCGGCGCCGCCGCCGCACCGAGAAGTTCGGTACCGCCGTCGAGCGCCGGATCGTTGAGCAGCATTGGAACGGTGCGGTCGACCACGATCGGGGCGGCGGGCAGCGACGGCGCCTCGACCGGGGCGCCGGCCGGTGCGGCAGCCGTCACCACGCTTCCCGGCGCTGCCAGGCCGAGGATCTTGGCCAGCTGCTTTTCGGTGTAGAAGGCGAGCTTTCGCTTGCCGGCTTTCGAGACGTTGATGCCGTCGTCGGAGCGCAGCCGCACGGCCTGGCCGTTAATGTCGGGGCCGGTCGAGACAAAGGCGCCGTTCTCGTCGACGAACCCATCCCAGACATCGACGAATTCGCCGCCGTTCTTCTTGGCAGCCGAGTGGTAGATATCGTTGAATGCCAGCATGTCGGAGGTCATCTTCGGCGTCTTGAAGGCTGGCATGCCGACCCACAGATAAGGCACCTTGGTCGCCGCCAGCGCCTTGCCCAAGGCCTCGGTCCGGCGTTCGTATTCCTTGGTCCAGTTCTCGGAGCGCGGCTGCTCGCGCACATCGTTGACGCGCATCTGCTGGCGGTCGTTGGAGCCCAGCATGACGACCACGGCGGCGGGCCTCTCGCTCTCGACCAGCGATTTGACCTGTTCGGGCCAGTTGTAGACATCATCGCGCACGAAACCCGAAGAACCGTTGGCGCGCTCGACGATCCTGATGTTGGCATTGTCGGCAAAGGCTGTTTCGAGGCCTTCGGCCAGGCCGTTGGCCATGAAATCGCCGATCACCAGAACGACGCGGGCATCCGGTGTCTTCTCGACAATCGGAGCGGAAGGTTCAACCGGTGCACGGGGCTTCTTCTTGACCTTCGGCTTTGCCTTGCGGACATCGAGCGGCGGCTCGATGCGTTCGCTGCGGCGCGGGAACAGAAGGTCGCGCAGCGACCAGCCGCGGTTCTGCGGTTGCTCCTGCGCCAAAGCCGGTGTGTGGAAACTGCCGGCGACCCCCGTCGCCAGGACGACGATGGCCAGAATGAGGATCGGCAAGCGGAAAACGATCACACGGATACGCGCTGCCGAAACCAAGCACCCTCTCCATCCCTTGGTGCATGGCCCTCGCAGGCGATCATGCACAGACCGATGCTACGGCATCCCTTGCGTCGCAAATGCAAGCTGCCGTCGCTGGCTCTATTTCTTTCTGAGCCATTTGAGCACTTCCATGCTCGGATACCCGTCCTGGGTCAAGCCGACCGTTGCCTGATAGGTCATGATGGCGGTTTTCGTGCCGTCACCGATCTTGCCGTCGAACTTGCCGTCGTAAAGTCCGTGCTGCGAAAGCCGCTTCTGCAACTCCTGCCTTTCCTCGAAGGACAGTTTGGTGAAAGGCCGCTTCCAGTCCTGCACCAGACCATTAGAACCGGCGATTTCGTCGGCAAGAAGGCCGACGGCCAGGGCATATTTGTCGGCGTTGTTGTAGGCCTTGATGACGGAGAAGTTCTTGATCATCAGGAAGGCCGGTCCGCCGCGGCCGTCCGGCACTTTCAGGGTCGCCTTGTCGGTTGCGTTCTTGAACGGCTTGCCATTGGCCCTGGCGACGCCGAGCGCCTGCCACTGCGCCAATGTCTTCGAGCCGGCCGGCAGTTTGCCCGCCGGAATGGTGACCTCGTAGCCCCAGGTCTTGCCGCCCTGCCAGCCATTCTTCTTCAGCAGATTGGCTGATGTCGCCAACGCATCGGGGATCGAATTCCAGATGTCGCGCTTGCCGTTGCCGTCCATGTCGACGGCATAATGCTGGTAGCTGGTCGGGATGAACTGGGTCTGGCCCATGGCGCCGGCCCAGGAGCCCATCAGGTGGCTTTCGTCGATGTCGCCGGTCTGCAGGATTTTCAGCGCGGCGACCAATTGGGTGCGGGCGAATTTCGAACGCTTCGGGTCGCCATAGGCGAGGGTTGCCAGCGAGCGGATGACATTGCGCATGATGTCGTCGCGCTTGAGGATCTCGCCATAATTCGATTCCATCGACCAGATGGCGAGCAGGATGTAGCGGTCGACGCCGAACCTCGCCTCGATCCGTTCCAGCCACGGCTTCCATTTTTTGGCCATCTGCTGGCCGACGGCAACGGACTGGTCGTGGACGCGGTTGTCGAAATAGTCCCAGGCAGGTGCGGTGAATTCGGGCTGGGTGCGTGCCTTTTCCAGCACCACCGGGTCGGGCTCATTGATGCCCCGGAACGCTCGGTCGTAGACCCCGCCGGAAACGCCGCCCGCCACGGCCGTGGCGCGGAATCCGGCGACCCATTGCCGAAAACCGGCATCGGCGAAGGCCGGTCCGGCCGGCATCAGCAAGGCGAGCGAGAGGCTGGCCGCCGTCAGCACGCTGGTAAAGAGTTTTGCGGCACTGCGAACGGACATATTTTCCCCTTTCTCTATCTCAGGAAAGACCATTCATCGCCGAACCGGGTTAGCAATTGGTTTACCATAGGCGGCGCCTGGAACGAAAAGACACCTGGATGCTTTACCGGTTGATGTTTCCCTCAATGGCCCGATAATCCACAATTCCGGCGCGAAAATGTCGCGAGGCGGGATTGCCGGGCACGCCCTCAAACGGATAATTGACGCATGAAGCGAGTTCGCAAGGCAGTTTTCCCGGTCGCCGGTCTCGGCACACGGTTTCTCCCGGCTACCAAGGCCATTCCCAAGGAGATGCTGACCGTCGTCGACCGGCCGGTCATCCAGTATGTCGTCGATGAGGCGCGCGAGGCCGGCATCGAACATTTCATCTTCGTCACCGGCCGCAACAAGGCGGTCATAGAAGACCATTTCGATATCCAGTTCGAGCTCTATGATACGCTGGCACAGCGCGGCAAGGACGATCAGCTGGCCCGCTTGCAGCGGCTGCAGCCGGCGCCGGGGCAGACCTCGTTCACCCGCCAGCAGGTGCCGATGGGGCTCGGCCACGCCGTCTGGTGCGCCCGCGAACTGGTCGGCGACGAACCCTTCGCGCTGTTGCTGCCCGACATGATCATGCAGTCGGAGAAGAGCTGCACGAAGGCCATGGTCGAGCTCTACGAGGAGACGGGCAACAACATCATCGCCGTGCAGGAATGCGATCCGGCCGAAACCCACAAATATGGCATTGTCGGCCGGGGCGAGGACACGCATCACGGCTTCCGCATCACCGAGATGGTCGAAAAGCCGAAGACCGGCACCGCGCCGTCCAATCTCTACATCAACGGCCGCTACATCCTGCAGCCCGAGATTTTCAAGATCCTGGAAAGCCAGGAAAAGGGCGCCGGCAACGAGATCCAGCTCACCGACGCGATGCTGAAGCTGGAAAAGCAGCAGCCCTTCTTTGGCTACCACTTTCAGGGCCGCACCTTCGATTGCGGCTCGCCGGAAGGGTTCGTCGAGGCCAATGTCGCCTTCGCGCTGTGGCGCAGCGACATGAACGAGAACATGGCCGGCGTCATCCGCACGCTGCTCGATGAGATGAAGCCGTCCGAGCGTCGCGGCGCTGCTTTTTAGCTACCGCTGCAGCTTCAGCCCCAAATAGATGCTGTTGGCGGTGTAGTTGCGCCCGGGCAGATTGCTGGTCAGCTTTTCGGTGCGGGCGCGGCTGGTGAGACCGACGTAACGGTTCAGCCACCAGGTCAGCCCGGCCTCTGCACTCAGCGTCATGTCATGGCCGTCGGAGCCGGTGTAATTGCGCCAGTCGAGCCCAAGGGCTGCGTTGCCGATCAGGTCGGCGCGGATCTGCCGCTCGCCGGTGAGGCGGCCGGAATAGAGGATGTCGCCGCTCTCACCGGCATTCGTTGTGCCTTCGACCGTGGTTCGCCCGGTGACGCCGATGATGGTGCCGCGCTCGGGCGACCATTTGAGGTCGGCATTGATGGTGGCTCCCGAAATCGCCTCCAGGTTCTTGTCGTCGATCGCCTCCCTCACCCAGCCGGCCGAGAACTCACCCTTGAGCTTCTCGCCCATGTCGACTTCGATACCGGCGCGTGCGCCAAGCCGGGTCGAAGAGCGCTCGAAGCCCTTGTTGTCGATCCGTTGGTCATATACCCGGCGGCCGAGCTCAATCTCAGCAAAGGGCGTCAGAGCCGGGGAAATTTCATAGCCGGTCCGCAACGTTGCGGTGTAGAGCGTGTTGTCCTGATCCTTCTGCGACAACACGGTGCCGTCCGTTAGCTTGGCGTCGCCATAGATGTCGTGGGAGACCGCACCGGTCAGCGCAAAGCGCATCTTGCCAACGTCCTTCTCGACGCCGAGGCTGCCGTCGACCGTCTGGCGGATCGGCTGCGATTTGACGCCGGCAATGGCGTCGGGCGCGGAGGCCGATTCCGGCGCAATCTCGTAGCCGAGCTTGGCGATGGCGCGCAGTTCATTGTCGAGGTCGACATTGTACGTGCCTTGGATACGGCCGCGTGCCTCATTGATCTTCTGGCCCGAAATGGTGTTGCGGAAATTGCCGTAGCCGTCGATGACCGCCGAATTCTCGCGCCAATCGGAGGCGGCGGAGAAACGCAGCGCCGTTTCGGACAGCACCGCCGACTTGCCGCCAGCGCTGGAATCGGCGTTCGACGTGACGGCAACGCCCTGCTCGAGCGTCGGCCGCAGCAGGAACGAGCCGACCTTGATGCCGGTTGCCGCGTACGGGTCGTCCTCGAGCTTCTTCTTCAGGCCCTCGATGGCGTCGGTGCGCTCGGCGCCGGGGTCGAGCTTTCGTCGGTCGACGCCGTCGACGGTGAGGACACGGCGGTTGGCTATGTCCTGATCGGCGTCGCCTGCCGCAGTGCCGTCCGGAGTCGTTCCGGTGGTGGTCTGGTCCGTGGCTTTGCCAGGCTTCTTCTTGTCGGCAGCCTTGGTTTTGTCCTTGGCCTTGTCTGCATCCGCGTCGGCGCGTTGCTTTGCCGTCGACGGGCGGCGTGGCAGGACGGTTGGCGGCTTGTCGGCGAACGAATCGTCGATGGTCGCCGGCGGGTCGAAAATGCTGTTTGCGCCGGCCTGTGACGGGTCGGTGTCATCAGGCAAGGCGCCATCGCTGGCCGGCACATAAGCGGTTGGCGTGTTTCCCGTGGGGGCGGTGTCGGCAGGGGCGGGCTTGACCTGCGTGTTGGCCTTGCTCAATTGCCTGGCCCGGCGCTGCTGGTCGGACAGGATCGCCGATTCCGAAACTTCGCCGCGCAGCTCGGTCTCCTGGGCATGAAGCGCAGTTGGCCGCAGCAAAGCGAGCACGCTCGTCGCCAGAAGCAGAGCGCAAAACGCTCTGCCCGTTCGACCTTTTTTCTCTTGAGGTTGGGCCCGCGACATCGTCACCACTGCTTGCGCGGCGCAAGCGCGCCATACTTACCGAACCGTAAACGGGGATGGTTAACGGAGGGTTGAAGGGGTGCCTGTCGGACATGGCTGGACGGCAATTCTGTTGGACAGGCGAACGGCAAAGCGCTAATCGCATCAGCCATGCATGCGGGATCCCAAGAAAAGAAGCCTTTGGAGGCTTCGATCGCCTCGGCGCTGAGAACGGTAGCCACGGAACAGGCCGGCGTGGCGGCATTGGCCGCCGCGCTGGAGAACGAACTGGCCGAACCTTTCGCCCGCGCCGTCGACATGGTGTCGCGCATCAATGGCCGCGTCATAGTCACCGGCGTCGGCAAAAGCGGCCATATCGGCACTAAGATCGCGGCCAGTCTGGCTTCGACCGGCACGCCTGCCTTCTTCGTCCATCCGGCGGAGGCCAATCATGGCGACCTTGGCATGATCGCCAGAGACGATGCCATCATCGCCATGTCATGGTCCGGCGAGAGCAAAGAATTGATGGGCATCGTCGCCTATTCCAGGCGCTTCTCGATCCCGCTGATTGCGATTACCGCGGGCGCGGCCTCGGCGCTGGCGCGCGCGGCCGACGTGGTGCTGCTCCTGCCGTCCGCGCCGGAAGCCTGCCCGCACGGTTTGGCGCCGACGACATCGACCCTGCTGCAACTGGTGGTCGGCGATGCGCTGGCCATAGCGCTGCTCGAAGCGCGCGGCTTCACGCCCGACCATTTCCGCACATTCCACCCCGGCGGCCAGCTCGGCGCCAATCTGACTCTCGTCTCCGAGATCATGCGGGTCGGCGATCAGATTCCGCTAGCGGCGCTCGGTACCAAGATGCCGGAAGCGGTCATGACGTTGTCGAACAAGAAAGTCGGTTGTGTCTGTGTCGTCGACGGGAAGGGCGAGCTGGTCGGGATCATCACTGACGGTGATGTCGCGCGCAATCTGCATCGAAACCTGGCCGATATCGCCGTGGACGACATCATGACCCGCACGCCGAAGACGGTCGATCCGCAGACGCTGGCCGGAACGGCGATCGCGCTTCTCAACGAATACAATATCGGTGCGCTGGTAGTGACGGAAAACAGGATGCCCGTTGGGGTGGTTCACTTCCACGATTTGCTGCGTATCGGCGCAGCCTGAGGAAACTAAAACCGCATTGCGTTGGGGTGACCTACGCGGCGCGCTTCGATTGCTGCCAAATGCGCTGCGGGCCTTCGGGCGCTCAGACGGCCTCGACGGTCAGTTCCAGATCGGTGTCGGCCGAACTGACGACGCGCACCTGCGTGCCGGCCGGCAGGTCGGGACCGGAGACGCGCCACAGTGTGTCGCCGAGTTTGATGCGGCCGCGACCGTCCTTGATCGGCTCGGCCAGCGTTGCCATCCTGCCGACCAACTGCGCGCCGCGCCGGTTGAGCAGCGGCTGGTCGCTAGGGGTATTACGCCCACCAACCAGCTTCTTTCCGGCAAGGGCCGAGACCAGCGACAGGGCCAGGAAGGCGAGGACCTGGACTTCCCAGGCCCAGAAGCTTGCGTCCCAGACGAGCAGGGAAATCACACCGATCACCAATGCGGCGATGCCGATCCACAGCATGAATATTCCTGGCGCGATGACCTCCATCACCAGGAGGACGAAGCCCAGAACCATCCAGTTCCACGGACCAAGTTCGGAAATGATGCGGTCGAACATGGGAGTGCGCTCCTACTTCCTGTGGAGCATGATCTTTTCCGAAAACCGGTTCCCACTTTTCGGGATCATGCTCGCGACCTCAGTTCTCGTCAGGTCTCAGTTCTCATTCGGGCGAACCACCGGAGGGCGGGCGGCCTGCCTGGCGGCGCCGGCGGTGCCTTCGCTGCGGAACACCTCCCTGGCGATCTCGCTTATGCCGCCGAGCGTGCCGATCAGTGCCGACGCTTCCATCGGCATCAGCACGACCTTGCTGTTGTTGGCGGTACCGATCTTGCCCATCGCTTCGGTGTATTTGAGCGCCACGAAGTAGTTGAGTGCCTGCACGTCGCCCTTGGAGATGGCTTCCGATACAACCTGGGTGGCTCGCGCTTCGGCTTCGGCCGAGCGTTCGCGCGCCTCGGCGTCGCGGAAGGCGGCTTCCTTGCGGCCTTCGGCCTCGAGGATCTGCGACTGCTTGAGGCCTTCGGCGGCGAGGATCTGCGCACGCTTGTTACGTTCAGCCGTCATCTGACGACCCATCGATTCGATGAGGTTGGCCGGCGGATTGATATCCTTGATCTCGACGCGGGTGATCTTGATGCCCCACGGATGGGCCGCTTCGTCGACCACGCGCAGCAGCCGTTCGTTGATGGCGTCGCGGTTCGACAGCAATTCGTCGAGGTCCATCGAGCCCATGACGGTACGGATGTTGGTCATCGTCAAATTGAGGATGGCGTTCTCCAGGCCGGCGACCTGGTAGGCGGCCTGCGCCGCATTGAGGATCTGGTAGAAGGCGATGCCGTCGACGCCGACAATGGCGTTGTCGCGCGTTATGATTTCCTGGCTCGGAACGTCGAGCACCTGCTCCATCATGTTCATCTTGGCGCCGATGCGGTCGACGAACGGCACGATGAGGTTGAGGCCGGGGCTTAGTGTTTTGGTGTAACGACCAAAGCGCTCCACCGTATAATTATAGCCTTGCGGGATTGTCCGGATGCCTTTGATAAGAAGCACCAATACCAGAAAGGCAAGCGCACCAATCGCAATACCGAAACCACTGAAGTCCATTTGAATCTCCCTCAGATGCCGGCCATGGCGTTGATTCCATGCAACCGACTTCACCAAACACTTAGGTGTGTTTCAATAATGTTACAATCAGGTGATCGTTGATTATTAGTGCATGGAATAGCGCAACTGCGGCGGTCGATCGCCGCAACGTGGCGGCCTCAGACCCAGCCCGACAGCTCGCGCCGCACCATCGCCTCGATCACCGCCATGCCTTCTGCACTGTCGTTGAGGCACGGGATGTGGGCGAATTTCTCGCCGCCGGCGTGATGGAAGGTCTCGGCCGCCTCGCGGCCGATTTCGTCCAGCGTCTCGATGCAGTCGACGGAAAAGCCTGGGTTGACGATGGCGATCGATTTCACGCCGTCCTTCGCCAGTTTCTCGACCGTCTTGTCGGTGTAGGGCTGCAGCCATTCCTGGGCGCCGAAGCGCGACTGGAAGGTGATGATCAGCTTCTTTTCATCCCACCCCAGTCGTTCACGCAACAGCCGTGTCGTCTTCTGGCAGTGGCAGTGATAGGGATCGCCCTTCTCGAAATAGGGCTTCGGGATGCCGTGATAGGAGGTGATGACCACCTCGGGCTCGAAGTCTAGCGTTGCCAGATGCCGTTCGATCGAATGGGCGAGCGCCTCGATGTAGACCGGCTCGTCATAGTAGGGCGGAACACTGCGCACGGCAGGCGCGCGGCGCATCTTCATCAAGGCGCGAAACAGCTGGTCGTTGGCGGTCGCGGTGGTGGTCGCGGAGTATTGCGGGTAGAGTGGGAACGACAGGATGCGGTCGCAGCCTTGCTCGACCAGCCTTTGAGCGACGCTCGCGGTCGAGGGGTTGCCGTAGCGCATCGCCCAGTCGACCACGACATCGGGTAGGTCGATGAGCGCTGCGGCCAGCTTTTCGCCCTGCGCGCGGGTGTAGGTGCGCAGCGGCGACTCGTTCCTCTCGCGGTTCCATATCCTGGCGTAATTGGCGCCGGACTTCTTCGGTCTGGTGGTCAGCACCAAGCCGTAGAGGATCGGATACCAGATCGCCTTGTTGAGTTCGATGACGCGCGGATCGGACAGGAATTCGCGGAGATAGCGCCACATCGGCTTGAAATCGGTACCGTCCGGCGTGCCGAGATTGACCAACATGACGCCGATCTTGCCTGCCTTTACCGGCGGATGTCCGGCCGGCAGCGGGTCGAGCGCTTTCGCGGCTTTGGGGTCGACAGGCGTGGAAAGCGTCATGAAGGTCTCCCGACACCGCGAAACCGACGATGTCGGGCGAACCTAGCGATGTGGCGCGAGTTTTCAATGCCGCGTCTGGCCGCACCTTACCCTGAAAGCCAAAAACCCGTCCGGTTACCCGGACGGGTTTTGCTGGTCGCAAGTGCGAAGCGAGGTTACTTCGCCGGAATGGTCAAGGTCGCGCCGACAGGAAGCCGGCGTGGTTCGTAGCCTTTGTTGGCCTCGGAGATCACCTTCCACTTGGCGCCGTCGCCGTAGGCCTTCTTGGCGAGATCCCAATAGGTATCGCCGGCGACGATGACATGGCTGGCTTCGGCCGGGGCGGCGTCAGCCGGCTTTGCCGGAGCAGGTGCGGCTTCGGCCGGTTTTGCCGGTTCGGCCGGAGCCGGCGTTGCCGGGGCGGTTTCCGCCGGGACAGTCGGCGGCGTGGTGGTGATGTCGCCGGAGCCTGCCGGCAATGCGGGCATCGCCGGCTCCGCCGGTGCAGCCTCGGCCGGTTTTGCCGGTTCCTCTGGAGCAGGTGCCGGTTCGGCTGGTTTTGCCGGCTCGGCGGCCGGGGCAGCCGCTACGGTTGCCGCGACCTCGGTGATGCGGCCGTCGAGCTTCGGCGTATAGGGCCGGTGCGCCGCGAGATAGTCGGCAACCACCTGTTCGAGGCCGGGGCCGTAATCGTAGGCGTTCTTGGCCTTCTCGGCGAAGACCTTGTAGCCGTCGCCGCCCTGGCGGACGTAATTGTTGGTGGCGACCAGATAGTCCTTGTCCGGATTGATCGGCGCCCAGGCACCGTTCTGCATCACCTCGACCGACTTGACTCGGCCGGCATTGGGCGCGACCGACTTGTCGAAGGAGTATTTGAGACCTGCCACCTGCGGGAAGCGGCCGCCGCCGTCCTCGACCTGGCTGACGCCGTTTTCCAGCCCGGCAACCAGATCCTTGCCGGAAATCTGGAAGGTCGCCAGCGTGTTCTGGAAAGGCAGCACGGTCAGCACCTCGCCCATGGTGACGGTGCCCTTGTCGATCGAAGCACGCAGGCCGCCGCCATTGGAGACGACGATCTCGACGCCCTGTCCCTTGACGCGGTCGAGAATGGCGTCGGAGACGAGATTGCCCATCGCGCATTCCTTGGTGCGGCAGCTTTCGCGGCTGCCGTCGATGGCCTCGGTGGTCTCGGCCACTTCCTTGTTCTTCAGCGCCTCGATCGGCGCGCCGAGCTCCTTGATGCGGGCAAGAACGGCCGGATCGGGGATGATCGACTTGTCGAGGAAGATCGGGTCGCCGCTGGCTTCCTTGACGTTGCCGTTGTCGTCGAACACGACCTTGAATTCGCCGAGATATTTCGAATAGGACGCGGCCTGCACGACAGGCACCTTGGAGCCGTCGGGGTTGTCGACCATCGTCGGATAGGGGCCTTCCCCCTTCGGGTCGGTGTTGGACAGAAGCGAATGGCTGTGGCCGCCGACCACCACATCTATGCCCGGGATCTTGGCGATGACATCGCGCTCGCGCCTGTAGCCGATATGGGTGACGGCAATTATCTTGTTGACGCCTTGCGCCTTCAGCTTCTCGACCTCGGCGGTGATCGACTTGACGTCGTCCTCGATGGTAATGTTGAGGCCGGGAGAGGCGAGTTCCGGTGTGTCGTTGGTCACGGCGCCGACAATGCCGATCTTCTGGCCGCCGACCTCAAGCACAATCGACGGCTTGATCTTGCCTGCGGCGCCGGACTTGTCGTTGGGCACGACATTGGCGCTGACGATCGGGAACTTCGCCTTGTCGAGATAAGGCACCAGCGCGCTCTCGCCATCGTCGAATTCGTGGTTGCCGAGCGTCACCGCGTCGGGCTTGATCTGATTGAGGAATTCCTCCTCCGCCGTGCCCTTGTAGGTGATGTAGAACAGCGATCCCTGAAAGCTGTCGCCGGCATTGAGCAGCAGCACGTTCTGGCCTTCGAGCTTCTTGCGCTCCTGTGCGATCGCGGTGACCAGCCGGCCGGCGCCGCCGATGCACTCACCCTTGGTCTCTTCCTCGGCCGAGCAGGTCGACTCGTATTTGTTGTTGCCTTCGATGCGGCTGTGCCAATCGTTGAAATGCAGGATGTTCAACGTGTAGTCGGCAAAGGATGGTGCGGCCGACAGGCCGAGTGTCGAGGCAGAGAGGGCGGCAATGGCGGCGAGCTTCTTCATCTTCGTCTCCCGGATATGATCAAAGGCGTTTAACGCTCTTGCCCGACTGCAGGATAACAGCCAGCATTTCGGGTATGTTCACATCGCGGTTGTGGCGATGCAAGAAGAATCAGGGCGGATAACCGGCATCGGTTTGCCGGCATAAAAAAGGCGGCGGCATCGCGGCGCCGCCATCCGCAAAGCCGCATGGGAAAGGTTCAGCCGCGCCTGGTCAGCACGAAGTTCTGCCCGGCGGAGCTGGTGCAATTCAGCTGGTTTATGGACACCAGCAGGCAGTTGAAAGCGATTGGCTGCTGCCGGATCAGCGAGGTTCCGTTGATCTCGACCGAGGTGGCGCCGGTCTTGGTGTAGCTGCCGTCAGCGAATTTCTCACCGGTCTCCGCCGAAACGGTGGTGAAGACGCCGCCGTTCAATGTCGAGACCGCCTTGCCTTCGGCGTTCAGCCATGAGCCTTCGACGCCTCGCGCCTGCGATGAGATCGGTGGCCCGTCGGAGCCGCCGGTGGTGCAGGCGGCAAGCATCGTCGCAAGAACGCCCGCCGCGCCCGCAGAAAGAATTTTGCGCACAATCGTCATATCAAATCCTCTCCTGACGCATCGGCCCAATCGTCAAACGACGTTTTGGGGAACACGATGTGCGTGGCCTCAAGTTTCCAGAGCCGTCCCTCGTGCGTCCAAATGGATGCACACTGCTCTCGTCCGCATCCCTTCAATCGCCCGATTTCCGGGCGATTGCAAGGCAGTGAGGCAGGGGTATGGAACCGCTATCGAACGAGGATGTTGCGGAATTGCCACGGGTCGCTTTTGTCGAGGTCCTCGGGAAACAGGCCCGGACGGTTATCGAGCGGCGTCCAGTCGGTGTAGTAGCCCTTGACTGGTCCGAGATACTGGGACTGCACTTCCAGGCAGCGCTTGTAGTCCATCTCGTCGGCCTCGACGATGCCGGCTTCGGGGTTTTCCAGCGCCCAGACCATGCCGGCGAGCACGGCCGAGGTGACCTGCATGCCGGTAGCGTTCTGGTAGGGCGCCAGCTTGCGGGCTTCGGCCAGCGACAGCTGCGAACCGTACCAGTAGGCGTTCTTGGCATGGCCGTAGAGCAGCACGCCAAGCTCGTCCACGCCGTCGACCAGCTCGTTTTCGTCAAGCACATGGTGGACCGGCTGCGGCTTGCCGGCAGCGCCGAACATTTCGTGGAGTGACAGCACGGCGTCGTTGCAGGGGTGATAGGCATAGTGGCAGGTCGGGCGGTATTGCACCTTGCCCTTCTTCGACCGCACGGTGAAGAAGTCGGCGATCGAGATCGCCTCATTGTGCGTCACCAGGAAACCGTATTGCGCGCCCGGCGTCGGGCACCAAGAGCGCACGCGGGTGTTGGCGCCGGGCTGTTCGAGATAGATCGCAGCCTTGGAGCCATGCTTGTGCTCCTTGCCGTTCTTCGGCATCCATCTCTCATGCGTGCCCCAGCCGAGCTCGGCCGGCTGCAGCCCTTCCGAGATGAAACCCTCGACCGACCAAGTGTTCCAAAACACGTTCATCGGCTTCGGCTTCTTGGTGCGCTGGGTGTCGCGCTCGGCGATGTGGATGCCCTTGACGCCGGCCTTCTTCATCAGCTTCGCCCAGCCGTCACGGTCGTCCTGCGCCGGTTCGGAAAACTCGAGGCCGAGGTCGCCGGCAAGGTTCAGCAGCGCCTGCTTGACGAACCACGAGACCATGCCCGGATTGGCGCCACAGGTCGAAACCGCGGTAGCGCCGCCGGGCTTGTCGTGCTTCTCCTTGATCAAGGCTTCGCGCAGCGCGTAGTTGGTGCGGCTGGCATTGTCGGCCTTGGCGTCGAAATAGAAGCCGAGCCACGGCTCGACGACGGTGTCGATGTAGAGCACGCCGAGCTTGCGGCAGAGCCGCATCAGGTCGACCGAGCCGGTATCGACCGACAGATTGATGCAAAAGCCCTGGCCGCCGCCATTGGTCAAAAGCGGCGTCAGCAGTTTCTTGTAGTTTTTCTCGGTCACGTGCTCCTGGACGAAGGCGATGCCGCGCTCGTCGAGCAGCTTGCGGTCGGTGTCGAGCGGGTCGATGACCGTCATGCGCGACTTGTCGAATTTGAAATGGCGCTTGATCAGAGGCAGCGTTCCCCGTCCGATCGAACCAAAGCCGATCATCACGACAGGGCCGGTGATTTCACCGTAAACGGGCCAGTTTTCATTCGCCATTTTATCGAGCACTCCTTCAAGCAACGCGCCAAAACGGCCGTTCGACCGCCGCGCGACAAACCATAGATCATTGTCACAATAAAGCGAAAAGCAGGGATAAGGTTAGTTCCCGGCCGCGCAGATACGCCTACGGTTCGAGCAGTTTCGCGAATTCCGGTGTGAACAGCGCTTGTGCTTCGGAGACCGGCATTTCAACGAGATCGCCGCCGCAAGCCTGGATGACGTTGGGCAAACCTTGCAGGCCGAAGACCAGAACCTGCCTGTCGCCATCGCGCTTCAGGCTGGCGCCGAGAAAGTCGCCGATCAAATCGTCGATGCCGCATTCGGCCTCGTAATCCACCTCGGTCTGGTCGCTGGGCTTCTTGCGCTTCTCTTTGACGAAGGTGGCCAGCGAGGGGCCTGGCTTGCCGTCGACCGTATCGGAAAACATGTCCTGAAGGGTAAGCAAGGCGCCACGGCGCACGTCCATGACATAGGCGTCGGAATAGTTGTTCGGATGCGCACCGCCGCAATAGAGGCTGCCGGATTCGGACCAACTCATCAGCTTCGGCGTCAATGACGTAACTTTGAACGTCGAGTCTTCATAGCCGCCAAGCGAATCGTCATCCATGCCCTCCATCGGTGGTCCATCGTGGAAGCCGGCGTATTGCAGCGCCGCGCACGTCAAGGCGCTGAGGCTGTCATGCCAATGGCGGTTCTGCAGCAAGGCATTGGCGGCTTCGATCGGCGCGCCGCCGGCGAGATCGACGATGCGCGGCCTGGCGAATTTGGTGCGTGGATCGGTGACATAGTTGTAGGCTGCATCCGGCCAACCTTCCTTGGCGTCTGCCTCGGGCGCGAAATCCAGCTTGAGATAGTCGTAGGGCGATGCCGCCATGGTGATCGGCGCATCGTCACCCGAGAATGTCATGTCGGTGAAATCATAGAGATCGCGTGGCGTCGTCGCCGGCGTCTCCGTCTGGGCACGGCTGGCGATCCTTGTCAGCTTCAGCGGCAGGGTCTTTTTGGCCGTCCAGGTGCCTTCCAGCGTCTTGCCATTGTCGGCGGAACTCAATCGCCAGACGGCGCCGATGGGTGGAGCCTGGCCGTCGCCGCACTTCTTGGCATCGCAGGCTTCTTCCTCGGCCAATTGAAAGGTGGCGCCCTTGCTCGACTTCGCCTGCAGAGGAATATCGACGCCCTTGGAGCGGTAGAAATAGCGGCCCGCCAGTGCCTCTCCAGCCGTCGCCGGATCACCGGTAAACTCGACGACGATGTCGATGTTGCCGAGCTTCCCCGCATAGGTCACCGGTTCCGCATGCGCTGTTGCCGGCAACGCCAGCAATGCACCGAGCAGGACGGCTAGCTTCAGAACATGTCGGATCATCGTCACTCCTGAGCCATGGTTTGCAGGCGTTGCACCAGCCGGTCACGGTCTGATGTCATCCCCTTATAGTCGAGTTGAGCCTCATCCAGCGCCTGCAATTGCGCCGCGAAAGAGGCGGCAAGCGTTGCCCGGTCGGGATGCCGCGCCAGCACTTTCAGCGGGTCGAGATGGATGCGGATGGTGAACAGGATGTCGCGCGACAGAGGCAGTTTGCGCAGCGTCTGGCGCTCGACGCGGATGAAGGCGTGGGCGTTGACGTCGCCGTCGGGAAATCGCGAGGGGCGGTTGGTGGCACGGTCGATGCGCTCGACATTGGAGAGCGGATGATAGAGCGCGTCGCCGGCCTGGATCGACCAGTTGAAGCGTTCGACGGCCTGACCCTGCAGGCCGTCGAACATGCGGTTGATGAGCTCGGCCGGCCTGGTGCCCGGACCGAAGCCCGGCACCGGTGCGTGGATCTGCTGCAGCGGCCGGCCGAATTTTTCGACCAGCGACCAGGATGACGGGAAACACAGCGAGCCGGCGGCGAGCCGCCAGCCGGTGTCGTCACGGCGCATCAGGATCAGGTCTTCCTGAACGAGCAGCGACGCTGCGACCAGCGGGGCATCGGGGAAGGTGGCGTCAGAGTCGGCTTTGGCGCCAATGACCTCAACCCCGGCATTGGTGCGCCGGTACATCCCGGGAAATGTCGACAGCAGATGTGCTTCGATGAGGCCGCCCACTTCGCGCTGGGCGTCGCGCGTGCCGTCTTCCTCGACAAACACCTTGTCGGGAATTTCGGCATACAGCCGGCGCTTTTCGGCGAGATGGTCGAAGAGATACCGGTCGACCTCGATCCACTTGTCGAGTTCGAGCGGCTTCAGCCCGATGGTGAAGAGCTTTGAGGAGCCATCATAGGGCGTGTGCGTGGGCTGACGAGAATTCATGCTTCGCTAGAAAGTGTCCAATGCCGGCGGTTATTCTCGCAGCCGCTTCGTATCAGGCCAATGTTGCCGGGATCAAGCCGCGCAGAGAATTGCCGACGAACAGTGTTTTGGCGGATTTCAACTCGTCATAGCTGTAGATCGCCTCCTGGGCGCGGCCTTCGTCCAGCAACTCGGCGCGCAATACGCCAGGCAGCAGGCCGCAGTCGAGCCTGGGTGTCATCAGCATGCCATCACCGAAATCGGCGAAGACGTTGGTGATGGTGCCTTCGCAGATTTCACTGCGCTCATTTGCGAGCAACACTTCGTCGGCCTGGGTGATCAGATATTCGGAGCGGGCGTGAGTGTAGACTTGCCGCCGGCCGGTCTTGTGGCGCAGCAGCGTGTCGGTGGAGGAGAGCCGGACCCGCGCCAGTCGCAGCCGCCAGACCTTGTCGGCGGCGAGTGGCTCGTAAGGCTGAACAGAAGCCGTCACCTCGCCATTGCGCTGCAGGACGAGCCGGGTGCGCAGCGCCGTCTGCTGCGCCCCGATAGTATTCGCCAGCACCTCGCCGATCCGCTGCGGATCGCAGGCAAAGCCGAGTTCTTCCGCCGAGCCGTAAAGGCGTGCGAGATGGCGTTCGAAGCGCAGAAAGCCCTGGCCGGGCTCCCAGCGCATCGTCTCGATCAGCTCGAAATCGGCGGTGTCCCCGTCGCGAAGCGCGCCTTCAGCAGACACTCCTGATACTCCCCTTGCGCCGTCGAATCGAAGACGACGCCGCCGCCGACATTGTAAACGGCCTCGCCACTGGAAAAGAGCGATATAGTGCGGATCGCCACCGAAAAGCGCATCATGCCGCCAGGCGCGATCCAGCCGATGGCGCCGCAATAGACGTCGCGCGGTGTGTCTTCCAGCTCGTGCAGGATTTCCATCGCGCGGATTTTCGGCGCGCCGGTGATCGAGCCGCAGGGAAACAGCGCGCCAAAGATTTGGCGGATGCCGAGATCAGGCAGAAGCTTCGCCCGCACACGGCTCACCATCTGGTGGACGGTCGGGTAGCTCTCGATGCGGAACAGTTCCGGGACTTCCAGCGTGCCGACCTCGCTGATCAGTGAGATGTCATTGCGCAGGAGATCGACGATCATCCGGTTCTCGGCCTGGTTCTTTTCGTCGCTGCGCAAGAAGGACTTCAACCGCGCGTCCTCGGCCTTGGTCGCGCCGCGCGGTGCGGTGCCCTTCATCGGATGGGTTTCGATCATGCCTAAGGCATTGATCTCGAAGAACAGCTCGGGCGAACGCGATAAGACGATGGGATCGCCGAGCGAAATCAGTGCGCCATACTTGACCGGCTGGCGTCCTGTCAGTGCGTCGAAGGCAGCAACCGGATCGCCCGACCATTGGGCACGGACCGGAAAGGTCAGGTTGCCTTGGTAGCAGTCGCCCTTGCGGATGTGGTCGTGAAGGCGCGCGAAGCGTTTGGCGTAGTCCTGAGCGGACCAACTGGCCCTGGCGTCGAAGATGGGGCCATTGGTGGCCGGCGCATCGTTGCGCGGCACGGCCTCTTCGGCCGGAGCATCGAAGACACCCAGACAAACCAATGGCGCGCGCCGGCCTTCAGGCAGCAGCGGCACGAGTTTCGGTTCGAGCAGATAGCCCGCTTCGTAGGAGAAATAGCCGGCCAGCCATTTGCCGGCATCGCTCGCCGCCTGCGCAGCCGCCAGCGCCGGCAGAAAATCCTTGGCATCATAGGCAATGATGATGTCGGCCGGGTGGTCGAAGACCAACTGACGGCCGCTTTCATCGTTGCGGAAAATGGCAGAGGGCAGGGGCATGGGGCTCGGGTACTGCGGTCGATGACGCCAGAACCGCTCTATATGGGGGCCGGGCGGCGTGCAATCGAGGGAGCGGCGTCGCAGGGCGCAAAGACAGTGGCGAATGCAAAAACAAAGACGGCGCCCGAGAGCGCCGCCTTCTGGTTATGTTGCCGATGACGGATCAGCTGTTGTTGGCGGTCCCGGCGCTCGGGAATTGGCGTGCGAACTCCTTTTCGTCGCCGGCGGCAAGCAGCTTGGCCTGCTCGACCCACTTTTCGCGAGCGATGCGGCCGTCGAAATTCAGCGTGTCCTCGATGCGCTTGACGTCGGCCGCGGTCCAGCCGGCGATCTGCGCGTAGGTCGTGACGCCAAGGCCCTTGAGCAGTTTGTCGTTGACCGGGCCGATACCGATCAGGCGGCGCAGATTATCGGCCTTCCCAGCTGCCGGGGCGGCCTTCTTCGGGACGGCGGCGGGCTTTGAAGCAGCGGCTTTGGGCGCGGCCTTGGCGGCGGCAGGTTTGCTGGCCGCTGGTTTTGCGGCCGCGGATTTGGCCGCAGCTGGTTTGGCCGCGGCGGGTTTGGCGGGGGCCGGTTTCGCGGCCGGGGCGGACTTGGCCGTTGCCGCTGTCGATACCAGCGCGGCCGGCGCCGAACTTGAAGGCTTGGCGGATGGAGCCGATGTTTCACGCAGCCGGCGTTCGAGATCGGCGCGGGTCTTGCCGCAGGCGTCGAGTTCGCCAGTCAGGCGATCGGCGTCGGCGCGCAGTCTGTCACGCTCGCTGCGGGTGCGGTCGAGATCGCCGCGCAGGCTGTCGAGTTCGCCGCGCAGCCGGCCCCAGATAAACCAGCCAACCAACACACCTACAAGGAACGCCAGGACAATGTAAAAGAAGGTCATCGTCTCTCTCCAGTCGGATCCGTCCGCCGCCGTCCCAAGTCATGACCTTGGCAGATCGGATCATCCAATGTGGTTCGGCGGCTCAGGGAACAGCCGGTCTGTCGTCGAGTGTCGGCGTTCGGCTTTCCGCCCATTGCCAACCGTCGCTGTCGCATTCGTCAGACCGCTGCCATGGGCCGGGATACTGTCCGGCCTTAAGCCGCGCGCCCGGCTGAGCTTCAGTCGGAAAGCTATCATACGGCTTCGGGAAAGCTAACGGAATTTTCGCCGGAGAGTTATTCAAGAACAGATATTTAGAACAAGAACAGAGCTGCCGTCGCATGCATTCCGGCTAAACTGTTCTGCGATTCCGCAAAGTCGAGGCCGCTGCTGAACCTGCCACTCTGCGCCATCGGTCCAATGGGTGCGCGCATTAACTGTCGAGCGCTTCCAACTCGTCGATCAGGCCGCCGATCACGCCAAGCCCGATCTGCCAGAAGGCGGGGTCGGTGGCGTCGAGGCCGAAGGGCGCGAGAAGCTCCGAGTGATGCTTGGTGCCGCCGGCGCGCAACATCTCGAAATACTTATCCTGGAAGCCATGCTCAGCGTTCTGGTAGACCGCGTAGAGCGAGTTCACCAGGCAGTCGCCAAAGGCATAGGCGTAGACGTAGAAGGGGGAGTGGACGAAGTGCGGGATGTAGGTCCAGAAGACCTCATAGCCCTCGCGCAGCTTGATCGCCGGCCCCAGGCTTTCTGCCTGCACCTCGAGCCAGAACTGGCCGAGCTTGTCGGAGGTCAGTTCGCCGTTCTTACGCTCTGCATGCACTTTGCGCTCGAACTCGTAGAAGGCGATCTGGCGCACGACCGTGTTGATCATGTCCTCGACCTTCTGGGCGAGCATCGCCTTGCGCTCGCGCTTGTCGGTGGTCTGGTCGAGCAGCGAACGGAAGGTCAGCATCTCGCCGAATACTGAGGCCGTCTCGGCCAAAGTCAGCGGCGTCGAAGCCATCAGGGCGCCCTGGCCGCCGGCCAGCACCTGATGCACGCCGTGGCCGAGTTCATGCGCCAGCGTCATCACATCGCGCGGCTTGCCCATGTAGTTGAGCAGCACGTAAGGGTGCGCCGAAGGCACGGTCGGATGGGCGAAGGCGCCGGGCGACTTGCCGGGCCTGACCGGCGCGTCGATCCAGTTGCGGTCGAAGAAGACGCGGGCGATCTCCGCCATATCGGGGGAAAAGCGCTGATAGGCCGACAGCACGGTGTTCCTGGCGTCGTCCCAAGGGATCACGGCCTGCGGCGTTTCGGGCAAGGGGGCGTTGCGGTCCCAGTGGTTCATCACCTCCATGCCGAGCCAGCGCGCCTTCAGCGCGTAGTAGCGATGAGACAGGCGCGGATAGGCCTCGCGCACGGCCGACGCCAGCGCATCGACCACGCTGCGCTCGACGCGGTTGGCGAGATGGCGTGAATCGGCGATGTCCTCGAAGCCGCGCCAGCGGTCGGAAATCTCCTTGTCCTTGGCCAGCGTGTTGGTGATCAGCGTGAAGGTGCGCAGGCTCTTGCGGAAGGTTGCGGCCAGCGCTTCGGAGGCGCGGCGGCGGACCTCCCCATCGGCGTCCTGCAGGCGGTTCAGCGCCGGCTCCAGCGTCAGTTCCTCGCCGTCTATGTCGAAGCGCAGATCGGTCATCGTCTCGTCGAACAGCCGGTTCCAGGCACCGCGTCCGGTGATCGATTTCTCATGGAACAGCTGCTCGACCCGGTCCTCGAGCTGGTAGGGCTTGTCCATTCTGAGGTCGAGCACCCAGGGGCGGTAATGGGCAAAGCCGGCGTCGGCGGCGAGGGCTGCTTCGAGCGCCTTGTCGTCGATCAGGTTCAGCTCCAGCGCGAAGAACAGAAGATGCGCGCTGGCGTCGGTCATCTTCTCCTGGATGTCGCCATAGAGCTTTGCGCGCTGCGGATCGGCGGTGTTGCCGGCATAGATCAGGCCGGCATAGGAGACGATGCGGCCGATCAGTTCCTCCAGCGCCTCATAGGCTGTCAGCGCCTCGCCAAGCCTGCCGGCGCTGCCGCGCTCGGCCTCCGCAGCCAGCGTGCCCTTCCAGCGGTTCTCGAAGGCGACGGCATCGGCCGCCGCCTTGGCAAGGTCGCGCTTCAGTTCGGGCGCCTCCATGCCGGAATAAAGATCGGCGAGATTCCATTCCGGCAGGTCGCCGAGTTCCGCCGCGCCCTGACCGGACGCTACCGCCGCAAGCTGCCGACCGAGAATCCTGCTCATCAACAATTACCTTCTGGAATCAAGGGGAAAGGACAAGCCGGTCAAATCCTAAGGAATTCGTTCACCGGGTTTTTTGAAACCTTGTTTAGAACCCTGTGCCAAGATGATCCATGGGAATTTCCCAAGGCGGGCAACTCAAATCAGTCATGACAGGTTCCATTCTTATAGTCGATGACGATCCCGTGCAGCGCCGGCTGCTCGAGGCGGCGGTGACGAAATTCGGCCACAGCGCCATCGTTGCCGATGGCGGCGAGGCCGGTCTGAGCGCGCTTGACGGACCCAATGCGAGGGATATTTCGGCAGTCATCCTCGACCTTGTCATGCCGGGCCTCGACGGCATCGGCGTGCTGAAGGCGATGCGCGAGCGCGGCATCACTGTTCCCGTCATCGTGCAGACTGCGCAGGGCGGCATCGAAACGGTGGTTTCGGCGATGCGCCACGGCGCCTTCGATTTTGTCGTCAAGCCGGCGTCTCCCGACCGGCTGCAGACCGCGATCGGCAACGCGCTCAAGGTCGAGGCGGTCGAGGACGAGGTCAAGCGCACGTCGCGGCGTCGCGGCGGCCACCTGACCTTCAAGGACATGATCACGCACAGCCCGGCGATGGACCGGGTGATCCGCCTCGGCCAGAAGGCTGCGGCCTCCAACATCCCGATCCTGATCGAGGGCGAATCAGGCGTCGGCAAGGAATTGGTGGCGCGCGCCATCCAGGGCAGCGGCGAACGCCGCACAAAACCGTTCGTCACCGTCAATTGCGGCGCCATCCCCGACAATCTGGTCGAATCGATCCTGTTCGGTCACGAAAAAGGCTCGTTCACCGGCGCCACCGAAAAGCACACCGGCAAGTTCGTCGAGGCGCATTCGGGCACGCTGTTCCTGGATGAGATCGGCGACCTGCCGCTCGACGTGCAGGTCAAGCTGTTGCGCGCCGTGCAGGATGGCGAGGTCGATCCGGTCGGTGGCCGTTCCACCGTCAGGGTCGACATCAGGCTGATCTCGGCCACGCACCGCAACCTTCTGCAGCAGGTCAAGGACGGCAAGTTTCGCGAGGACCTGTTCTACCGGCTCAACGTTTACCCGATCGTCGTGCCGCCGCTGCGCGACCGCCGCGACGACATCCCCTATCTGGTCAAGCATTTCATGGACAAGGTGGCGCCGGCGGGCAATCGCCTGCACGGCATCTCGGATGCCGCACTGGCCATGCTGCAGGCCTATGATTGGCCGGGAAACATCAGGCAGCTGGAAAACGCCGTGTTCAGGGCCTCGGTGCTTGCCGAAGGCGATGTGCTCACGACTGACGAATTTCCGCAGATCCGGGCGCAGGTCGACGGCACCGTCAATCTCGACGCCGATGCGTCCTTGTCGGACCCCGGCATGGCCTTGAGCACCGGATCGCAAGGCGATGGCGCGCAGACTGATGACGCCGGTACGGCAGCTGCCGAGCTCGCCCCTCCGGCCAGGTTGCTTCAGCGTTTCGGCACATTGAGGGCGCTGGACGAGCGTGGCAATGTGCGTGCGCTGGCCGATGTCGAACTCGAAATGATCAAGCTCGCCATCGACCATTACAACGGCCAGATGAGCGAGGTCGCACGGCGTCTCGGCATCGGCCGCTCGACGCTCTACCGCAAGCTCAAGGAATACGGCATCGACCCGGAAACCGGCCGCCTCGACCGCCTTGCCTCCTGAACGCCGAATTCCACAGCTTGCCAACGCAACGCCGGGACCAGCTTGCCATGCCACATCCGGCGCTGCATAAGGGGTTGGGGCGGGAATATGGCTGATGCGACGCCGTTGTTCACGCATTAAGGCCAGCGGTAACAGATCGTGTAGCGGGAAAAGGCTGAATCTTGATCTAAACCAGCAGTTTACCAAGAAATCCTGTGTATTATTTTTGACGGGATATCGCCACGGTGTTACCGCATTTCGGCTTCAATAAGCGATGATTAACCATTAGGATCGATATTCGGATGTGAGAACCACGCATCCGTTTGGACAAATCCGGGGACAAACGGCAGCCTGCAAGGCCTTTTGATTTGAACAAAGTCGAACGACACAGAAACGGGCGGCGCGATCACATGGGCGTCTGGCCGAGATGGCTGGCAGCGTTGATCGTTGCGCTCGCTTTCCTCGCCGCAACTGCTGCCGGCGCTAGCGCTGAAACGCGCTCGCTCAAGCTCTATCACCTCCACACGCACGAAAAGGCCGAGATCGTCTACAAGCGCAATGGCCGCTACGATCCGGCAGGCCTCAGGAAGATCAACATCATCCTGCGCGACTGGCGTCGCAACGAGCCGACCAAGATGGATCCGCGCCTGCTCGATCTGGTGTGGGAAGCTTACCGGCAGGCCGGCGCCACCGACTACATCCAGGTCGTTTGCGGCTATCGCTCGCCGTCGACCAATTCGATGCTGCGCAGCCGCAGCCGCGGTGTCGCCAAGGAAAGCCAGCATATGCTGGGCAAGGCGATGGACTTCTACATTCCGGGTGTGCCGCTGAAAAAGCTGCGCAACATCGGCCTGAAGATGCAGGGCGGCGGCGTCGGCTACTATCCGTCGTCGGGTTCGCCCTTCGTCCACATGGACGTCGGCAATGTGCGGCATTGGCCAGGCATCAGCCGCCAGGAACTGGTCAGCCTGTTCCCCAATGGCAAGACGCTGCATGTGCCGAGCGACGGCAGGCCGTTGCCGGGTTATGACCAAGCGCTCGCCTCCTACAAGGCACGCAAGGGCGCCGGTTCTCCTGCCATCATGATGGCCAGCGCAGGCGGCAGCACCAAGAAATCCGGTGGCTTCCTGTCCGCGTTCTTTGGCGGTGGCGGTGAAGACGAAGCCGACGACAGCGCCGATGTCCCTACCGCCGCGCCGCCGCCGAGAAGCGTGAAGCCGGTGCTGGCTGCCACGAGCAACAACAACAGCAATCTGCCTGGCATCGCGATCGTGTCGCCGCAGAACGCCAAGCGCGCCAACATTCCGCAGCTTGCCGACGACAGCGCTGACGATGCGGAGCCGCAGGACACGCCGGAGACGATCATCGCCGCGCTGCCCGCCAAGGAAGTGCCGCTGCCCGCTTTCGCACCGCGGCCGAAGGCCGATGTCGGCGCGCAACAACCTGAGACCGTGCCGTTCGGCGTGGCCGATGCCACCACCGAACAGACGGTGGCGACGGCGCAGGCGCCGGCCAATGTGCCGTTCGGAACGGCCGATGCGAGCAATGCCGACCAGGGGGCCGATCAAGCTGCCGCTCCGGCGCAGGTCGCGGTCAACGTCCCGTTGCCGACCTGGCGTCCCGACCGCTCTTCGCCGCCGGCTGAGCTTGCGCCGCAGGACAAGGGCGTTCTGCTGGCGCTGGCCGATACGGCTGCCCACAAGCAGACCGCAACCGACGCGTTCTCGGTGCTGCCGTCGCAGCGTCCGGACGAGGTCAAGGCGGTTCTCGAACAGGCCAGCGCCGCCGATACAGCCGGTGCTACCGACGACTATCAGGTTGCGTCGCTTGAGCCGCGCTCTGCGTTCAACGATCCGTCAGGTGTCGATGCCGCATCGCCGCGCGGCGCTATTGCTGCCCGTCCCGCCGGTACCGATCCAGCCTCGGTGATCGGCGCCGGCGTCAAGACGACACGCAAGGAAGCCAGGGCTTCGGCCCGCGACCTGAAGCCAGGACCGAAGGCAGTGGTGGTGGCGGCCGAACCGCAGGCGGCCCGCTGGGCGCTGAGCAGCGGCGACAACATCGCCACCGTTTCCAGCCCGACGACAGCGCCGCGCTATGCCTACAACATCGTGCATACGCCGCCGAGCGAGGTCTACACCGCAGGCTTCCAGGCGGACAACCAGATGGCCGATGCCAACCGCTTCACCGGCAATGCCGTGAAATTCCTTTCGGTCGCCCGCTTCCAGACGAAGTAAGAGCTCGACGGGGTAAACATCGAAGCCGCGCTGGGCAACCCGCGCGGCTTTTTGCTGTTGGCGAATCTCCAGCGCTGGCTTCTAGCGTCCCGGAATGCTAACCACCAGCCTGCATTCCCGCTTCGTCTAATGGTAGGACAGCGCCCTTTGAAGGCGTGAATCGAGGTTCGAGCCCTTGAGCGGGAACCAAAATCTCAACGCGTAGCAAACCCGGTCGGCGCAGCTGGCGGGTTTTTGTGCCGAGTGCAATTCCGGGAACACTGTGATTTTCCCGGGAAAGCGCGGAGCGCTTCCCTTGGGATTGCGCAAAGATAAAGTAGCGGAGGTTATTTTCCGAGCTTGCTCGCGCTCTGTGCGAGCGCCTCGATCTCATCCCACTTGCCGGCCTTGACCAACTCGTCCGGCGCCACCCACGAGCCGCCGACGCAGATAACGTTGGACAGGCTGAGATAGTCGGCGGCGTTCTTGGCCGAGATGCCGCCGGTCGGGCAGAATTTCACGTCGGCCAGCGGCGAGGCAAAGGCCTTCAGCGAGGCGATGCCGCCGGATTGTTCGGCCGGGAAGAATTTCAGGAACCGCAGGCCGGCCTCGCGGGCAGCCATGATCTCGCCGGGCGTGATGGCGCCGGGCAGCAAGGGAACGTCGCTGTCCTTGGCCGCCGCCAGCAACTCGCGCGTGATGCCGGGGCTGACGATGAACTTCGAGCCAGCCGCCGCTGCCTGGTCGAACTGCTTGGCATCGAGAATTGTGCCGGCGCCGACAATGGCGCCCTCGACCTCACCGGCCACGCGGCGGATCGCTTCCAGCGCATCGGCGGTTCTCAACGTGATCTCGATCGCCGGCAGGCCGCCGGCGGCCAGCGCCCGGGCGAGCGGGACGGCGTCCGCGACATTGGCGATCTTCAGCACCGGAATGACCGGCTGGCCATTGAGCAGCGACAGGAGCTTTTCGGTCTTGCTGGGCAATGGCTTTTCTCTCCCTGGGTGATTTCAACCGATTAGCAGAAGGCCGATTCCGAGTCCACGAAACCCGGCCTGCCGCGATGTCACATGTCGGCCAACGAGCCTGCGGGCGAATACCGACGAAGTGTCTTTAGCTCTGCCTTGAATCCGCTTTGACCACGGTCTAGTGGCTTGGCGATGACCAACCATGAACCCGTGCGCGTCGCCGCGCTCTACAAATTTGCGAGGCTGGGCGACTTCGACGCGCTGCGGGTCTTGCGCACGCCGCTTGCCGCCTTCTGCTGCGGGCGCGGCATCAAGGGCACGCTGCTTCTGGCGCAGGAGGGCATTAACGGCACGGTCGCCGGCAGCGAAGCCGACATAGCCGACCTGATCGCTTATCTCGAGGCCATCGAGGGTCTTGCCGATCTCGAGGTCAAATACAGCACTGCCGCCGAAATGCCGTTCCATCGCATGAAGGTGCGGCTGAAGCGCGAGATCGTCACCATGGGCGTCGAAGACCTCGACCCGGCGACGGGTGCGGGGACCTATGTCGCGCCGGCCGACTGGAACGCGCTGATCTCGGACCCCGGCACCATCGTCATCGACACACGCAACGCGTACGAAGTGTCGATCGGGACGTTCGAGGGCGCGGTGGACCCGCGCACGTCGAGCTTTCGCGAATTCCCGGCCTGGGTGGAAAAACACCGCGACCAACTCGACGGCCGCAAGGTTGCGATGTTCTGCACCGGCGGCATCCGCTGCGAAAAGGCGACGGCCTATGTGAAGTCGCTCGGCTTCGAGGATGTGTTCCATCTCAAGGGCGGCATCCTCAGATATCTTGAAGAGGTGCCGGCCGAAGACAGCCTGTGGCAGGGCGAGTGTTTCGTCTTCGACGAGCGGGTCTCGGTGTCGCATGGGTTGACCGAAGGCGAGGCCGAACTCTGCCGCGCCTGCCGGCATCCGCTGACGCCGGAGAACCGGCTGTCGCCGCATTTTTCCACCGGCGTGTCATGCCCGCATTGCTACGAGGCACGCTCGGATGAGGATCGCACCCGCTATGCCGAGCGCCAGCGCCAGGTCGAACTTGCGCAGGCGCAGGGCAGGGGACATATCGGCAGTTAAGTGCCGCCGACGCCCTGACTGGATCACCACACGACAGAATAGCGGTCGATCACCCACAGCCATGTGCCGTCGGCCTGCCGGCGCGCGACCTCTGAGGTTATCGAGCCGTCGGCAAGCCTGGTCGACGTCAACGCGAGGTCGCCGTTAATGGCCGCCGGGCGCTGCTCGCCGCGCTGGAATTTTCGCCAGCTCGCGGCAAAGGCTTCGAACAAAGCGCGGATCGCCTCATGGCCACGCGTCAATTCGGCTGCTCCGGTGTCGATGACGGCATCGGGTTCGAACAGCGCTTCCATGCCCTCAATGTCTCCCGCCCATTGCCGATCAATTAGCAGGCGCTCCAGATCCTGGGGATCTCGTGCTTGGTCGCGGTCTGGCTGATCGGTCACGGCAAAACTCCTCCCTCGCCGACGTTGCGGCGACACTAACCGAAGCCGAGGCGGGTTTCGACACATCGAATTTGATTTGCGGCATTGCCGGCGCCGATAGCAAAGCGCCGGTCCGTCATTGTAATGTCAACAATCGGGACCTACGTCTGCAACGTCCAAAACCTGCCCGTCCACGTTGGCGCGGGCCCTTTTCTGGAGGCACCATGTTCGACCCCAAGAAGCTTCTCGACGATCTGCTCGGCTCGCAAGTTCCCGGCACAACCGGCACCGTTCGCGACAAGGCCGGGCAGGCTGTGCAGATGGCCAAGGACAATCCGCTGGCCGCCGGTGCGCTGGCCGCGGTGCTGCTTGGAACCGGCACGGGACGGCAGGTCACCGGCACGGCCGTGAAGCTCGGCGGACTGGCTGCGATCGGCGGTCTCGCCTACAAGGCCTACCAGAATTACAAGGCCGGCAATGCACCCGAGCAGGCGCCGGCGGCCGGCCAGCCGGAATTGCTGCCGCCGCCCGCCGACACCGGCTTTCATCCTTCACAGGCGCCACAGGGGGAGGACGAGTTCACGCTGACCCTGGTGCGGGCGATGATCTCGGCGGCCAAGGCCGATGGCCATGTCGATGACGCGGAACGCCAAAAGATCGCCGGCAAGCTCAGTCTGGCCGGCATCGGCACGGAAGCGGAAAAGTTTCTGATGGCCGAGCTGGACAGCCCGCTCGACCTCGATACGCTGGTCGCAGGCGCCAAGACCGATGAGCAGAGGCTCGAGCTCTACACGGCGTCCCGACTGACGATCGACCCCGATACGCGCGCCGAACGCGGCTATCTCGACCTGCTCGCCGGCCGGCTCGGCCTGCCGGATGCGCTCGTCGATCATGTCGAGGCGACGGTGTCGGCGGCCAAGGTGCCGGTTCCGTCAGGCACGGCGCCGAACCCGCGCTGGTAGACAACGCAGCCGCGGCGGGAAAAGCGTTAACTTCTCGTTTACCGAGGAAGCGCATGATTTTAGTTAGTCGGATCGGCTTTTCCTCCTCCCAAGCCCGGTTCAGATCAGGGGGCGGTCGCCAATGACCGCCCTTTTTGTCGGACCGATCACATAAAGCGCGTGGCGCTTCATGTTTTTGTCCGGATGCATGTCGTTCTCTCAGAACCGGGGCCACTTTTGAGCGACATGCATTAGTGTCCGACTTGCCATGATCGCCTTCATTTGCGATGGGTCGGTGCATTCGGATGCACCCCGATCTGTGCCGGGGATGCGCGGCGCGCAGGAGCAAAATCATGACAGTCCTCACAGAGAAAACCGCCATTGTTACCGGCGCCGGCACCGGCATCGGCAAGAGCGTCGCCACGGCGCTGCTCAAGGCGGGCTGGAACACGGTGTTTTGCGGCCGCCGCAAAGCGGTGCTCGATGCCGCCATTACCGAGGCCGGGAAAACGGACGCCAAGGCGCTGGCGGTTGCCTGCGACATCAGCAAGGCCGGCGAAGTCGATGACCTGTTCGAGACGGTGGCCGCAGCCTTCGGCCGCGTCGACCTGCTCTTCAACAATGCCGGCATGAGCTACAAGTCGACGCCGATCGACGAGATCCCGGTCGAGGTCTGGAACGATATTGTCGGCGTCAATCTCACCGGATCGTTCCTATGCGCCCGCGCCGCCTTCGGCGTCATGCGCAAGCAAAAGCCAATGGGCGGCCGCATCATCAACAATGGCTCTGTGTCGGCCTATGCGCCACGGCCGGGCTCGGTGCCCTATACCGCGACCAAGCACGCCATATCGGGGCTGACCAAGACGCTGGCGCTCGACGGCCGGCCCCATGACATCGCCTGCGGCCAGATCGACATAGGCAACGCGCTGACCGATATGGCGCACGCAATGACGGTCGGCGTGCCGCAGGCCAATGGTACCATCGCCGCCGAAGCGGTGATGGACGTCCAGCGCGTCGCCGACGCCGTCGTCCACATGGCCAGCCTGCCGCTCGATGCCAATGTGCTGTTCATGACGGTGATGGCGACCAAGATGCCGTTCGTGGGGCGTGGGTGAAGAGCCGAAGGCCTACCTCTTCAAAAACGACTCGATCCGCTCCAGCGCGCGCAAGATGTTCTCTTCGGAATTGGCGTAGGAGAGCCTGATGTAGCCTTCGCCGAGAATGCCGAAATCGGGGCCGCCGATCAGCGCCACGCCGGCCTCCTCGAGCAGTGCCGAGGCGAGCTTCTTGGCCTTCCAGCCGGTCTTCGAAACATTCGGGAAGGCATAGAATGCGCCCTTGGGCGTGATGCAGGAGACGCCGGGCAGCGCGTTCAGCCCCTCGACCACGATCTTCCTGCGGTTGTCGAAGGCGCGCATCATCTTGTCGACATCGTCCTGGGGGCCGTCGATGGCGGAGATGCCGGCGAACTGGCTCGGCGCGTTGACGCAGGACCAGCAATTGACCGCCAGCTTGCGCACCTTGTCGTAGAGATGCGCGCCCTTGTCGCCATTCGGCCAGATCGACCAGCCCATGCGCCAGCCGGTCATCGCCCATGTCTTCGACCAGCCGTTGAGCACGATCAGCCGGTCGCGAATTTCCGGAAAATTGAGCAGCGAAAAATGCGTCTCGCCGTCATAGGTCATGACGTCGTAGATTTCGTCGGAGAGGATAGCGACCTGCGGATGCGCTTGCAGTCCCTTCACCAGCTTCTCGATCTCGGCGCGCGGCGTGACGCCGCCGGTCGGGTTGGCCGGTGAGTTGAGGATCAGGAGCCTCGTCTTCGACGTGATCAGCGCCAGCGTCTCTTCTGCCGAGAAGGCAAAGCCGTTCTCCTCGCGGATCGGCACCGGAATGGGCGCGGCGCCGGTGAACTCGATCATCGAGCGGTAGATCGGAAAGCCTGGGTCTGGATAGAGGATCTCGGCGCCGGGTTCGCCGAACATCAAGATGGCCGCGAACATGGTCGGCTTGCCGCCGGGCAGGATCATCACATTTTCCGGCGAGACCTCGACGCCGGTGGTGGCCAGCGTGCGCCGCACCACCGCTTCGCGCGTCGCCAGCAGGCCGTTGGCCGGGGTGTAGCCATGGTGACCGTCGCGCAGCGCCTTGATCGCGGCCTCGACAATGTGCTGCGGCGTTTTGAAGTCGGGCTGGCCGATGCCGAGATTGACGATGTCGCGGCCCTGTTGAGCCAGTGCGGTCGCCCGCGCCAGCACGGCAAAGGCGTTTTCCTCGCCGAGACGGTCGAAGGCCGAAATCGTGTGGAGCATTTTTCCCGTCCGTGTGGTTCTTGCTGTTAGGTCGCGTTTTTGTGAGCGTCTGCTCACAAAAGTCAAACGGATTGGAGTTTTGCGTGTCGGAAAATCTCAAAGATTGGCAAGCGCGTCCGCGGCCCGAGCGCAAGCCCATTGACGGCCGCTATGTCCGGCTCGAACCGCTGAGCGCCGAAAAGCATGGCGATGGGTTGTACGAGGCGTCGTCGGTGCCCGACATCGATGGACGCTTTGCCTGGCTGCCCGACCACCCGCCGCAAACCCGCGCCGATTTCCAGCCATGGCTGGACAAGGTCGAGGCGAGCGAGGATCCGCTGTTCTTCGCCGTCATCGACAAGGCCAGCGGCAAGGTCGCCGGGCGACAGACGCTGATGCGCATCGATCCTGCCTATGGCGTCATCGAGATCGGCAACATCTATTGGGGGCCACTGATCTCGCGCAAGCCGGCAGCGACCGAGGCGCAGTTCCTGTTCATGAAGTACATTTTCGACGGGCTGGGCTATCGCCGCTACGAGTGGAAATGCAACAACCGCAACGACCCTTCGAAGCGCGCGGCGGAACGGTTCGGCTTCAAGTTCGAGGGCATTTTCCGCCAGCATCTTGTGGTCAAGGGTGAAAACCGCGATACGGCATGGTACTCGATCATCGACAAGGAATGGCCGGCGCTGCGCAAAGCCTATGAGGCATGGCTCGATCCTGCCAATTTCGATGGCGAAGGCCGGCAGAAGCGGCGGCTCGAGGATTTCCGCGCCGAGTTCGGCGCGTAACAGGAGTTTTTTTCGATGGCGCACAGCCATGATCATGGTTCGCATGCTGGGCATGGCGCCGGCCACGTGCATGGCTCGACCGACAAGAAGCGTGTGCTGATCGCAGCCTGCCTGACCGCCGGCTTCATGGTGGCCGAAGGGCTTGGCGGCCTTTTGACGGGATCGCTGGCGCTGCTGGCCGACGCCGGCCACATGCTCGCCGACTCGATTGCGCTTGGCCTTGCCTGGTACGCCTTCCATCTTGGCGGGCGGCCGGCGACGGTGCGCCTCACCTACGGCTTCGGCCGAGTCAAGACGCTGGTTGCCTACACCAACGGCATTGCCATCTTCGCCATTGCGCTGTGGATCGTCTACGAAGCCTGGGGCCGGCTGATGACGCCGGCGCCGGTGCTGGGCGGGCCGATGCTGGTGGTGGCGATCGCCGGCCTTCTGGTAAACTTCGCCTCGTTCTTCGTGCTGCATGGCGGCGACCACGACAGCCTCAACATGCGCGGCGCCATCCTGCATGTGCTGGGCGACCTGCTCGGTTCGGCGGCGGCGATCGTGGCGGCGCTGGTCATCCTGGCCACCGGCTGGACGCCGATCGATCCGATCCTGTCGGTGCTGGTCTCCCTGCTGATCCTGTCCACCGCATGGTCGCTGATGCGCGAAGCCGCCCATGTGCTGCTCGAAGGCGTGCCGGCAAGGCTCGACCGCGATCTCATCGCCAAGGATATTGCCGGTACGATCAAGGGCGTGCGCGAGGTGCACCATATGCATGTCTGGTCGCTGGACGGGTCGAGCAACATGGCGACGCTGCATGCCTGCCTCAACGATGGCGTCGATCCGCACCAGGCGGTCAGCGCCATCAAGAAGCGGCTCGCCGCCGAACACGGCATCAGCCACGCGACGGTCGAACCGGAATTCGGCCAGTGCGCCGACAGCCATGACGAGCACGATCATGACCACGACCATGGTGCGCCACCGCATCACGGCCATTATCACTGACAGGGAATTTCATGGCATTGGCATCCGAGTTGACGAGTTCCCGCTGTGGCGGGACGGCATGATGGATCGCGACACGCGAAACGCGCTGATTGCCGCAGCCTGGATCATGCTGCTGTTCGGCATCGCGGCGTTCTATCTGCCGACCGTGATGCTGGCCGTCGGCAATGTCTCGACCGTACTTGCCGGCATCGTCGGCATCGCCTTCGTGCTGGCATTCTTTCTGGTGTTCTGGTTGCGGGGCCGCAGCCAGAACAAGGGCAAATAAGAGGCTTTGAAATGCGCATCCTGATTACTGGCGCCGCCGGCATGGTCGGCCGCAAACTTGTCGACCGGCTGGCCAAGGACGGCACGCTCAACGGCCGCAAGATCACCGGGCTCGACCTGCACGACATCGTGCCGCCGCAGGCGCCGGCGATGGACGGCGTCAGCATCGCCACGCATACCGGCGACCTTGCCGATGCCGGTGCTGCCGAGAGCCTGGTCGCCTCACGCCCCGACGTCATGTTCCATCTCGCCGGCATCGTGTCGGGTGAGGCGGAAGCCAATTTCGATCTCGGCTACCGCGTCAACCTCGACGGCACACGGGCGCTGTTCGACGCCGTGCGGCTGGCGGGCTTTTCGCCGCGCCTCGTCTTTACCTCGTCGATCGCGGTGTTCGGCGCGCCGTTCCCGGATGTGATCCCGGACGATTTCCACCCGACGCCGCTGACCTCCTACGGCACGCAGAAGCAGATGAGCGAAGCGCTGCTTGCCGACTATTCCAGGCGCGGCTTCTTCGACGGCATCGGCATAAGGCTGCCGACCATCTGTGTGCGGCCGGGCAAGCCGAACAAGGCGGCTTCGGGCTTTTTCTCCGGCATCATCCGCGAGCCGCTCGCCGGGCAGGAGGCGATCCTGCCGGTGCCGCGTTCGGTGCTGCATACCCATGCCAGCCCGCGTTCGGCGGTGAACTTCCTGATCCATGCCGCTGGGCTCGACGGTGCCGCTGTCGGGCCGCGCCGCAACCTCACCATGCCCGGCGTTGCCGTCACCGTCGGCGAGCAGATCGAGGCGCTGGAGCGCACTGCAGGCGCCGAGGTGGCGAGCCTGATCCGTGAGGAGCCCGACGAAACGATCTGGGCGATCGTCAAGGGCTGGCCGACGCGCTTCGAGGCGCGCCGTGCAAGGGGCCTCGGCTTCAGCGCCGAAAACAGTTTCGATGAAATCATCCGCGCTCATATCGAGGATGAGCTGGGCGGAGATATCGCGGGTCAGGCCTGACCCGCCGAGGTCACACAGCTCCGGACAGGCTCGCCGACAACAGCAACAGCCCGAACAGGAAGACGAAGGCGGCGCCGCCGATTTCGACGACTGTGTGGATGCGGTTGCCCATGCGGCCATCGCCGGCGAAATAGACCGCCCAGTTCTTGGCTGTCACCGCGATCGTCGCCAGCGCCGAGACTGTGATGGCGGTGCCGATCGACATCGCCAGCACCGAGAGCAGGCCGCCGAGCCACAGGCCGTTGAGCAGCGCGAAGCTGAGCACAATCAGCGCGCCGGAGCAGGGACGGATGCCGACGGCGGCTACTGCCGACCAGGCCGTGCGCCAGTCGAAGCGATCGCCCGACAGCAGCGCCGGATCGGGCGCATGCGAATGGCCGCATGTGTCGCAGACCTCGCCGGCTGGGTGATCGTGAGCGGCGTGATCGTGATGGGCGTGGTCGTGATGGGAATGATCGTGCGTGTCGTCGTCGTGCGCTGCGTGATGATCATGCGAATGGTCGTGATGCACATGCAAGGCGTGCGAATGCGCCTGCGCCGCGTGGCTGTGACCGGCATGCGAATGGCCGCTATGGGAATGACCGGCGTGGGCTGCCGACAGGCTGTAGGCGGGCGCCCTGCCGAACCAGCGCTGGACCGTGGGCCCAAGCTTGCGCCACAGCAGCCAGGCGCCGAACAGAGTGACGAAGACATAGCTCATGATCTCCATGAACCAGGCTGCGTCGGTCATCGAGATGGCGGTGCCGCGCAGGACGAAATAGGCAAGCAGCATCACCAGGATCGCGGTCAGGCCCTGCAGCAGCGCCGAGACGAAGGACAGCAGGATACCGCGCCTGAGCGCCACTTCATTGGCCACCATGTAGGACGAGATGACCGCCTTGCCGTGGCCGGGGCCGGCGGCGTGGAAAATGCCGTAGGCGAAGGACAGGCCGATCAGCAGCCACATCTTGCTGCCGTCCTCGCGCATTGCTTTCATCGCCGTGGCCAATGCGCGGTAGAATTCCTGCTGGCGCAGATTGATCCACATCAGGATGTGGGCGAACGGGCCGGTGGTGGGCGCCATGCCGTCATTGACACCGATGCCGAGTGAGCTCTGGGCATGGGCCTGCCCGAGAAAGTGCGTCATCAGCAGGGCAGCGGCCACGAGGCCGAATGCCAAACGCAGGGACGGTTTCATCACCGGATATATCCTTCTGGCGGGCAATTCAGTTCGAGCTTGGTGGCGAAGATCTTGCTCATGTCGGTGCCTGTCGGGTCGTTGAAGAACGCGTCCGTCAGGGTCTTCTGGTTTTCCTTGATCGCCTCGTCCGGGTCGGGCCGGATGACGCTCTTGGTGCAGTTCGAGGGCAGGCCTTCCACCGTGATGTTGCTATCCTCGGTGAAGTCGATCGCCGTATAGAAGGTTGGATCGTAGACGCCGAAATCGATCTTGCCGGCGAGCTTGATCGGCATCTTGGGTTCGGATTCGAACAGGATGATCAGCTGGTCGTTTTCGAAATTGGCCATAAGATGCGGTGGCGGCGTCATCGGCACGTCCTTGCCGTCGACGGTGACGAGCTGGAAATAATTGAACTCGGCCAGCGAGGCATGAACGGTGTCGGCGACATCCTTCAGCTCCTTGTCGTCAAGCTTCAGGTCGGAGTTCTTGTCGAACTCCATCATCACCGTACTCGAAAACAGATCATCGAAACGCCAGAGGTGACGCAGCGCTTTCACACTTTGGTGATCCGGAGAGAGGATCACGTCGAGGCGGGCCTCGGCGAAGACATGAGGATGCGCGCCAGCCGCTCCGACGGCGGCAAAAGGCGCCGCCAAGGCCGAAGCCAGCATGATTGCGTGCCGTTTCAGATGCATTCTCGGTCGCTGTTCCATCGGCCTCGGAGAGATGTCGAGAGGTTACCAGAAACGGGGCGAAATTGGGACCGCGGCACGGCAAGACCGGGTCAGGCGCTCTCGCGGTTCTTGAACCACTGCACCAGGAAATCGACGAAGACACGGACCTTGGCCGGCAGATAGCGACGGTGCGGGTAGACGGCGAAAATCCCGCTGCCCGACTGGATGCGGTCGTCGAGCAACGACACCAGCAGCCCGGATGCGAGGTCGGGGGCGGCGATGAAATCGGGCAGGATGGTGAAGCCCAGGCCGGACACGGCGGCGGCTCGCGCTGCCATCGGGCTGTTGACCTCGATGGGACCCGATACGTTGACGCTGACTGACTCCTCGCCATCGCCCCTGAAGCGCCAGTTGGCGAGCGAGCGGCCATTGGTGTCGACGATGCAGGGCAAGTTGGCGAGATCCTGCGGGCGCGTCGGCTTGCCGTGCTTGGCGATCAGCTCCGGCGAGGCGCAAAGCTTGATCGAAAACGGCCCCAGGCGGCGGGCGATCAGCGATGAGTTCTCCAGCCGCGAGATGCGCACGGCAAGATCGAAACCTTCCTCGACCAGATCGACAAAGCGGTCGTCGAGATGGATGTCGAGGACGATGTCGGGATGCTGCTTGGCGAAGTCGATGAGCGACTGGCCAATCGGCGCATCGGCGAAGGTGCGCGCCGCCGACAGCTTGATCCTGCCGCGCACGTCGCCGGAGGATTCGCGCACGGCGTCGGCCAGGCTGTCGACCTCGCGCACGATTTCCGAAGCGCGGCTGTAATAGGTATGGCCGGCCTCGGTCAACGAGAACTGCCGCGTGGTGCGGTTGAGCAGCAGCGCGCCGAGTTCGTCCTCGAGTTCGCGCACATATTTCGACAGCAGCGCCTTGGAGCGACCGATCTTGCGCGCGGCCGCCGAAAAGCCTTCGGCATCGACGACGTCGATGAAGGCGCGCATGCGGGTCAGTGTATCCATCATCAGGCCTTTCGTGCCGCATCGAGAATTCGCCGGCCGAGCCGTATCAGGGCAATGTCGCTGCCGGGAGGGCCGAGCAGCGAGAGGCCGAAAGGGGCACCGTCAACCGAGCCCAGCGGCAGGGTGATTTGCGGAAAGCCTGAAAGACCCGAAAGGCACAAAAGATGCAAGGCCCTTTCGCGGTAGGCCTGGAGCTGCTGCGGCTCGCTTTTGACCAGAGGTGCGGGGCCTGGAACGGTGGGCAGGACAAGAAACCCGTCCTGGCCGAGCAGCGCGGCTAGCTCGGAGCGGAACGTCAGGCGGCGCACCGCCTCGGCCCGCGCGGTCTTTTCGTCGATCGTGCGGCCAAAACCAAAGCGCTCCTCGACGCCCGGCCCGAGATCGCGCTCGCCAGAAATGATCCAGGCGCCATGCTGCTGCCATGCCTCGGCGGCCTGGAGGCGGCGAAAGCACCAGTAGAGCTCGTCGGGGAAGGAGGCGAAGCTGTACTCTACCGGCGCCGGCTCACCGATAAGACTGGCGGCCAGCGCTCTCATCCTGGCATATTCGGCTGCCTCAGCGGGGCCGGCCACGAAAGCGTCCAGCCAGCGGATCGAAAGCGGCCGGGTGAGCGGATACGGATGCGGGTCGCGGCCGAGCAGCAATTTGCCGATTGTCTCATAGGTCTCGATGTCGTCGGCGAACCAGCCGAATGTGTCGAAGCTCGGCGCCAGCTTCATCGTGCCTTCGAGCGAAATGCGGCCATGCGTGGTGCGCAGCCCGATCAACCCGCAAAAGCTCGCCGGGGCACGGATCGAGCCGCCGGTGTCGGAGCCGGTGGCGATATCGGCAAGCTTGCCGGCCACCGCCGCCGCCGAGCCTGACGAGGAACCGCCGGTGACGCGATCGGGAGCGGCCGGGTTCACCGGAAACGGAAAATGCGCGTTCTGGCCCATCAGCGAGAAAGCGAACTCGTCGGTCTGCGTCTTGCCGATGAAGCGCGCGCCGGCGTCGAGAATCATCTGCACGGCCGGTGCCGTGCTGGACGCGGCATGCGCCTCGTCGAACTTCACCGGATTGCCGCAACCGGTGCGGTAGCCGGCGACGTCGTAAATGTCCTTTACCGCCAGCCTGAGCCCGGCCAGCGGCCCCAGTTCCGCATTGGCGACCGGCATGCGGCGCAGGTCAAGAAAGGCGTTGAGCGGGCCGTGCGTGCCTGGCATCGTTCGATATCCGTATACAGTAGGCCCAGCATTGTTCGATGCCGGAAATTTTACAACCTGGGATACGATTTTTATTGATTGTGAAATCTTTCGATCTTATATCGCGCTTGCCCAAAGTCGCACGTGCCTGTGGGTGTCCGCCGATCCTCGAATGGTGAGGGAAATCGGTAAGGTAACTGGAGCTAACCCCTCCAGTCGGTCTAGCGGCCAACCGCCAGCCCGAGGACACCTTGAAGCAACGACGGTGCGGGCCTTTCTGGTGTTCTGCCGGTCGTCCAAAGACCGGGGTTACTGAAGAGGCACACCTTCATTGCCGGCAGTGCGGACGGGTCTCCCATCCAAGCCAAGGCAGACAAAGCGAACCGAGGCCGGGCAAGGCCAAGGTTCACCGCCGCGAGATGGCGTTTCATGGTTCCGGGGTCTCCACCGGCTGGTTCCATGGATTTCCGTCCCGCCTTTGTTTGACCGCGTGTTCGCGAGGCCGAAAGCCCGCGTCCCGCAGCCTTATTGCGCGCCGCAAGGCGTTAATGGAGAGACCCCGATGGCCACCCAGCGCATCCTCGACTTCCTCGCCACCCGACGTCCGTCCGGCCCCTGCCTCGTCGTCGACCTCGATGTCGTGCGCGACAATTTCCGTGCCTTCGAGAAGGCGCTGCCCGATTCCAGAATCTACTATGCGGTGAAAGCAAACCCTGCGCCGGAGATCCTGCGCCTGCTTGCTGCGATGGGCTCGTCCTTCGACACCGCTTCCGTTGCCGAGGTCGAGATGGCGATGGACGCCGGTGCGCCGGCGGACCGCATCTCCTTCGGCAACACCATCAAGAAGGAGCGTGACATTGCACGCGCCTACCAGCTCGGCATTCGGCTGTTTGCCGTCGACTGCGTCGAGGAGGTCGACAAGATCGCCCGCGTCGCTCCCGGCGCGCGCGTGTTCTGCCGCGTTTTGACCGACGGCGAAGGCGCCGAGTGGCCGCTGTCGCGCAAGTTCGGCTGCGTGCCGGCGATGGCCGTCGACGTGCTGCGCCATGCCAGGACGCTCGGCCTCGACGCCTATGGCGTGTCGTTCCATGTCGGCTCGCAGCAGACCGACCTGACGGCGTGGGACCGTGCGCTGGCCGACGCCAAGAAGGTGTTCGCCACGCTCGCCGACGAAGGCATCGTCCTCAAGATGGTCAATATGGGCGGCGGTTTCCCGACGCGCTATCTGCGTGACGTGCCGGCGGCCCAGGCCTATGGCCAGGCCATCTTCTCGGCGCTGCGCAAGCATTTCGGCAATGCGATCCCTGAGACCATCATCGAGCCGGGCCGCGGCATGGTCGGCAATGCCGGCGTCATCAAGTCGGAAGTCGTGCTGATCTCGAAGAAGGCCGAAAACGACAATGTGCGCTGGGTGTTCCTCGACATCGGCAAGTTCGGCGGTCTGGCCGAGACGATGGACGAGGCGATCCGCTATCCGATCGTCACCCGCCATGACGGTTCGGAGACCGCACCTTGCGTGCTCGCCGGCCCGACCTGCGATTCGGCCGACGTGATGTACGAGAAGACGCCGTATCCGCTGCCTCTGTCGCTGACCATCGGCGACGATGTGCTGATCGAAGGCACCGGCGCCTACACGACCACCTACTCGGCGGTCGCCTTCAACGGCTTCGAGCCTCTCCGATCCTACGTGATCTGACGGCTTCGGCCTTCAGATCACCTCAGGTGGACGTTTGCGTCCGCTCGGGTTCGCCTGTGGAACAAGCTCCGCTCGTGAAGGATCGCGGAAATGGACATTGTAAATTACATTGATGGCATTGGATTCTCCCCCTCGACGGGGGAGATTGCCGGCGCCATTCCCATCGTCGCCGAAACTGCGGCAGACATTGCATCGCGTGAAGCGTTGCTCGATCGCGCCATGGGGCCGATGCGGCGCAAGAAATCGTCGGAGAAGCTGCGGCGTGGCCGCCGGCCTTCCGAAGGCCTCGCCTTCGTGGCGCGTGATGCGGCGGGCGCGGTGATCGGCACTGTGCGGCTGTGGGATGTAAGGCTGGGCGAGGGCGGCCCGGCGGCGCTCCTGCTCGGGCCGCTCGCCGTCGATCCGGCGCTGAAGAACGCCGGCATCGGCTCGGCGCTGATGCGCCATGCTTTGGCCGAGGCCGCGCGTCTCGGCCATGCCGCGATGCTGCTAGTCGGCGATGCGCCTTACTATGGCCGCTTCGGCTTTTCGGCGGAGAAGACAGGCGCGCTCGCCATGCCTGGACCTTACGAGCGGCGCCGCTTGCTGGCGTTGGAGCTGATCGAGGGTGCGCTCGACGGCGCGCATGGCACGCTGAAGGCTGCAGGTCGCAAGCTCAAGGCACAGAGGCTGTCGCTGGCCGCCTGATTGTCCAAAAACAAACGCCGCCGGTCGTTTGCATTTCAGCGAGGGCGGCGTTTTGTTTTTGCGAAGGGCTCAGCCGATCAGTTGGCTGAGCGCCATGGCGACCGACATATCGCCTTCGACCTTTATCTTGCCGGACATGAACGCCATGGTCGGGTTGAGGTCGCCGGCGATCAGCGAATCCAGATCGTCGAGCGACAGCTTTATGGTGCAGTCGGTCGGCGCGTCGGTGGTCGAGACGGTTGCACCGTCGATGACGATGACGCCGTCACTGCCGGTATCGAACTTCACGGAATGTTCGAACCCGGCGCTCGCCACGCGCGACCTCATCTTCTCGGCAATGTCCTGAACGCTCATGACTGTTCTCCTGGTCTCGTTGCGTTTTGCCGCGCTTCAGTGACCGGCCTCCGCCGAAGTCGCTGTCTCGCGCGTGCCGCGATCCTGGTCGCTTGGCGCATATAGCTTCGAGTTGACGTAAACGTCAACGCGCGATGCGTCATCTCGTTTCAGTCGGAAGGAATGCGGCAGAGAACATTCACCCTGCGACGAAGGTTAGTGTTCAGCAGCGGGCTTCGCCGCCTCGGCCTGGGCCGATTCCGCCGGGGCCGGTTCGGTCGGCGTGGCCGGATCCTTGCGGCGGCGCATGGCGTTGTCGCGGATTTCATCCTTGGTCAGGAAGTTGACTTGGTCTATCAGCACTTCATGCACCAGGTCGGCGCCGACGCGGGCGTTGACGGTGTCGCGTATGGCCTTGCGGAAGGCATCGAGATCGATGGTTTCCTTCTTGGTGAAGTCGATCTGAGGATTGGAGTAGAGATAGGAATAGACCTGATCGGTCATCAGCGCTTCGGCCGGGATCGACATCTTCTTTATCTCGGCCGGCTCGACCGTGTAGACGAGCTTGGTGAGGAAATAGCCGTCGATCTTGGAATCGCGGATCAGCGGCACCGAGATGATGTCGGTCTTGACGTAGTCGAGGCCACCCAGCATCGGTTTCGGCGTCTCGCCGACGCCGCGCTCACCGGCCGCCTGGAACGAATAGAACACCGCGCCAAGCGTGGCGGCGCAGATCCAGATCGCGGCGGCGATGAATTTGATCACCGGTTGTTCCCGCCTGTTGCCGAGATCATCAGCTCGCCCAACCGAATTCACCGGCCGAATAGGTGCCGTCGGCTTCGGCGCGCTGAATGGCGTTCTTCAACAGCGTGGCGACTTCGTTGACCGCGTTGAGGTGGGCGAGGATTGCAGCCTCGTTTTTCGCGAGCTTCTGGCGCAGCCGCGCCAGACTGTCGCGATGCTGTTCCAGGAATTCGATCTCGTTGGCGCCCTTCATGGCGCGGGTCAGCTCATAGAGGTAGCGGCTCTTGCGGGCGTTGGAGGCCTTGAGGTCATAGCTGGTGTCGTTCTTCAAACCGGCCGTCTCTTCCTCGACCGCTTCCTCGATGCGGCCGATGATGGCGGCAAGGTTGCCCGGCCGTGCAAACGGGATCGGCGCTTCGGACGTACGCGCCGGCAGGTTGGAAGAGTATTTTGAAAAATCGGCCATTGAAAATCCTGGTCTAGATCTTGATTTCGGTTTTGATGGTCGTCTCGTCGCCGGTCATCGACCGTGCGGCCTTGCGCTGCAATTCCTCGACCAGCGAGGTGGACAGCCGCGCCTGCTGGTCGATCTCGGTCTTGTGCGGCCCGGTTGACACCGGGCCGATCGGCACGGTGCGCTTGCCGTCCTTGTAGTGGTCGGCGAGCAGCGATTTGGCAATGCCGATCCCTCCGCGCTCGGCCATGACGTCGGCGACACGCTCGGCAAGCTGCGATTTCCACATGTCGCCGGCCAGCCCCTTGCCGTAGACGCCCTCTGTGTCCTTGGGCAGCATGTTCTGGATGAAGGTCTGCAAGACCATGGCCTCGAACTTCTTGAATTTTCCCGCGGGATCGGCGCCTGCCGCGGCCTTGTCGGCCGTGGCACGCGACAAGATCGAGCCGGTATCCACCGAAGCCGCCATGTCGACCAAAAAGGCGCCGCCAACGCCGTTGGCCCGCTTGGCCAGCGCGGCACGGGCAGCCTCGATATCCGTCGGGTCGACGGCTCGGGCAACATCGAGAACGATGTCGCTGGGTGGAGAAATCGCCAAGAAAGTCCGCCTCTTTGCCGGGTTTCCTGAGCGACCATGCCGCAGCAAGCTTGTGGCAGGCTTGCCGGCTCGAAATCCTTCGCCGGATGCTAGGCATTGCTATCAGCAGCGGCAACTCCGGCTGGGTCGATGCGATCTGGTCGTTTGCGGTGGGCGCTGCCGGCGTCGCCATGGTCAGATCGTAGGTGGCGTAGGCGCAGAGGCCGAACACGGCGCCGTACACCCAACACAGCCCGCCGCACGGAACGAAACCGAACGCCGTCCGCAGGTGACCCGGCTCTAACTTCCGATTATTCCTGCCCTCGCCTCTGCGCGATCAGATCGAGCCGGTCGCGGTCGGAGCGTTCGCGTTCGTCCTGTCGGCGCACGTCCTTGTAGGCGCGCTCGACCATGTTGGTGCGCGCCGTCGCAGTGGCGATGAGCGTGACCTCCTGCCTGGCGCTTTCCAAGCTCGCTTCCTGCCGGACCAGCGCATTGGCGATGCGGCGATGGTAGAGGTCAGGGAACAGCACCGCCATCGACTGGTCGGCGTCGAAATGCTGGACTAGTTCCTTGGCCTCGGTTTCGGCGGTTGCCGCTGCCGCCAGGAAGGCCGCATGGCGCGTCTCGTGCAGGGCCTTCAGCTGCTCCTGCACCTTGACCAGTTTCTTCAGCCGTTCCTTGCGCGTGCTCATCTCACCTCGCCAGCGTCAGGTCGACAAAGCCGTCGACGAACAGCGACAGCATGGTCCCGATGGCGAAATAGAAGATGATCATGCCGCCGGCGATGACGAAAGGCAGCGAGATGAAGTAGACCGGGATTTGCGGCGTCAGCTTGTTGACGAAGCCGATCGTCAAATTGACCAGGATGGCATAGGCGATGAACGGGCTGCCGAGCCGGATGACCAGGAAGAAGGCGTCCGACACCGTGTCGGTGAGATCGACCAGGGCGGCCTGCGGATTGAAGAAGACGTTGACCGGCGCCACCGTGTAGGAGGCGACCAGAGCGCGGATGATCTCGTGGTCGAAATCGAAAACGAAGAGCAGCAGCAGCGCCGAAAACGAGATGATGGCGGCGAGCGCCGCCTGCGGTTCCGGCTCCTCGATCGCCGGTCCGCCTGTGCCGCCATAGCCGATCAGCATGGCGATGGCCGAACCCATGAAGCGCAGCGCCTCCATGTAAAGCCTGGTCATCGCGCCGATCAGCCCGCCGACCAAAAGTTCGGAGATGATCATCGGCGCCAGCACCTGCGGACGCGCATCGACGAAGGGAAAGATCTTGTCCCACAGGAAGGCGAGCAGGCCACCGGTTGCGGCGATCGACGCGAACAGCCGAACCTGGATCGGCACGCGGGCGCTGGACAGGCCCGGCATCAGCATGAAGCAGGCGCCGATGCGACAGAAGGCGAGGAAGGCGGCGATGACGACGCCTTGCGACAGTATGTTCACGAGATCGTCCCGAGCACCTTGATCTCGACGCCCTTGGCGATTTCGACATGGGAGAGAACGGGAAGCGTCGTGAACAGGCGCTCGATGATCATGCGCACATAAGGCCGCGCATCGGGCGCGGTGACGAGGACAAAACGCTCGCCGGCCTCGAGATGCTTGCGGATCGCCTTGGTCGCGTCCTGGCCGAATTCCTCCAGCTGGCGCGGGTCGATGTCGAATTCGCGCACCTCGCCCTTGGCGTCGCGCTTGAGGCTCTGGTGGAAGGCGAGGTCCCAGCGGTTGCCGAGGCGCAGCACCTTGAGCATGCCGCCCTCGGAGAGATCGCCGCAGATCTGTTGGGCCATGCGGATGCGGACATGCTCGACGATCTGCTCGGTGCGGCGCACATGCGGCGCGATCTCGGCGATGGCCTCGATGATCAAATGCAGGTTGCGGATCGATACGCGTTCGGCCAGCAGCAATTTCAGCACCGCCTGCAGGCCGGGATAGGAGATGTGCGAGGTGCAGATCTCGTCGGCGAGCTTGCGGTATTCCGGATCCTGGCGCTCGAGCAGCGCCTTCATGTCCTTGTAGGACAGAAGCTGCGGCAGGTTGTTGCGGATCACCTCGGACAAATGGGTGAGCAGCACCGACATGTTGTCGGCAAAGGTGTAGTTCTCGCGCTTCAGATCCTCGGCGAAGGTTTCGAGCACCGAGAAGGCGCGCATGCCGAAGGCCGGCTCGCGGATTTCCTCGCCGGGAACGTCGGGCAAATCCCGGTTGCCGAGCAGCACCATGATCTCGCCGACGCGCATCTGGTATTCGGCGACGACGGTGCCGTGGACCTTGATCTGGTAGCTTTTCGGCGGGATGCCGAAATCGTCGGCGACGCGCACTTCCGGCACGACGAAGCCATATTGCGTGGCAAATTTCTTGCGCATCTTGGCCATGCGGAACACCAGTTCCTGATGCGACACCAGCAGCCGCGTCGACAGCTGTTTGCCGATCAGAAGCTCGATCTCGGCGGTGGTCAGCGAAGCCTTGACCGAGTTCTTCTCTTCCTCGACCTTGTTCGCCTTCTCCAGATCCTTGATCGCTTCGGCGGCGGCAGCCTCGCGGTTGGCGCGCATCGGGATGACGTAGCCAAGGCCGGCCATGCCGGCGGCTAGCGTGAAGAACGGGAAGAACGGCAGGCCGGGCATCAGGCCGAGCAGGACGAGCAGCGAGGCCGCGACATAGAGCGCGCGCGGATGCGCACCGAGCTGGCCGAACACCGCCTGGTTGGTCGAGCCGCGCGTGCCGCCCTTGGACACAAGCAGGCCGGCGGCGAGCGAAACGATAAGCGCCGGGATCTGGGTGACGAGGCCGTCGCCGACCGACAGTTTGATGAAGACATCGGCGGCTTCGCCCATGCCCATGCCGTGCCTGATGTAACCGATGGCGATGCCGCCGACGATGTTGATGGCGGTGATGATGAGGCCGGCAATGGCGTCGCCGCGGACGAATTTCGAGGCGCCGTCCATCGAGCCGAAGAAGGAGGATTCCTCTTCCAGCTCGCGGCGGCGCAGTTGCGCTGTCTTGTCGTCGATCATGCCGGCGGACAGGTCGGCGTCGATCGACATCTGCTTGCCGGGGATCGCGTCGAGGGTGAAGCGGGCGCCGACTTCGGCAATACGGGTGGCGCCTTTGGTGATGACGATGAAGTTGACCACAATCAGGATCATGAAGACGATCAGGCCGATGACGAAATCGCTGGCCATCACAAGTTTGGAGAAGCCGGCGATGACATAGCCGGCGGCGTGCGTGCCCTCATTGCCGTGCGACAGGATCATGCGCGTGGTGGCGATGTTGAGCGATAGCCGTAGCATGGTGGCGATCAGCAGCACGGTCGGGAAGGACGAGAAATCGAGCGGCCGCTGGATCCACAGCGCCACCATCAGGATCAGCACCGACAGTGCGATCGAGAAGGCGAGGCCGATGTCGATGAGGAAGGCGGGGATCGGGAGGAACAGCACGGCCAGGATGATGACGATGCCGATGGCGAAGAAGACATCGCGGCCGTTCTTGGCCACTGTTCCTGTCGCTAAGCTTTCGCTGACGGCCATATCGTCCCCAATCACAAGCCTGCCGAGCACGCGACAGCCCTTCGAGCCTAACCGGTCAAGCTTGCGCGAGGGTGGGAGGACTGGTTACTTGCCAGGACGACAGAGGCCTTGAGGAGAGAGATCATGCTGGTGATCATCGGCACCATTCGCCTGCCTGCGCAACTGCTCGACGAGGCAAGGCCGGCCATGCGGCGCATGATACTGGGCAGCCGTGCGGAGCCCGGCTGCATCGAATACTCCTACGCGCAGGACGTGCTCGACGTCGGGCTCATCCATGTAACCGAGGTGTGGAGCGACAGGGCCGCGCTCGACGCGCATTTCCGCTCGCCTCACATCGCCGATTGGCGGGCGAGCTGGGCATCGCTCGGCATAGGCGAGCGCAACCTCATGCTCTATGAGGCCGGCGAGCCGAAGCCGATCTGAGGACCGGGCACAGTCAAGAAGGCGTGGGCCCAAGAAAATCTAGCAGGCGTTGACCTGTCTGCAGGACCATCCGCCGCCATCGGTATCGTGGCAGTCTTCATAGCTGCCGTAGCAGGTGTTCGTCGAATTGCGATACCAAGGGTAGCCGCCGGGACAGCAAACATCTTGTTGTGCAGTCTGGATAAATTCCTTTGCCGGCCGGCTTTGGTTTTCCGGATTGCCTCCCGCCAAAAAAAGAGACATCGGGTGTGACACAACAGACCTAACCGGCATATCCATGCTTGAATTGCTCACCGCAGACGAGCTCAAAAAAATCATGCCAACAGCTAATGAAAAAAATCCCCGCGCACTCATCTTCTCCTCCTTGAGGGAAATAGAGACGGCCAAAAATAACACAGCTGCGTCGATTGCGTAAGCGATCGCTCATATACCTCGACACGCTCGCGGGGAATTGAAGCGGGGCGGCAAGCCTGACTGCGCCTCAGCGCCAGAATGGCGCCGCAAGCAGCCGGCATTATGTCGGCGTGCTGATCGTCGCCGAACTGCACAGCGATCCGTCCGATGGTGAGACGCCGGTGCTGGCGCCGGCCAAATTCCGGCATGCGGTGCTGGTGCCGACCATGAACGTCCGGTCCACCGCCGAAACCATCCAGCGCGCCGTCGCCGAGGAACTGGCGGTGGTCGAGAATTTCGACAACCGGGCCGTTGTCGGGCTTTTGACCGAGGGCCATCTGATGCGGCGCTACGCGGAGGAACTCGACAAGGCGCGGCGCGACCGGGCGAAGACTAGGCCTCGGCCGGCATCTTAAATGTCCCTACTCGGCGCTTGCCACGTGTACAGTGTCACTGTACAAATTGTTCAGTGGGAGAAAAAGACGGGATGAGCACCGACCAGGCTCCGGTCAAGAATGGCGTCGCCTCGACGGCGACGCATGCCCATCAGATGCTGGGCCAGCGGCTGAAGAGCCTGCGTCTCGGCCGGCGGCTTTCGCTGCGCGAACTCGCCGAGCTGACCGGGACCAGCGCCAGCTTCATCAGCCAGCTCGAGCGCGGCCTGACCGGCGCCAGCACCGCCTCGCTCAACCAGATGGCCTCGGCGCTGGGTGTAAGCGTGGCGATGCTGTTCGAGGATAGTGCCGCCGGGCAGCGCGGGGTCTTGCTGCGCAGCGAGCGGCCGAGCCTGCCGCCCAGCGACGGCTGCCGCAAGATGCTGCTCTCGCGTCCCCCTTTAAGCGACATGGAAGTCTATGTCGGCGAGTTCGAAATCGGCGGCTCGACCGGCCCAGCGCTCTACACCCATGGCGACGCGCACGAGATGCTCGTCGTGCTGCGCGGCATCGTCGAGGTTTCGCTCGGCGATGTCAGGCATGTGCTGGAAGAGGGCGACAGCATCGAATACGCGACATCGACAGCACATCGCTCAGAGAACATCGGCAGTGGCCGAGCCGAGGTGATGTGGATCATTGCGCCACCGACTTCGGTGCGCGCCGAACTCGATCAATACAGGGCCTGGAAACCGCTCGCAGCCAGGTAGGTTCAATCCATGCGGGTCAAATGGGAGAACAATAATCATGCTGAAAACAAGACATCTTGGCCTTGGCGCCGTGCTGGCGCTCGGCGTTCTGGCAACCGCAGCGTTCGCGCAGGAAAAGCCTGTCGCGGGTGAGGTCAAGGAAGGCTCGCTCAAGGGCAAGACGCTGACGCTCGTCTCCTATGGCGGCATCTACCAGGACGGCCAGGCCGCCGCGCTCAAGGAGTTCGTCGAAAAGTCCGGCGCCACGCTGCTCAATGACGGGCCGACAGAGATCGCCAAGCTGCAGGCGCAGGTCGAATCCGGCAACGTCACCTGGGACGTCGTCGACACCGCCGACCTGCCGCCTTACGTCTATTGCGGCAAGCTGTTCCAGAAGCTTGATTTCAGCAAGCTTGACGTCTCCAAGGTGCCCGAGGGCCAGGTCGGCGAATGCTCGGTGCCGGCCATGAACTACGGCGTCGTGCTGATGTACAACAAGGAGAAGTATGGGGATAACCCGCCCAAGAACTGGGCCGATTTCTTCGACACGGCAAAATTCCCCGGCACGCGCGCGCTCGACGGTTCGGGCGACCCGACGGGCGGCCTGCTGGAGCAGGCGTTGAAGGCGTCTGGCGGCGACCCGAAGGCGATGACGGCGGCCGACATCGACAAGGCCATCGATGTCATCCGCAAGCTCGGTCCCGACACGATCTATTGGAAGACCGGCGCTGAGTCGCAGCAGCTTGCCGAATCTGGCGAAGCCGACATGCTGATGATGTGGACCGGACGTGCCATGACGGCGGTGAAGAACGGCGCCAAATATGCGCCGGCCTGGCAGGACTGGCTGGTGGTGATGGACCAGATGACCATTCCGGTCGGCGTCAAGGATACGGATGCGGCTTATGCGCTGCTCAATGCCTATCTCGGCAAGGGGGCGCAGGAGATCCTGGCGCAGCAGACCTCCTATACGCCGATCAACAATGACGCGCAGCCCAAGGTCGATGCGTCGGTCGCCGCCTTCCTGACCAACACGCCCGAGCGCCAGAAGCAGGGTTACAAGCAGAACATCAAGTTCTGGGTCGAGAACTTCCCGGTGGCGCAGGAGAAGTGGTCGGCGCTGATGGCAGGCAACTGAACAGCCAAGTGAGAGCCAGGCCGTGAGCGCGTCCGAACCCATCGCCCAACCCGCCGCCCATGCGCGGCCGGGTCGGGCATGGCGGCCGTTCGCGCTCACGGCGCCGGCGCTCATCCTGCTCGTCGCGGTGATCGGGTATCCGCTGCTCACCATCGTGCTGCGCAGCCTGTCGGAACCTGAGTGGGGGCTGCAGAACTATGCCTGGTTCTTCGGCGCGCCGGTCAACCTGACAGTGCTGCAGCGGACTTTCGTCATTTCGGCCTGGGTGACGCTGGTCTGCGTCATCGCGGCCTATCCCTATGCCTATCTGATGACCGCGGTCGGGCCGCGCGTCCGGCTGGTGCTTGTGCTTTGCGTGCTGATCCCGTTCTGGGTGAGTGGTGTGGTGCGAACGCTGTCATGGGTGATCCTGCTGCAGGATTCGGGCGTCATCAATTCGTTGCTGCGCTCGGTCGGGTTCGGCGGCGTCAAGCTGATCCGCACCCAGACCGGCGTGGTCATCGGCATGGCGCAGGTGCTGTTGCCGTTCATGATCCTGCCGCTCTATTCCGTGATGCAAGGCATCGACCTCAGGCTGATGCGTGCGGCGCAAAGCCTCGGTGCGCGGCCGTCGCGCGCGTTCTTCACCGTCTATCTGCCGCTGTCGCTGCCCGGCGTCTATGCCGGCGCGATCATCGTCTTCATCCTGTCGCTCGGCTTCTACATCACGCCTGCTTTGCTCGGCGGCCCGCGCTCGACCATGCTGTCGACGCTGGTGCAGACGCAGGTGCTCAGCCTGCTGCAATGGGGCAGGGGCGGCGCCATGGGCGTCGTTCTGCTGGTCACCACCTTCGTGCTGCTGGCGCTGGCAGCACCTGTGATGCGGTCCAGTCATCGGGAAGCGGGGCGGCGCTGATGGAGATGAAGCCGCTCACCCGCGTTCTTCTCGGGCTCGTCTGCCTGCTGGTGGCGATATGGCTGGTGGCGCCGACGCTGGTCGTGGTGCCGATGTCGTTCAACGAAATCAAATCGCTGGCGTTTCCGCCGCAAGGCTTTTCCTGGCAGTGGTACCAGAATTTCGCCACCAATCCGGACTGGTCGAACAGCTTCCTGAACTCGCTGAAAGTCGCCTCCATCGTTGCCGTCCTGGCAACGGTGCTCGGCACGCTTGCCGCCTTCGGCCTCGACCGCATGAAGGCGCGGCCGGCGAACCTTTTGCGTATGCTGATGCTGACGCCGATGGTGGTGCCGGGCGTGGTGCTGGCGATCGGCATCTATGCCGTCTATCTCGACACGCAGCTCGTCGGCACGCTGCTCGGCTTCGTGCTGGCCCACACCATCCTTGCGCTGCCCTTCGTGCTGATCGCGGTCTCGGCCAGTCTCGAAGTGTTCGACCGCCGGCTGGAGACAGCCGCCGCGAGCCTGGGCGCCGGCGCACTGACCACGTTTCGCACGGTGACGCTGCCGCTGATCGCGCCGGGCGTGCTCTCAGGCCTGCTGTTCGCTTTCGCCACCTCGTTCGACGAGATTGTCGTGTCGCTGTTCATCACGAACGCCTATCTCAAGACATTGCCGGTGCAGATTTTTGCCTCGATCACGCGCGACGCCGATCCGACGGTGGCGGCTGTCGGCACGATCCTGCTTTTCGCGACCACGATCCTGATCGGCGGCGGCATGCTCCTTCTTGGCCGCGAGCGGAAAGGACGCCAATGAATCCGAAGCCGACAAGCAAGGGCGCGGCGATCGATCTCGAAGCGATCAGCAAGGCCTATGGCGGCTTCAAGGCGCTGGACGGCGTGTCGCTGCGCATCGAGCCCGGCGAGTTCATGACGCTGCTCGGCCCCAGCGGCTCGGGCAAGACGACGACGCTCAACGTGATTGCCGGTTTCACCGATGTCACCAGCGGCAAGCTTCTGGTCGGGGAAAAAAGCGTCGTCGGCGTGCCGGCGCACAAGCGCAACATCGGCGTCGTCTTCCAGCATTACGCGCTGTTCCCGCATATGAGCGTCGGCCGCAACGTCGCCTATCCGCTGACGCTTCGCGGCGTCGACCAGGCGACGAGGCAGACACGCGTGGCAAGGGCGCTCGACATGGTCAAGATGGGCGATTTCGCGCATCGCTATCCCAGCGAATTGTCGGGCGGCCAGCAGCAGCGCGTGGCGTTGGCACGCGCCATCGTCTTCGACCCGCCGCTGCTCCTGATGGACGAGCCGCTCGGCGCGCTCGACAAGAAGCTGCGCGAATGGCTTCAGCTCGAGATCAAGCGCATCCATCGCGAACTCGGCACCACCTTCGTCTATGTCACGCACGATCAGGAAGAGGCGCTGGTGCTGTCGGACCGCATCGCCGTGTTCAACCGCGGGCGCATCGAGCAGGTCGGCACCGGCCGCCAGCTCTATGACGAGCCGGCAACGCTGTTCGTCGGCCGCTTCATCGGCGATTCCACCGTGCTGCGCGGCAAGGCGCGCAGCGATGGCAACAGCACCGCGCTGAGCATCGCCGGCGAGACGGTGACGGTACCGCGTAAGCTGTCGGGAGAAGCCAGTCCGGTGATGCTGCTGCGTCCCGAAAAGCTCGCGATCCGAAGAGCCGGCCAAAGTGCTGCCAATGGCGCCAACCGCCTGTCGGGGACGATCGCGGAAGCCATCTATCTCGGCTCGGAATCGAAATACGAAGTTAAGCTCGCCGACGGCTCGGCCGCGATCGTGCGCTCACCACTGACCGGCGAGAGTTTTGGCCTCGGCGACAAGGTCGAGCTCTGCTTCGACGGCAGCGATGCCAAGCTGCTGGCGGACGACGCAAGCGCCGACACCACACTCACCTGATCCCATCTGGCCTGATCCCATCTGAAAGTCATTCCATGCAAGCCAAGCGCAACGGCGACATATCGTTCTGGTATGCGGATCTGGGGGCGGTTCCCGTTCCGCGCCCGCCCTTGCCTGGAAACATCGAGGCCGATGTCGCCATTGTCGGCGCCGGCTATACCGGCCTGTGGACCGCCTACTATCTGAAAAAGGCGAAGCCATCGCTGCGCGTCGTGATCGTCGAGCGCGAATTTGCCGGCTTCGGCGCTTCGGGGCGCAATGGCGGCTGGCTGTCGGGCGGCTTCAGCTGGTCGCGCGAAAAATATCTCAAGACATCGAGCCGCCAAGGCGTGATGGCGATGCAGGCTGCGATGGCAGGCTGCGTCGACGAAGTGATCCGGGTCGCGACCGAGGAAGGCATCGACGCCGACATTCGCCGCGTCGACAATCTGACGGTGGCCACCAACGCAGCGCAGTTGGAGCGCGTGCGCGAAGAATGCGAGACGATCCGTTCCTGGGATGTCGACCCGAACCGCGTCGAGATGCTGGACGCCGCCTCAACGCGCACGCGCATCAACATCCGTAACGTCATGGGCGGCTTCGTCGTGCATGGCCAGGCGCGGGTGCAGCCGGCCAAGCTGGTGCGTGGGCTTGCCGATGCCGCCGAGCGGCTGGGCGTGCCGATCTATGAGAAGACGACGGTGACAAGCATCGCCAAGGGCAGCGTGACGACAGACCGCGGTACGGTGCAGGCGGAGACGATCATCCGCGCGACCGAGGGTTTTACATCAGGCATCCCCGGCGAGGAGCGGACCTGGCTGGCGCTCAACAGCGCGCAGATCGTGACCGAGCCGCTGCCGCCCGACCTGTGGCGCGACATCGGTTGGGAAGGGCACGAACTGCTCGGCAATGCGGCGCATGCCTATTGCTATGCCCAGCGCACGCGTGAGGGACGCATCACGATGGGCGGACGCGGCGTGCCTTATCGCTACGGCTCGCGCACCGACGTCAACGGCCAGACGCAGCAGGCCACGATCGACCAGCTGCACACGATCCTGACGACGCTCTTGCCGCAGACCAAGGGATGCCGCATCGATCACGCCTGGTGCGGCGTGCTCGGCGTGCCGCGCGACTGGTGCACCACGGTCGGCCTCGACCCCGCGACCCGCATCGGCTGGGCCGGCGGCTATGTCGGCCTCGGCGTGTCCAGCTCCAACCTTTCGGGGCGCACGCTGGCTGACCTTGTTCTCGGGGCAAACACCGAGCTGACGAAGCTGCCCTGGGTCAACCGCAAGGTCAGGCCATGGGAACCGGAGCCCTTCCGCTGGCTGGGCGTGCATTCGATGTACCAGCTTTATCGCATTGCCGATGGCCGCGAGGCGGCAGGGCTTGCGCGCACCTCGAAGCTGGCCGCGTTGGCCGACAGCATCACCGGCCACTAAAGCCATTTGTTCTCACGCAATTCCGGGGCAGACCCCTTTCCTGGAATTGCTCTTATCCATGGAGCTAGACTTGATCGATCTTTCGACCTTCCACGATCTCGCCAAGGCCGAGATCGGCGCGTTCTCTCCTAAGCCAAGCTCGATTGAAGGCGATCAGGTCGAGGCCGTGCGCTCGTTCTTTCAATCGCCGGACGGGACTGTCGATGTCGGCATCTGGGAATGCACGCCCGGCCGCTTCACCGCCGATCGTTCGGACTCGTCGGAGATCTGCCACATCATTTCGGGGCGCGTGGAACTGAGCCGCATCGATGGCGAGGTGCGGGAACTCGGTCCGGGCGATCTCCTCGTCCTGCCGCAGGGCTGGAAGGGCGAGTGGCTGATACGCGAGACCACGCGCAAGCTCTACATGATCCAGAGCGCCGGCTGACCGGCGCTACGGCTATGGCGAGCTCAGTGATCGATCGGCCCCTTCGGCGAGACCAGCGCGGTGCCGGCGGTCGTCGGGCGCTCGATCAGGCGGCGCACGCGCGGCGGTTCGTCGCCGCTGTGCAGCGCCCGCACCCGCTCGCCGACGACGGCGTCGGCATGGGTGGCGCGCCGGTTGTGGCGGATGTATTCCAGCCAGGTCGGCGTGTGGTAGTGTTCGATCCAGACTGCGGGATTTTCTAGGTCCCGAGCCAGCGTCCAGTTGCGGGCGCCGTCGCGGCGGCGGATGCGCCCGCGCTCGGCCATGGTGGCGAGGAATTCGGGTACATCTTCGTCGCGGATAATGTACTCTATCATGATGGCGATGGGGCCGCTGCGCGGCTTCAGGTCGAGGCCGAGATGCGGCTCCTTGAAGCGGTTGAGCGGGTCGAGGTTGAGAGTCGTCTGCTGCGGCAGCGGCAGGAACAGGCCGATGGCGCCGCCAACAAGCATCGCGATGGCCGCCGCAATCAGCGCGGTTTCGGCGCCATGCGCATCGGCAACGACGCCCCAGATCCAGCTGCCCAGCGCAATGCCGCCGAAGGTCGCCGTCTGGTAGACCGACAGCACCCGGCCGACGACCCAGCGCGGCGTCGACATCTGCACCGTGACGTTGAAATGCGACAGCGCGATCACCCAGCAGGCGCCGCCGATGAGCAAACCCGCCGCAGTCTGCCACGCATTGAGGCTGATGGCGGCATTGAAGGCGCAGACGGCAAAGCCGGCGAAGGCCATCCGCACCATCGTCTCGCTGGACAGCAATTGTCTGAGACGCACGCTTATCAGCGCGCCGCCGACGGCGCCGATGCCGAAGGCGCCGAGCATGATGCCGTAGGTCAAGGCATCGCCCTTGACGACGTCGCGCGCCACCAGCGGCAGCAGCGCCAAAACCGCGCCGGCGCTGAAGCCGAAGGCGGAGCCCCTGACCAGCACCTTGCCGATGTTGGGCGACATGGCGACATAGCGCAGGCCGGCGCCCATGGCGGCGCCCAGCGTCTCGCGCGGCAGCGTCGAGACCGGCAGCTCCGGCTTCCAGCGGAAGAGCACGATGATGAGACCTATATAGCTCAGCGCATTGGCGGCGAACGCAGCAGCCGCACCAGCGGCGGCAACGATGATGCCGCCGATCGCCGGGCCGACGCTGCGTGTCAGGTTGAAGCCCAGTGAATTGAGTGCAACCGCGGCCGGCAGCTTGTTGCGCGGCACCATGTCGCCGACCGATGCCTGCCAGGACGGGTTGTTGAGCGCCGTGCCGCTGTCGATTAGGAAGGTGAAGGCAAGCAGCGTCCACGGCGTCATCCAGCCGTTCCAGGTGAACAGCGTTAGAAGTGCAGAGACGACCAGCATGAAGATTTGGGCGATCAGCATCACCTTGCGCCGGTTGAAGCTGTCGGCGATGGCGCCGGCGACGAGTGCAAACAGCATGATCGGCAGAGTGGCCGAGGCCTGGACCAGCGCCACCTGATAGGGCGACGTGGCGATGGTGGTCATCATCCAGGCGGCGCCGACGCCCTGGATCAGGCCACCGAAATTCGACACCAGGCTGGCCGACCAGACGGCGCGGAAGATGCCGTGCCGGAACGGCGCCAGCGCCGAAACGCGTTCGCTGTCCGGCTCGTCATCGATCATCAGACCTGTCCCACCTTAACGTGCTGGTTTCGTCCGCGGGGACGACAATCATGGCATCCGTTTGAAATAGAGCACGACATCCAAAAGGGCGAACGCGTCTTCGAAAAAGATCATGGTCCAACAACAGGATAGCAAGGCGAAAATACGTCAGCCGGGAATGGTCCGCTACCCAGAGCGATGTTCTCATTGGTCCACTGCGCGGGGCTGTCGGCCGCGCGCGAAGTCAGCTTCTGTCCCGGGCAGCGGTATGCAAGGCTTCGGTCAGCGTGCCTGTCGTCTCGCCGCCGGCGTGAAGGCGCAGGAAAAGCTCCATGCCGACAAGCCGCAGCCTGGACGGTTGCTCGCGCCGCGCCAACTGGACCATGTCCTCCAAATTCGCGGCGGGCCATTTCAAGGCATCGCGCAGGAAACCGCCGCGTAGCAAAGTCTCCGTGCCGGCCGAAAATTGCGACGACATCTCGAAGCCGATCTTGCGCGCCTGGACGTTCTGGCGCGGAATATGCTTTTCAGCGACCTTTCGCAAAAGCCATTTTCCTGTTTTGTCGCGGTATTTCTGCCGCCTCGGCAAATGGATGGCGAAGTCGATCAGGCGGTTTTCCAGGAACGGGACCCGCAGTTCCACGGACGCCGCCATGCTCAGCCGGTCGTGCCGGTGCAGGATGTCCTGCAGATGCGAATAGAGGTCGTAGAGGCAACTACCGAGAAAGGCGCGATCCGCGGGCGGCATAACCGGCTCCAGGCGGTCGAAGATCTCGGTTTGCAGAAAATTCAGCTCCGGCGACAAAGCACGCAGGACCATGCTGCGATCCATTTGTGAGTGGCTTCCAGCCGAGACCTTGTAGGGGGCATGACGCTGTTGCTCGAATCTCCGGTCGAGCGAGCGCTTCGAATGGACCAGGCGCCGGGGCCACGACCAGGAACGCCACTTCTTCATGCTCAAGGCCTGCAAGGGGTAGCCGCCAAACAATTCGTCTGCGCCTTCGCCGGTGAGCAGCACCTTGACGCCATCGGCCCGGCATCGTTCGGCAAGCGCCAGCAGTGCGACATGGCTGGCGTGCCAGCCATCGCTTTCAAGATGCCAGATTACCCTTGGCCAAAGTTCGAAAAACCGGTTCCTGTCGACCGGCACCCGGCGCAAGGGCACGCCGACATGGCGGCCGGTGCGTTCGGCGTCTTCGGCCTCGCTGTTGCCGAGCTGCGGGTCGACGACATAACCGTGGACTTCCGGCCTGAACCGCTTTGCCAGCGCCGTTATCAGGCCGGAATCGACACCGCTGCTGCAGGCGGTGGCAACGCTGGTATCGGCGATGCAGTGAAGTCCGACGCTGTCCTTGAGCAACGCCTCGAGCGTCGCCATGTGTTCAGCATCAGCGGATGCATCGCCGGTAATGCGCGCGGTCTCCAGCACGTCCAGCACATGCCAGAAGCGGCGCTTCTCGATAACGCCATCGGTGATCTTCCACAGGCCGGCGGGCGGCAGGCGCTCGATGCGGTCGAACAGGCTGTAGCTGGAATCGCGGCTCTGCCAGGCAAGCCGCAAGGTGATCTCGCGGCTGTCGATGTCGCGCGGAAAACCGTCGCAGGCGAGGATCGCCTTGTCCTCCGAGGCGAACAGGATTCGCTCCGGCGTGTCGGCCACCGACATCGGCTTGATTCCAAGACGGTCACGCGCAAGCCACAGCGCACTGCTGCGAGCGTCGAAATAGGCGAAGGAAAACATCCCGTCGAACAGCGGCACGGCTTTTTCGGGGCCCCAGTGATGCAAGGCTTCGAGAACCACTTCGGCATCGCAGATGGTTCGAAAGACGACGCCTTGCGCCTGCAGCGTTTCGCGCAGCGAGCGGTAATTGTAGACCTCGCCATTGTAGACGAGAACGCCATCGCCGGAAGAAGTCAGCATCGGCTCACGGGCGGCGGGCGAGGGATCGATGATGGTAAGTCGGCGGTGACCGAGCGCCAGCCGATTGTTGTGCCAGCTGTCATGATCGTCGGGGCCGCGATGTACCAACGCCTGCATCATGCTGGCGACATCCGACAGGTCGTTGGCGTCGATCGGGTTTCGTTTGCGCCAGACGCCGGCTATTCCGCACATGGCCTGCCGGTGAGTTCTGCCTGAGTCATGGCCTGCAATCTAGCCGGAACACAGCCGCCTGCAAGCGCTGCCTAGAACCCGTTTTCAATGCGCTCGAAAATGACGTTGGTGAAGGCCGAGATCTGGCTGCCGATGAACGGACCGGTCAGCGCCACGACCAGCATGATGGCGACGATCTTGGGCACGAAGGTCAGGGTGATTTCCTGGATCTGGGTCAGGGCCTGGATCAGGGCAATGCCGATGCCGACCACCATGGCGACCAGCACCACCGGCGCGGAAGCAACAAGCACCGTCCATACCGCGTACTGGACGATGTCGAGTGCGTCGGCCTCGTTCATGTGAGCGCGCCTCTATGGAACTGTCTAGCTGGCCGGCTTTATCGAAACGCCCGCGCCGACCGGCACTTCGGTGCCGTTCTGCAACACGGCGATCACGCCGTTGCTTGCAAGCTTGACCGAGGCCACGACGCCGGTCGTCTTGCGGTCGGCCGAGGTGATCGAGCGGCCGATCAAGGCATCGGCCTGCGACAGCGCCGAGGACTGCATGATCTGGTCGAGCTTGGTGTTGGTCTGCACCGATTGCTCTACCTGCGAGAAGGTGGCGAGCTGGGCGACATACTGCGTCGAATCCATCGGTTTCGTCGGATCCTGGTTCTTCATCTCGGCGATCAACAGCTTCAGGAACGACTGGTAGTCGACCGCTGTCTTCGACGTCTGCTGGGTGCCCTGGTTGGCGCCCGTGGGGATCGTCGTCGTCATGTCCACATTCATCAGTATTGTGCTCCCACGGCCAGCGGGCGCTTCGCACCCTGAACATCGTCATTGCCGCCAAGTGCGCGGCGTTCGAGCGGATAAAGCGCACGGATAGCCTTCAGCGCTTCATAGATATGGTCTTCGCCGACCATGCGGTCGATCTGCTTCAGCGCGCCACTGATCTGCTCATCCTCGAAGCTTGCCAAAAGCAAGGGCAGCGAGCGGCGGAACATGGCGCGCGCCTCGATGGCGCCGGCCGGGTTCATCAGCATCACCTGCAGGATGAAATAGAGCTGCTTGAGCGGCGTCAAGGCATCGTCGGCCTGGATGACATGGTTCTCGAGCAGGAACTGTACGTCGTTCATCAGCTCGACGGTGACCTTGCGGTCGACGCGGATGACGGCGCCGTTGATGTAGATCTTCTCGTTCGGCTTCAGCGATATCTTCAGCGTGTTGGTCATTGAATGCCGTCCCGGATGATCTGGGACACTTCGATCAGCCCTTCGAAATTGTCGGTGCGGCCCTGGCGGATGTCCTCGGCCTCGCGCAGCAGCCACAGGCCGATGGAGATGAGGTTGGCGCGCAGTTCCTTGGGCAGGACATTGTCGCTGGAACCGAGATCCTCGACGAAGGTGGTCCAGACCCGGTTGGTGAAGTGCAGCGCTTCGACCGCCTCCATCGAGGTGTGGCCGACCGCCGCCGCCGCCGCCAGCATTTCGATCGAGCGGGTCAAAAGCTGCCGCTCGCGATCTTTCGCATCGGCAACGGAGTCGGTCTGGATGTCGGCGTAGGAGAATTGGTACATCGTTTGGCTCTACCGTTGCGGTTGAGATTGTCAGGTCAGGTAGTTCAGCAGGCTCATCTGCTGCAGGCGCGCGGTCAGCGCGAAGGACGTCTCGATATGCTGCGTCAGATCCGCGACGCGGGTGGCTGCCTCGGCGGGGTCGACGCCTTCCAGATCAAGGATATGGCGCTCGAACAGGTCGACCTGCGTCTTCATGCGGTCGCTGGCGTCGGAGACCCGCTTCTCGGCAAGGCCGGTCTCGGCCTGCAGCTGCCCTAGCCCGCCCAGCGCCTCGCCGACCATCGCCTGGGCGCGGCCGACAACGGTGGTCTTCGCCGCCTGGCTGATATTGCCGGACAGCAGGCCGGTGATCAGGGCGGAAGCCATGGCGAGCTTGCGGATGCTGTCGTCATTGGCGCTGGCCGAGGTTTGGGTGGTTTCGCCCAGCGAAATGCGGCTGACGATCTGCTGGTCGGTGGCGTTCGACCAGTTGGCCTGCCAGCCGGAGCCCATGAACTGCGGCAAGACATTGCTGGTGATGAAGCCGTCCATCTGGGCGGCGGTGATGTTGGCAGCGAGCGGATCGGCCTGCGTGAAGCCGAAATACGACGAGAAGGAAGCGTCGAACGCCGCCTTGGCCGGCGAGCCCGCGGCGGTGAAATCGTCGATCGGCTTGACGTCGGTGTTGGTGCCGGCAAACAGATATTCGCCGTTGACGCTGGCGTTGAGGATAGAGGTCATCTGCTGCACGGCGGCCTTGCCGGCTTGCTGCGTGATGGTGCTCGAGGAATTGCCGGCGGCGGTCAGCGCGGTCAGCAAATTCTGCGCAGTGTCGGAAAGCTGGCCAAGCGCAGCCTGCGTCGAGGACAGCCGCGCGGTGACCAGCGAATTGGAATCGATGATGACGTTCAACCGGTCGAGGTCGCGCGAGAAGGTGACCGCCTGCGAGGTGCGCGCGCCGAGCGCCAGACCGACATCGGCGACGGTGCCGGTCGTCGATTCCTTGGTGGCTTTGACCAGTTCGGCCTGCATGCGCATCTGCTGATAGCGCGCGGCGTTGGAGAGGGCGGCTGATGAGACGGATGTGGCTTTCATGGCTTATCCTACGGCATCGAGCAGGGCCGACAGCATGTCGTCGACGGTTTTCATCATGCGCGCCGAGGCCTGATAGGTGTGTTCGAGGTCGAGCAGCAGCGACATCTCCTGGTCGACATTGACGCCGGTGTCGTTGGACAGCGCCTCGGCGGTGCGCGATGCCAGCGCTTCCTTGGCGTCGGCGTTGCTCGAGGCCTGCTGGCGCTGGCCTTCGAACCAGCCAATGGCATTGGCGGCGTAGTCGGACACGCTGGTCATGACGGTGATGCCGGCCGCAGCGTCGAAAGGCATCGGCTTGTCGAGCTTGTCGCCATAGCCGATCAAGAGCTGCGAATAGGAGGCGTTGCCGGCAGTGTTGGCGATATAGGCCGCACCATTGGCGCCGCCGTCGCGCAGCAGCACCGGATTGCCGCCGACGCTCGAGTCCATTGCGGCGTTGACCTTGATCGAGCCGGCAAGCCCGTCGATCAGGGTGCCGGCGGCCGGAATGGCGGGCGCACCCGACCAGGTGAACAGGCCGGTTCGGTCGGGCTGCGAAGGTGCTGTTTCGGCAAAGGCGGTGATGAGGCCGCGCGCCACTTCGTCGAGCTGGCTCTGCATCGTCGCCGCGACGCCGTCGCGCAAGGTGATGAGCCCGGCGAGCTTGCCGTCGGCGCTGGTGTTGCCGCCAGCCCCGGCGCTGACCGGCACATTGTCGATGTAGATGGTGTTGCCTGGTGTGCCGGCCGTGTAGCCCGCCGACGGGGTGAAACTTACCGAGCGCGGAATGGTCTCGAACAGTGTCGTGCCATCCTTGGTGGTGATGACCATGTCGTTGTCGCCACGCGTGAAGGTCGACACCGGCACATAGTCCGCGATCTTCTTCAGCAAAGCGTCGCGCTGGTCGAGCGCGTCGGATGCGTCGGTACCCGAACGGGTTGCGGAGATGACCGCCTTGTTGGCGTCCTGGAACTGACTAAGCAGCGAGTTGAGATCGTTAACCGCCGTTGATATCTCGCCATCGGCCTGGGTGCGGAAATCCTGGATCGCGTTGGTGCCGTCGTTCAGAGCGCGCACCACCTGCTGGGCCGCGTCGATGACGCTGGAGCCGAGGTTCTGGTTGGATGGCGTAGCGGCGTAAAGCTGCAGCGCGTTCTGCAGCTTGCCGATCGCGGTCGAGGCAGAGGAGGCGTTGTCGACGCCGTTGACGGCAACGGCGAGGCGGTCAATTCCGCTGTAAAGCGTGCTCTGGCCGCTCCATGCCGATTGCGCGCTAAGGTTCTGGCGAAACAGCAGGGCGTTGGTGGCGCGCTGGATCTCGACCGAGCGGGCGCCGGGCGCGCTGCTGACGACGACCGCCGTGCGGCGGGCATAGTCGGGGTTGCTGGCGTCGGCAATATTGCGGGAAAGGACGCTGGTCTGCTTCGATGTGGTCTGAAGCGACTGTTGGGCTATGGTCAATGCGGAAGTCAGCGACATGCGGGTCTTTCACGAGGCCAGTGGGGAGGGGATGACGTCTCTGCCCTGTCGGCGGCGTCGGCGTTCGGAAACCTGCAATTCCAGACCACCCCGGCCGGTTTGCCGGTGTGGCCTTGAATTCGAAATCCGCGCACCGCGCTGCTCTGGTTTGGGTTCATTCCCCTGGCGCCCGTCGTTTATCTCTTCAGGTTGACAAGGACATCCATGAGGTCGGAACCGGTCTGGAACACTTTCGAGTTAGCGGTGTAGCTGCGCTGCGCCGCGATCATGTTGGTCAATTCCTCGGCGATATCGACGTTGGAATTTTCCAACGCGCCGGAGATGATGCTGCCGAGCTTGCCTTCATTGGCGAAGCCGATGCGCACGGTGCCGGAGTCGGTGGACTGCGCATAGACATTGCCAGGCAGTGCGGTGAGGTTGTCGGCGCTCTGGACGTCGGCCAGTGGGATCTTGAACAGCGGCTTGGTCGAGCCGTCCTGATACTGGGCGTAAATGACTCCGTCCTCGCCGATCTGGATCTTTTCGATCGTGCTGGGCGCGTTGCCGTTGACCTTGGCTTCGGAGACCGTGAAGCCGGTGCCGAGCTGAGTCAGCTTGGACAAATCGAGGTCGAGCGACGCACCGCCCGGTACGGGGATGGTAATCGAATCGACGGCGCCGGTGAGTTTGCCGGTGGTGGTGTCGAAGGTCAGGTTGGCCGTGGCCAGCGCGCCGCCCGTATAGGGAAAGGATGTGCCCGGCGTCGCCTGGGACTGGTCGAACACAGAGACCGACCAGGTGCCGGTCCCGGTGTTGGTGAAATAGAGGTCGAGCAGCTTCTTGTTGCCGAGATTGTCGTAGGTGACCATCGAGGATTTCGACGTGTATTCCGCCGTCGGGCTGTTGGTGGACGGCAGCGGACCGGCGGGCGGCGTGGCGCCGGCCGGCAGATTGGCGTTGAAGTTGCCCGCGGTGCTGGGCGTCGCGGTCATTTCCTGGTCGGAGATCTGGACCGGCACCAGCCCTTCGAAACCGTTGGCGGTGGCAGCCGGTGTGCCGTTGGCGTAGCTGTAGGCCATCAGCTGGTAGCCGGCGGCGTTGACCAGTCTGCCCTGAGCGTCGGGAACGAATGCGCCGGCGCGGGTGAGGAAAGGCGTTCCGCTGGGGTCCTGGACGACGAAGAAACCGTTGCCGTTGACCGCAAGGTCGGAAACCGAGGTCGTGTACTGCAGCACGCCCTGGGCGCTGATGGCCGAGCGGATGGTGGTGTTTACGCCGCCGGAATTATAGGCGCCGCCGACCTGCGGCATGATCAGCGTCGAAAACTCGGCCGAGGATCGCTTGTAGCCGGTGGTGTCGGAATTGGCGATGTTGTCGGCTGTGGCCGAAAGGCGGTTGGCCTGCGCGTTCATGCCGGAAACGCCGGTCCGCATCATTCCGTAAAGGCTCATCGAAACGTCTCCTCAATGCCCAACATCGTTGGGCCCATGTCTGTGGTCGCGAGGATATAATTTTTGTCTTGCGCGAGGCTGGCGCAGACCGGCATCAGAACACCAGCCGGTAGCCGAGGAAGCGCTTGGAATCTATCGGGTCCTGACCAAGCTTTTCGCGCAGCTTCTTGCGCAATTTGGAGATGTGGCTCTCGACGACGTTCTCCTCGACCTCTTCGTCGAAGATGCCGTAGATGGCGTTGAAGACCTGGGTCTTGGTGACGCGGCGTCCGCGGTTGCTCGCCAGATATTCGAGGATGCGGCGCTCGCGACGCGGCAGAGGCAACGGCTGGCCATCGATCTCGGGATCGCGGCCGTCCATGAAGATGCGCATGGCGCCGATCTCGGTGTAGCTGACGTCCTCATGGGCGCGGCGGCGGATGGCGGTGATGCGGGCCAGGATCTCCCGGATATGGACCGGCTTGCGTATGACGTCGTCGACACCGCTCTCGAACAGCCGCAGCGTATTCTCGAGCGAGTGCTGTTCGCTCAGCGCAATGACCGGAGCGCCGGTGCGGTCGCGGATCTGGCGTGGCGAGATGGCGCCTTCGCGGCAGTCGCCGATGAGGAAGGCTCGGACCGATCGCAAATCCGTGTCGGCGGCCGATGTCACCCACTCGCCGAATTCACCGGACGCGAAGCCTGCACAGGCAACGCCCTCACGATCGAAAAGTGAATTATAGCCTTCAGTTACGAGCTCTCGCTCGTCAACGATTACAATCATCGGCCCCGCCTCCGAATCAGATCATCTGCCCCGTGGGAAGAGGCGTAACCGGTGCAGGGAATCCTGAACAACCGTCATTTCTTGTAGCTATTTTCTTGGGAGTTATTTCGAGTATCGAAATAACCGCAATCAGGAGGTTGTATCGTTGGTTGCCGAACGGGTGACGTGGCACGTCACCCGCCGGGCGTGGATTTGCAGCCGTTCGCAAGAGATGATTCACCTAAGGGTTGCAAAAGTTGCGGGCGTTCGGGGTCCATTTGCCGAAGCCGGTGGCGACCATATTGGCGATGACGCGGCAGACATAGAATTTCTGCGCGGGGTCATTGTCGGGGCCGGCGTGGTAGCGGGCGACGGCCATCGACCAGCTGACATGACGCGCATGCAGGCTGGCCAGGAAGCGCGCGGCATAGTCGACATTCTGGCGCGGGTCGAGCATGTCGTCGACGCTGCGGAAATGCGCGGCGTGATAGTGATGGTTGATCTGCATGCAGCCGAGGTCGATCAGCGTCTTGCCCTCACGTCGGGCTGCTTCGAAGGCGGCTAGGGCCTCAGTGCGGCTCCTTGGAAATACCGCTTTTCCCTCTATATTCATGGCGTTAGGTTGCAAGCTACCCTTCTTGCCGGTCTCGGTCAGCCCGACCGCATAGAGGATGCCGGCGGGCACGCCATAGCGGTCGGCGGCACGCAAGATCTCGGGCTCGCAAGGGTTGGTGGCGGCGGTGGCCGGCTTGGTGGCGAGGCTAGATAAACATATCGTCGCCAGCGCGCTCGCGAGCAGGCGCGCCAGCGCGGCCGAATTCCTGGGCATCATCATTGCGGCTTCTTCCCGACTGCTGGCCGCCCGAACCCGTATTGTTGCCGCTCGAGTTTCCGGGCTGAAAAGCGGACTGGTCGCGGCCTTGCGGCATATGCGAGTTCGCTGCATCGCTGCGGGCCGCTGCGTGGATCGCTATCGAGGGTTGCAGGATGGTGACCTTGTCGACATCGAAGCCGAGCCCGCGCAACGACTTCACGATGGCGTCGCTGTCGGTGGCGAGACGGCGGTAAGCCTCATGGGTTTCGGGCTTCAATTCTATCGAAAGTTGTTCTCCGGAAAGCCTGAGACTGGCGGTGACCATGCCGAGCTCTGCCGGGTGAAGCTCGATCTTCAATATATGTGTCGGAACGGCAACAGAACCGGCCGTCTGGGCGGTCGTCGACGGCGTCGAAACCGCTTGCCGCAGGCCGCTATCCGAGGCCAGCGCGTCGATAAGCGCCGAAGTCGTCTGGTTCATCGGGCTTTGCGCCGGGGCCGGGAAACTCTGCTCGGCGACAATGTCGACGCGCGCAGCGAATGGCGGCTGTTTTCCCTGTGTGGACGATGCCGCGGAATGGGCTCCATCGACGGACTTCGCCGACGGCGCGGACCGTTTTGCCTCGGGTGCCGAAACGTCGCTTGCCGTCTGGTCCGCCGGTAGAGGAGGCGTCGGACCATCCTGATGCGGCAGTTTGCCGGACTGGAGCCCGATCGCGGGCAGCTTTTGCCCCTGATCCCGTGCTGATACGCTGGTACCGGTCTTGGCCCGTTCGGATCGCGTCGTCGTGTCGAGTCTGTCGTCAATGCCGGAAGCTGCGCGGTGTCTCTTCAGAGGCGACGTCTGTGCAGAAATGGCCTCGCCAGCGGGCGCCGGTTGCCCAGTCTGTCCATTCGTCGCGATGCCGTTCCCGCTTGTCCGGACCGTTGAGAAATGCCTGATATCGTGCAGCGCCAGCACCAATGGCAAATGATCCTGCAGCGGTCCTGCATCCGCGTCTCGTCCGGCCACTTCAGCGTCGTTGGATGGTTTGTCCGGGCCACTATCGGCATGTTCTTTTGCGGCCTTGCCGGCAGCGGATTTCGTCCCCGTCTTGCCAGACTGGGTGTGTGGGATTTCGCTTTTGCCGGGACCGGCAGGGCTGCGTTTGGCCCAATGCAGCTCGTGCGACGCGGCCTCAATTGCTCCCTGGCCTATCGGTGTCGGCGCATCGTCGTCGCCGCGCACCATGTCGCCGAAGCTTTTGTCGCCACCTTTGGCGTTTGAGGCCGACTGCTTCGATCCGGCGTGCGCGGGAGCCGGCAGGGCCTGGCCAACATTGGTGGTCATTTCGGGGCTGCTCCAAGCATCTGGTCGATCAAATCGAGCTGGTGACGCGTCCTCGCCATGGCGGCGTCGGTGGGATCGGTAGGCTCTACTGCGGCGGGGGCCGGCACCGATGCCGGCACGACCGGAGCCGCATCGCTGGCCGAGGCCACTGCAGGCGTTTCCGCCGCCTTTGCCTCTGGCGTGCTCGGTGCCTTCGCGGCCGGCTCACTTGCCGCCTTCGGTTGGTCGGTTGCGGGCTGTTCACTCGACGTTGTGGCGGCTGGCTGTTCCGGCATCGCGCCTTCGACCGGCGGCAGCTCTGGCTCGTCGGGTCTTTCCACGGCCGCGGTCTTGACCGGCTCCTGCCTGGCCGCGGCAGGTGCGGGCTTTTCGGCAGGCAGCGGCGCCGGCGGGGCGATGACTTCACCCGCCACGGCCTGCGCGGCATCGAGCAGGTCGCGGTCGCTTTGCGAAAGCTGGTTGCGATCGATCTTGTCCAGCTTGGCGCGGACCTCGCCGATGGTGCCGGACGTTACCGTGGACAGGCTGGAATAGAGCTGGGCGCGCGGATCGTCCTGATTGTGGATGCCGTCGCGGCCCCGTTCAGCCCTGGCCGAGGCGAAGGCGGAGAGATCGGCAAAGCCGTCGATCGCGGCGCGGCGGGCGATGCGCAGATAGATCACCTTCTCGCGCTCGGGATCCATCATTGCGGTGATGTCGGCGAGCTTGTCCTGGCTGATTGCCATGTGCAGCGTGATGACGCCGGAGACGAATGCGTCGGCGAACTGGCTGGCATAGGGCGAATAGAGGTAGTCTTCGACATATTGGGTTGAGGCAAGCGCGAAACGCGCACCGTCGCCTTGCGCGGCGGCGATGCCGACCGAGCGGCGCAGCGCTGCTTCCTCGACCAGCGTGCCGGGGCTGAGCAGGCGAGCATCGTCGAGCAGCGCAAGCGCGCTGACCGGTTGCTCGGTGGCGAGAAGCGAGCCCTTGACCAGCGCCAGAAAGGCACCGAGATCGGGGGGCAGGGTCATCGGATCGATCGGCTTCAGCGCCTCGATCGCAGCCGCCGGCCGGCCGTTCAGATAATCGACGATGCCCTTGGCGATGGTCAGGCTTTGCGGGTCGGTCTTGGCGCGCGACACCGCCGCCTCGACGGTGACGGGGTTGCCGCCACTCATGCCATAGACCAGCAAGGCGCGAAAATTCTTCGGGTCGCTGAAATCATCTGCGTCCGCCGCGCGCAGCCTTGTGTCGGCCATTTCGAGCAGCTTGGCCTGCATCGGCAGCGCGGCGTGATCGCCGGCGGCGATGCGGTCCTGCACAAGCTGCAGCGAGCGCACCAGCTGATAGGGCTGCAAGCCGTCCTCGGCGAAGGCCGATGGCGGATGGACAGCGCTCAGCAGCAGCAGCCCGACGGCGCGGCCGATGATCGCGGCGCGCCTCATCCGTCGGTCGCCATCAGGATTTCGATGCGGCGGTTCGCGGCCGCCATCGGGTCGGCTGCAATTTTCGGCTCGCGATCGGCGAAGCCGGCGACCTCGGTGATGCGGCGCTCGTCGACGCCGCCGCGCACCAGCATGTAATAGGCGGAATGGGCGCGCGCCGTGGACAGCCGCCAATTGTCGTAAGTGTCGCTGCGGAACGGCCGCGCGTCGGTGTGGCCGTTGATGCTGATCGTGCCTTTCTGCTCGTTGACGATGCGGCCGATCTTTTCCATCGCCAGCACCAGTTCACGCCTAGGCACCGCCGATCCGATCTCGAACATGCCGAAATCGAACTGGTCCGTGATCGAAATGACGACACCCTTGTCGGTGGCTTCGACGGAGACGCCATTATGCAATTTGTCGCCTGGCTTGAAGGCCTCGGCCAGTTCCTGCTTGACCTGCGCCGCGGCTCTAACAGTGGCGGCCGTCGGCGCCTTTTCCGCGGCTTCGGGTTTGGGTGCGGGTTGTGCTTCGGCAGCTTCGGCCTTTGCAATCTGGGCCTTCGCTGCTTCAGCCTTGGCCTCTGCCTTGGCTTCAGCCTTGGTCAGTGGCTTATCGGAAACGGATTTCGCCAGCGGCTCGAGCGGCGCCGCGGCCACTGGCGGCGCGGCCGGCACGGCCTTCACCTCCGCCACTTGCGTCTGTGCCGCCTTGTCACCCGGCTTCAGCGGATCGCCTTCGATCTTGCTGCGTTCGGCGGTGGCTTCGGCGCCTGGTGCAGCCACCTGCTGCGACCAGAAATCCGGCGCGAACGGGTCGCGGTAGGATTGGCCACCGGATGCGCCGGTAGCCGGGCCGGACGCCTGCGCGCCGCCATCGCCCTTCTCGCTGACATTTTGCATGACGCCGGTGTCGGTGGCGATTTCCGACAGCACCGCATAGGGATCGGCAAACAGATGCTCGTCGGAAAGATCGGTCTTCGGCGCCGATTCCTTCGATTGCTTCTTGTCCGAGGTGCCGGCGCCGCCGATGCCGTCCTGTCCCGCCTTGCTGGTCTTGTCCCGCGGGTCGTCCGCCGTCAGCCCGACCTTGCTCGGGCCATCGCCGAGGTCTTCGAGGCCCTTGCGGCTGGCGTTGCGATCGACCAGCTTGACCGGATTGAAGTAGCTGGCAACCGCCGCCTTGGTCTGCTCGTTGGCGGCGTTGATCAGCCACATGACGAGGAAGAAGCACATCATGGCGGTCATGAAATCGGCAAAGGCAATCTTCCAGACGCCGCCATGGTGGGCGTCGTCGTGGTCGTCGTGATTGCGCCGCACGATGATGATCTCGTGCCTGGCGTCTGCGGCCTCGACAACGCTCATGACGTCCACTCGTTCATAATAGGGCCCCCGCGCATGACAGGGCCTCCGACAAGGCGGCCGACCATTCGGCAATGCGGGTTTCGAACACCGCCTCGTCAATGGCGACGGTAAGGTCGAAGCCGGGCGCCTCGATGAAATCGAGATTGGCCGCGCGTGGGCCGAGCGAAGCCTTCAGTGCCTCGAACAATGACAGCGGTCCGCGCACGGCGATGCGCACCGCCTCGCTGTCGCCGACGGCTTCGCGGATCGTGCCGGCAAGGGCTTCCAGCGAACGCTTCTGCAGATCGTCGCTGACAAGGCCGCCAATGATGCGCGCAATGGTGGCGCCGACGAGGTCGCTGACCTTGGCCTCCATGATCTCGATACGGGCAGTGACGACCGCGCCGAGATCGCCGCCGAAACTTTCCAGAAAGGCCTTTGCTTCATCGGCATTGGCCTGTCTCTGCGCCTCGAGCGCTGCCTGGTGGGCGATGGCAAGGCGGGCTTCAAGGGCGGCTTCGGCATCGATGACCGCTTCGGCGATCAGCGCGCCGATGTCGGCCTGCGGCGCCGACGTCTCCGGCCTTGGCTCGGCCATGGCCGCGAGCGAGGGCTGGCCGGCACGCTGGCTGCGTGCGCCGAAATCCGGCAAAAGGTCGAAAAGCGCTGCCGAGGCCATGGTCTATACCGCTGCTTCCTGGGCCGCCCATTTGCGCAGGATCTGCGCGGTGCGCTCCTCATTGATGTCGACCATGCGGGCAAGCCGCTCCTGTGGCGCCGGCCTGATCTTCTGGCGAAGATCATCGAGTGGAGTCGGGCCGGGGCGGCTGCCGGGCAAGGCAGCCGGCGCCGGTTCGGCGCCGGCGGCTTCGGGTGTCGGCAGCGAACGCTGGACGTCGTCGAAGCTCGGACCGGCAAGTGCCGGCGTCGGCCGCGCGCTCAGCGCGGTGGCCATTGGCCTCAGGCCGAAGAAGGCGACCAGGAACACCACGACGATGAACGCGCCGGCGTTGATCATCGTACCGGCATGGGTTCCGATCGACGCCATTATGCCCGGCTGTTCGACCGGCTCGCCGTCCAGCCCGTCGATGAACTCGACCGCCGAGACATCGATGATGTCGCCGCGCTTGTCGTCGAAGCCGGTGGCTGAGGCGACCATTTTCTGGATGTCGGCGACGCGCTTGGCGATCTGTTCGGGTGTGGCGTCCTTGCCGAGGATGGTCATCAGCCGCTGCTGGTTGACGACGACGGCGATCGACATCTTGGTGACGGAATAGCCGTTCGAGACTGTGGCGATCTTCTTGGAGTTGATCTCGTAATTGGTGATCTCCTCCTTGCGATCATTCTCCGATGACGTCTGCGGACCATCGGTGCTGGTCGCCTGGGTCTCGGGCAGGTTCTGCTCGACGGTGGCCGGGGTCGAGGCCTGCCTCTGATTGCTGTTTTCGTTGGCGCGCACCGACTGCACGGAACGCTCCACGCGTGACTCCGGATCGAAGATCGTCTCTTCGGTCTGGCGGGTGTCGGTGTTGACATCGGCCTTGACGCTGGCGCGGAAATTGTCGGGGCCGAGATAAGGCGTCAGCGCGCGGCGGATGTTGTCGCCGATCTGCGCCTCGACGGTCTGCTCGACGCCGAGCGTGCGGGCAGCACTTGTGTTGGAGGGATCGTCGCCGGCGGCGAGAAGGTTGCCGTTGGAATCGAGCACGGTAACCTTGTCGGCCGACAGGCCCGGCACGGCGGCGGCGACGAGATGGCGGATCGACATGGCGCTCTTTTCGGCGTCGATGCCGGAATAGCGGATGACCACCGAGGCGGAGGGTTGCTGTTCGTCGCGGCGGAAATTGGCGCGCTCGGACATGACGATGTGAACGCGGGCGGCCTTGATGCCGGATATCGACTGGATGGTGCGGGCGATCTCGCCTTCCAGCGCGCGCACGCGGGTGATCTGCTGCATGAAGGAGGTCAGGCCAAGAGAACCGACATTGTCGAACAGTTCGTAGCCGGCATTGGCGCTGGTCGGCAGGCCCTTTTCGGCGAGCAGCATGCGCGCCTGCGCGGTGGTGCCGGCCGGCACCAGCACGGAGGTGCCGTCGGAGCCGACGTCGAAGCCGATGCCGGCTTCGCCGAGCACCAGGCCGATCTGGTTCACGTCGGAGCGATCGAGCCCGACATAGAGCGTCTCATAGGCCGGGCGGTTGAGATAGACCGAGCCGATGCCGATGACGGCCATCACCAATGCGGCAATGCCGGCCAGCATGGCAAGGCGCCTGACGCCAAATGCCCTGAGATTCGAGATGATGCTCTGGATCTGTTGCGGCACGATTCAAGCGCTCCCAGCATGATATTCCGTGGGAACACTAGACCGCGAAGCTTGTGCGAAGATGATAGAGCATGTCGCCCGGAAGTGTGCAGCGGTTCCGGGTCAACGACATGCGTCAAAACACACCCATACAGGAAAGGGCCGCGCTGTTGGCGCGGCCTATTCAAGGAAGAGAAAGCCGGGTCAGGCTTACTGCTTGAACAGCGCCAGGATCGACTGCGAGTTGCCGTTGGCGATCGACAGCGACTGGATGCCGAGCTGCTGCTGGACCTGTAGGGCCTGCAGCCGCGTCGATTCCTTGTTCATGTCGGCGTCGACCAGCGCGCCGACGCCCTTGTCGATCGAGTCCGACAGGTTCGACAGGAAGCTCTTCTGGGTATCGATGCGCGACTTGGCGGCGCCGAGATAGGCAGCGCCCGTGGACAGCTTGGCAAGCGCCGTTTCAACGGCGCCAAGTGCGGTGTCGATGGCTGCCGGAAGGACCTGGGTTGTGCTGGGATCGAAGAAGGTCGTCGCCAGCAGAGCGCCGACGATGCCGCCGGTGCCGGGAAGATCGAGGACCTGCGTGTCGGCCGCCTTGACGTCGATGGTGTCGATGGCGACGGTCGTGCCGGTGCGGTTATAGGACGCGACGATCTTCAGGTCGGAGGTCGCAGCAGCGTCGTTCTGCAGCAGGTTCGAGCCGGCATAGGAGGCGTTGGTGACCGACGACTTGATCTGGTCCTGGATAGCCTTGATCTCAGTGGCGATCTTCTGCTGGTCGTCCTTGCTGGCGCTGCGTGCAGTGACCAGCTTGGCCTTGATCAGGTCGACCTGGTCCTTGATGTCGGTGATGGCGGTGTAGGCGGTGTCGACCTTGCCGGCGCCGAGGCCAAGCGCGTCCTGAACGGCCGAAAGCGCCTTGTTGTCGGACTTCATCGTGGTGGCGATCGACCAGTAGGCGGCGTTGTCGCTGGCGGTGGCGACGCGGTAGCCGGTCGAAATGCGTGACTGGGTGGTTTCAAGCTGCTTGTTGGTGTTGTTCAGGCTCTGCAGCGCGGTCAGAGCCGAAGCGTTCGTCATGATGCTAGCCAAGATATTTACCCCTTTTCAAACACTGGCGTGTCCCGAACGCGCCGGATCAACTTCATCAAGGGGGTAGGCATAAGCCCATCGACCGTATGGTCTGCCCGCCATGGAATGGTTAACCATGACTACCGGGATATGGTTAACGGCCTGTTAAACCAAGCCATTCAGGGCGCTGGCCAAGAGCAAAAATCGGCAGCCATTTAGCAAGAAAATCAACAGCCGCAAAAAGAAATCGGGCCGCGCTGTTGGCGCGGCCCGACGGATGGTGTCAGTCGTAATGTCGAGAGATCAGCCGCGGAAGAGCGACAGGATCGACTGCGAGTTGCCGTTGGCGATCGACAGCGCCTGGATGCCGAGCTGCTGCTGGACCTGGAGGGCCTGCAGACGGGTCGATTCCTTGTTCATGTCGGCGTCGACCAGAGCGCCGACGCCCTTGTCGATCGAGTCCGACAGGTTCGACAGGAAGCTCTTCTGGGTGTCAATGCGCGACTTGGCAGCGCCGAGCGAGGCAGCGCCGGTGGACAGCTTGGCAAGCGCGGTTTCAACAGTGCCGAGCGCGGTGTCGATGGCGGCGGGGGTAACCGCCGTGGTGCTCGGGTCGAAGAAGGCAGCGGCGAGCAGGCCGCCGACGATGCCGCCCGTGCCGGCGACATCGAGAACCTGCGTATCGGCTGCCTTGACGTCGATGGTGTCGATGGTGACGGTCGCGCCGGTACGGTTGTAAGCCGCAACGATCTTCAGGTCGGACGCAGCGGCAGCGTCGTTCTGCAGCAGGTTCGAGCCGGCGAAGTTGGCGTTGGCGACCGAGGACTTGATCTGCGCCTGGATGGCGTTGATTTCGGTCGCGATCTTCTGCTGATCTTCCTTCGAGGCGCTGCGGGCCGTGACCAGCTTGGTCTTGATCAGGTCGACCTGGTCCTTGACGTCGTTGATTGCGGTGTAGGCGGTGTCGACCTTGCCGGCGCCGAGGCCGAGGGCGTCCTGCACGGCCGAGTTGGCCTTATTGTCGGACTTCATCGAGGTCGCGATCGACCAGTAAGCAGCGTTGTCGGAAGCGGTGGCAACGCGATAGCCGGTCGAGATGCGGGCCTGCGTCTGCTCGAGGGATTTGTTGGTGTTGTTCAGGCTCTGCAGCGCGGTCAGCGCCGAGGCGTTCGTCATGATACTGGACATGGCTACTCGTACCTTGATTTTTACAGGGTGTTTTTGACATACCGGCTTTTCCGGTATGACGGAGCGGCATCATGCCAATGATCGTGAAACCCGATCACCCGCCATCTGCGAGCAATATGCGGGCAAGTCCCTACCAAAGGGCTAAACGGGACGGTTAACCGGAAATATATTGCATAAAATTTTAGCAAGGCGCAAGGGCGCGCGGACGGTCAGGTGAAGGAGCGCACCAGGCTGCCGACAAGCAGGTTCCAGCCGTCGATGAGGACGAAGAACAGGATCTTGAAGGGCAGCGAAACGACGGTCGGCGGCAGCATCATCATGCCCATGGCCATGGTGATGGTGGCGACGATCAGGTCGATGACGAGGAACGGCAGCACGATCAGGAAGCCGATCTCGAAGCCGCGGCGGATTTCGGAGATCATGAAGGCCGGCACCAGGATGCGCAGGTCGACGGTGTCCCTGGCAACGACCTGGCCGCGTTCGCGGGCGAGATCGGCGAACAGGTCGAAGTCCTTGTCGCGGACATTGTGCAGCATGAAGGTGCGGAACGGGTCCGAAATCTTTTCGAACGCCTCGGTCTGGCTGATCTGGTTGTCCATCAGCGGCTTGACGCCGGTGTTCCAGGCCTGGTCGAAGGTCGGCGCCATGACGTAGAAGGTCATGAACAGCGACAGCGAGATCAGGATCAGATTGGCCGGCGTCGACTGCAGGCCGATGCCGGCGCGCAGGATCGAGAAGGCGATGACGAAGCGGGTGAAGCTCGTCACCATGATCAACAGGCCCGGCGCCACCGACAGCACGGTGAGCAGACCGAACATCTGGATGATATAGCCGACGGTGGCGCCGTCGGCCTTGCCGATGCCGCCGAGATCGAGCTGCTGGGCGGCGGCGACAGAGGTGGCGGCGACGACGATCGCGGCGGCGAGGACGAGTTTTCTCATTCGAGCAGCAATGTCCTGATCAGAACCTGTTTGGCATGGCCACCGCTGCGGATTGCGGCGCGCTCCTCGAGGTCGGCTTTCAAATGCTGGTAGCCGCTGGCGCCTTCGATCTGATGCATCTTCAGGGTGCGGACCATGGCAAGCAGGTCCTGGTGAATGCTTTCGGTAAGTTCCGGCGGCTGCGGCGCATCGTAGACCACCGACGCTTCCAGCCTTATCCAGGTGTCAGCAGGCGAAGCCAGATTGGTGGTGATCGGCGCCAGCTGGACAAGCGTCGGCCCGGTGCCGGGAGCATGTTCGGCCGCCTTGCTCGGTTGCTCGCCATTGGACTGGTTCTCCGGTGCGGCGGGCACAGGCACCGGTCCCCCGACGCCCTTCAGATAGCCGCCGGACATCCAGCCCATGCCGATCGCGGCGCCCGTCACCGCCAGCAGCATCGCAAGCTGGATGACAAGCGACGGGCCCTTTTTTTGCTGAACCTGTTCGACATTTGCCACGGCGCCGTTCTCCAGTCCTAAAAGGGGAGGACTTGGTCGAGGATCTGCTGACCGTAAGCGGGCTGCTGGATTTCGCTGACGCGGCCGCGGCCGCCATAGGAGATGCGCGCCTCGGCGATGCGTTCATAAGAGATGGTGTTTTCAGCGCCGATATCGGATGGACGCACCATGCCGGCGATGGTCAGCACCCTGAGCTCGTAATTGACGCGCACCTCCTGTGAGCCCCGGATCATCAGATTGCCGTTGGGCAGGACTTCGGTGACGACGGCGGCGACGTTGAGCTCGAGGTTCTCCGAGCGCTTGATTTCGCCGTCCGCATTGGTTTCGGTGGTGGAGCTCAGCCCCGCGTCGCCCTTGCCGCTGGTGGTGGCACCTTCCCATCCGAGGTTGACGTCATAGCCGAGCTTGCGCCCGGCGGTGCGGCTGCGATCGTTCTGGTTCTTGAAGTTGGCCTTGTCGTTGAGCTTGATCCTGACGGTCAGGATGTCGCCGTCGCGCAGCGCGCGCGGGTCGGTGAACAGCCGGCTCTGGCGGTCGTCCCACAGCGAGAATTTCTTCACCGGCGCGGCTGGCGTTTCGGGATAGGAGTAGGGCGCATTGACGCTGCCGGTAATGCCGGTGCCGACCGGCGACAGCGCCGGCTCCCTGCCGATCTCCCTGGGGTCGGAGGCGCAGCCGGCAAGTGAAGCCGTGGCGACCAGGGCGAGAATATGCGACTTCATGACGGATCTACCCTTCGGGCCGCGCTGGCCATGATGCCGGTGAGTGTGGCCGCTGCCTTCTGGTCCATCTCGTTGAGAATGACGCCGGCCTTGCGCGAATCGAGTTTCATCAGGATGGCGGCGGCGAGATCGGCGTTGACCATGGCCAGGCGCTCGGCCGCGGCATCCGGTTTCATGCCGGCATAGATCTTGACGACGCCATCCTCGGCGCGGGCCAGGAAGACTTCACGCCGTTTCAGCCATTGCTCGTATTCGGCGCGCTTGTCGTCCAGCGCCTTCATGCGCAGGTCGATGCCGGCCTGCAGCTGCTTCAGCTCTTCGGCCTGCAGCGCGTAACGGCGGTCGCGGGCGGCGTCGGCGATGTTGGAGCAGAAGCGCTGGATCTCGCTTTCATCGGGCACCTTCTCGCGGACCAGCTGCTGCACTGCCGCCGGCTGTTGCCCGCCAGGCAGAACCTGCCGCACCGCTTCTTCCGCGCGGACAGTGCCGCCGGCAAGGACGGTGGCGGCGATGACGCAAGCTGCCAAGGCTGCGCTGCGGCGGTGCTGCTTTTGGGAAAAGAAATCGATCATCGGCATGGCCTATTGGAGAACCAGATCGGCCTGCAAAGCGCCGGCCGACTTGATGCCTTGCAAAATGGCAATGATGCCGTCCGGCTTGACGCCGAGACGGTTGAGGCCCGACACCAGCGTTTCGAGGTTCGGTCCGTCGAGCACATTGACGCGGGCGTCAGGCCGCGTGGCGTCGATGGTGGTGAACGGTTCCTCCGCTGTCACGCCCTTGGAGAACGGTTCGGGCTGGACGATCTTCGGCTGCTCGGTGATCCGCACGGTGAGCGTGCCGTGGCTGATCGCCACCCGCGAGATCTTGACCTCGTTGCCGATGACGATGGTGCCGGTGCGTTCGTCTATGACGACGCGTGCCGGCGTGTCTGTCTCGACCACCAAATTCTCGATCTCGGCGTAGAAACGCGCCGCCGAAACATTCTTCGGCCGCCTGATCTGCACGGTGCGTGCATCGCGCTCCGCCGCCACGCGCGTGCCGAAGCGTTGCGAGGTGTAGCCGTTGATGGCGTCGGCGATGCGGACGGCAGTGGAGAAATCGGGATTGCGCAATTGCAAGGTGAGCAGCGCCTGATCCTCGAATTCGGCGCGCACTGTGCGCTCGACGATGGCGCCGTTGGGCACGCGACCGGCGGTCGGCACGCCTTGCGTCAGCTTTTCGGCATCGCCCTGGGCAGTGAAGCCGGAAACAATGACCGAGCCTTGCCCGACAGCATAGATTTCGCCATCGGCCGCCTTCAGTGGCGTCATTATCAGCGTGCCACCGGCAAGCGATGTGGCGTCGCCCATCGAGGAGACGTCGATGTCGATGCGGGCGCCCGACTGCACGTAAGGCGGCATGTTGGCGGTGACGATGACGGCGGCGACGTTCTTGGCACGCGCGCTGCCGCCTTCGGTGGCAATGCCAAGATTTTCGAGCATGGCGCGGATCGATTGTTCGGTGAAGGGCGAATTGCGCAGGCTGTCGCCCGATCCGGCGAGGCCGATGACGAGGCCGTAGCCGACGAGCTGGTTGTCGCGCGAAGCCTGCAGTTGCGCAATGTCCTTGATGCGCGATGCGACCTGGCCGGGTGGCAGAGAGCTTGGGCCGTTGGAGACCCTGAACATGCGGTTGGTGGTGGCCGGATCGTATTCGGGATCGACAAAGGCGCCGCCATTCTGGCCGGCAAGATCGCGCTTTTGCTTCGGCGTAAGACCGTCGGCCAGCGCCGGCTGCAGGCCGACAACGGCCGCGAGCAGAAGGGCAGCTCCGCGTCTCATGACGCGCTGACCCGGATGGTGCCGTCAGCCATCACCGTGCCGGAAAAGATCTTGCCGCTGTCTGTGTTGCGGACCTTTATCAAATCGCCGGCGGCACCCGGCTGCAGCGACACCGCCGTGGCCGAAATGGTGAGGTCGCCCGCGATGAAATAGACCTGCACGGCGGCACCCTGTTCGACCAGCCAGGCGTCGCGGATGGCGGCGACCGGGATATAGCGGCCGGGCAGCAGCGTGCGCTTGGCGACCTTGCCCTGGAGTTCCATGGCCTGCGTGGCGACCGCATCCGGCCTGTGCTTGCCGGGGAGCAGCGTCACCGGCTTCAGCGCGCCGGTGTCGATCATCTCGCCGGGATAGATGACCCGGTTGGGGATCAGCACGATCTCGCCGGTTGCCTGACTGCTTGCGACCTGGGTGGTGGTCTCCTGATTTGCCGCTTCCTGCGCAAACGCCGGCACACCGCCGGCTACCAGCGCGAGCATCAGCGCGGTGCGGCAAAGCGCGGAGCGGGAGGCCGGAGAGACCATCAAACCTTACCTGATGTTCTTGGACACGACGGAGGCCATGTCGTCGGCGGCCTGGATGACCTTGGAGTTCATCTCATAGGCGCGCTGCGCCGAGATCAGCTCGGTGATTTCCTTGACCGGATCGACGTTGGAGGCCTCGAGATAACCCTGCTCGACTGAGGCGAAGCCGGGATCGCCGGGCACGCCGACATTGGCCGGGCCGGAGGCCGGCGTCTCCTGGAACAGATTTTCGCCGAGCGGCGCCAGGCCGGCTTCATTGGCAAAGTTGGCGAGCTGCAGCTGGCCCAGCAGCTGGAGGTCGGTCTGGCCGTCGATGCGGGCAAAGACCTGGCCGGTCTTGTTGACGACAACTTCGATGGCATCGGTCGGCACGGTGATGGCCGGGATGACATTGGCGCCGTCGACGGTCACCAGCTGGCCGGTGGCGTTGGTATTGAAGGCGCCGGCGCGGCTGTAGAGCGTGCCGCCGTCGCCGCCCTCGATCTGGAACCAGCCGCGGCCCGTCAGCGCCATGTCGAAACTGTTGCCGGTCGAGGTCAGTTCGCCCTGCGTATGGACGTTGCGCACCGCCGTCGTCTTGACGCCGAGGCCGATCGACACGCCTTCCGGCACAAGCGATGAATTGGAGCGGTTGGGCACGCCCTGCGTGCGGTCGACCTGGTAGAGCAGGTCGGAGAATTCGGCGCGCGCGCGCTTGTAGCCGGTGGTGTTGATGTTGGCGATGTTGTTGGCAATGACTTCCAGATTTGTCTGCTGGGCATTCATGCCGGTCGCTGCGATGGCGAGTGCTTTCACGGCAAGTTCTCCTCAGATGCCCATACGGCTGATTTCGAGATAGGCGGAGACGACCTTGTCGCGGATCGCGATCGTGGTCTGCAGGGCCTGCTGGGCGCTCATGACGGCGTCGACGACCTGACGGGTATCGGCGTCGCCCCTGAGTGCCTGGATCGACACCTGCTCGGCATTCTGCAAGGTGTTGACGGTCTTCGAGGCGGCCTGGCTCAGCGCCTCGGCAAAGGTGGTGCCGATTTCGCTGCCGGCCATCGGCGCCTTGGTGCCCTGGAACAGGTCGGTCGTGGTATCGGCGCCACCGATCTCCGGCTTGAGGGGAAGCGATCCGATACCGCCAATGCCGCTGATCATTACTGGTTCCTCATCAGGTCGATGGTCATGGAGATCAGATCACGCGCCTGCTTGATGACCTGAAGGTTGGCTTCGTAGGAGCGGTTGGCTTCGCTCATGTCGGCCATCTCGACCAGCACGTTGACATTGGGCATCTTGACGTAGCCCTTGTCGTCGGCGGCCTCGTTGCCGGGCTGGAATTCGACGGGAAAGTCGCTGGGGTCGCGGTCGATGGAGTTGACCTCAACCGTCGTGCCACCCGAGGCACGATCGAGTTCCGAGACGAAACTGATGGTCTTGCGGCGATAGGGGTCGGCGCCCGGGGTGTTGCCGGTCGACTGCGCGTTGGCAAGGTTTTCCGAAACGACGCGCAAACGGTCAGACTGGGCGCTGAGGCCGGACGCGGCGATCTTGAGGGCTGAGGTCAAAGCGTCCATGGTCAGCTCTTCACCGCCATCATCATCATCGAATGGAAGGCCTTGACGATCGCGGTGTTGAGTTCAAACGAGCGGCGGACCTCGCCGGCCTTCATCAGTTCGTTCTCGACCACCACCGTGTTCTTCGAGGGCATGATGGCGCCGGTCGTCTCTTCTGGCTTGACCGTGAAGCCGGCATTAGTGGCGGCAGTGCCGAGGTGGCCTGCCTGGGTGGCGGTCAGCGACACTGCCGTGCGGTCGAGCACCTTCTCGAACGGCTCGACATCGCCGGCGGTGTAGCCCGGCGTGTTGACGTTGGCGATGTTGCCGGCAATGGCCGACTGGCGCACCGACAGCCATTGCGACTGCTTGGCGGCGAGATCGAAAAGATTGATGGGCTCCATGGGGATCTCCAGGCTGGTACGTACAAGACTAGGCTGCCAGTCTTGCGCGGACCTTGCGCGGGCTAGGCGTAAGCCGGTGTGCCGCTATTTGGAGAGTTCGATCACCTGGTCGGTGCTGGTGACCATGACCCACTTGCCGCCGCGTTGCTCGATCGACGAGACGACGCTGGAGTCGGGCAGCTTCGAGCCGCGCTGGACAATCCACAGGCCGGCATCGTCCTCGATCATGGCGCGGCCATTGGCGACATGAACCATGCGAAATTTGGGATCCGCCGGGAAGGGCTGCTCGTCGACGCCGGGAGGCTGGGTCTTGTCCTCGGGGTCCTGCAGCGTGCCGGTGGCGAACAGGTCGACATCGGGAACATCGTTTGCCGTCAGCGGCTGACCGCTGTTTTCCATCTGCGAACCGCCGCTGACCCGCCCTGCATTGGTGCCGCTGCCGCCGAACTTGATCGCCTGCACGCCGAACTGGTCCTGATTGAAGAAGATATACCAGGGAAACAGCGCGCAGATCAGGCCGAGCGTGATGCCGAGCGCGGCAAAGACGATATCGCTGCGGCGGTCGGATTTCTTATCGAGCCTGGGATATTGCGGCCTTGGCGGTTGCGGCCATTCGGTGACCGGGAACAGCCCGTCGAGAAGCGAGTCGCGACTGGTCTCCATAGCTTCTTCGGGGCCGGCGCGAGGGGTCCTTGGCAATTCAGGCTTGACGACGCTGGGCAAGGCAGGCTCGGCCAAGCGAGGCACAGTGGACTCGACTACGCTGGCTACCCTGGGCAAGAATGGCCTGCCGGCCCTGGCCAGAATGGCCTCAGCCTTGGCGACCTTGTCGAGATCGGCCTTTGCCCTGACAGCTCTCGCTTCGTTGGCCCGGGCTTCCTCGGCGGCACTGGCCTCTGCGATCATCTCGCGCAAAAGCCGCTCGGTGTACTGAAGCTCAGTCTCCTGCATCGACACTTTGCTTGCCTTTCAGATGACGGGCGAGGTCGGAGAATGCGTCGCTCGAGGCGCGATCCCTGGGCGACTGCGTCAGCGCCTCGTAGATCAGCGGCACCTGGCGCACGGCAATATCGAGCTCGGCATCGGCGCCGCCCTGATAGGCGCCGAGCAGGCGGATGTCGCGCGTGTCCTCGAAGCGCGAGATCATCGACTTCAGCCTGGTCACCAGCATGCGTTGCTCGGGGCTCCATGCCTTGTCGGCGAGGCGCGAGATCGACGACAGCGGATTGACCGGGGGGTAGCGGCCCTGTTCGGCAATGGCGCGGTCGAGCACGACATGGCCGTCGAGGATGCCGCGTACCGAATCGGCGACCGGGTCGTTGTGGTCGTCGCCGTCGACCAGCACCGAGATGATGGCAGTGATTGATCCCTGTCCTTTGATACCGGGGCCTTCAGCGCCCGGGCCAGCGCGTTCGAGCAGCTTGGGCAGATCGGTGAAAACCGAAGCGGGATAGCCGCGGGCGACCGGCGGCTCGCCGGTGCCGGTCGCTACCTCGCGCAGCGCATGGGCAAAGCGGGTAATCGAATCCAGCACCAGCAGCACGCGATGGCCCTGGTCGCGAAAATGTTCGGCAACGCGCATGGCGGTATCCGGCGCGCGCCGGCGCATCATGGCGCTCTCGTCGCTGGTAGCGACGACGGCGACCGTCTTGGCCATGCTCTCTGCGCCGATCGTGTCTTCGAGGAATTCGCGTACCTCGCGGCCGCGCTCGCCGATCAGCGCCACGACCACGGTGTCGAAGGCGTCGGCGCCGGCCAGCATGGCGAGCAGCGTCGACTTGCCGACGCCGGAACCGGCAAAGACGCCGAGGCGCTGGCCGAGGCAGAGCGGCGTGAAGATGTCGATGACCTTGACCCCGGTCGTGAAGGCGGTGCCGACGCGCTGCCGCGCCATGGCGCCGGGCGTTGTGCCGTCGCCGCTCGCAGCCTCGCCGATCCTGATCAGCGGCGGGCCGCCGTCGATGACGCGGGTCAGCGCGTCGATGGCGCGCCCGCGCCACGAAGCATGCGGCGTTACCGTCAGCGGGCCGCGGCGAAACACGGCGTCGCCGATGCCGGCGTCGGCGCTGCGTTCGAAAGGGGCGATGACGACTTCGTCGCGGCCGATCCTGACGATCTCGCCGCGGCGCGTGCCGGCATTGCCGCGCTGCTCGACGAGGTCGCCAAGCCTGGCGACTTCAGACAGGCCGCGCACCTTGTAATGCGTTGGCGAAACCTCCGAAACACGGCCGCCGCGCCGCAGCAACGTCTCGGTGTCATCGAAGCGGCGCCAGATCCGCTCCAGCGCAGCCAGCCGGTTTTCCGGTGCTGTCTCCGGTTGCCGTTCAAGCGCGCGTATCGATGATTTGCTGCTCGACATGCTGCTACGACTTGGAGCCGAGCGTCTTGATGGCGTCGTCGGTCGAGGCGTCGGTCTGGCGCATCAGCGCAGCGGTGTTCTCGAAGGCGCGCTGGACCATGATCAGGCGCGTCATTTCGAGCACCGGATTGACGTTGGATTCCTCGACATAGCCTTGCGCGACGCCGAGATCGGAACGGTCCGTGACCGGCTCCGGCGCACGCGCGGGCACGATGCCAGAATTGCCGTAGCGGACGAAGTTCGGACCGGGGTCGAAATTGAACAGGCCGATGGCGCCGACAAGCTTGTCGCCTTGGCGCAGCGAGCCGTCGGCGCCCGCCTTGGGCGGACCGTCGCGCGGGTCAAGCTGGATCGGCGCGCCGCCGGCATCCAGCACCGGATGGCCCTCGAGCGACATCAGCTCGCCGTTCTCGTTCATCGAAAACCGCCCGTCGCGCGTCATCACGGTGCCGGCCGGAGTGTCGATGCCGAACCAGGCATCGCCCTGGACGGCGAAGTCGAACGGGTTGCCGGTCTGCGTCATCGCGCCATGGGCGCCGGACAAATAGGTCTTGCCGGAGGACGCGAAGGACACGGACTTGGGACCTGTGCCGGAGACGACATCCTCGAACTTCACCCCGGTGGCGCGAAAGCCGATGGTCGAGGCATTGGCGACATTGTCGGCGATGGTGTCGAGACGGCGCTCAAGCGCGATCTGCGAGGAAAGGGCGACGTAAAGGCTGTCCTGCATGGTGTTCTCAGAATCTCAGTTTCTGCATGGCCATCATCAGATCGGTCGAGATGCCGACGGTGGTCGGCTGCGCAAACAGCACACCGATCGATGTCTGGGCGGTCGAGGTCGGATGATTGATTTCCCAAAGGCTGGTGAAGCGGGTGAGGAATTTCTCGAGCTTGGCCGGGTCGGTGAAATCGGTGAGGTCGAGCTTTGCCTCGAAGGCCTGCGCCTGCTTGTCGATATCTGCGGCAGCGAAGGAATCGGGCAGGCCGATGGCGGTGCGTAGCACGCTGGCCAGGGCCGTGTCGGCCAGCACGTCGTACCAGTTGGTGATGGTCGAGGCCTTGCGCTCGAAATAGAGCGCCAACCGCACGCCCTCATTGGTCTTGCCGGCGTCTTCTTCCAGGGTCTGGCGCATGTATTTGTCGACCACCGGCTGCTGCGACGGGCTGCGGGTCGTTGCCGCTTCGCCGTAGGCCTCGAAATTCAACGAGGTGGCGAGCCTGGCATAGGCCTTGTTGGAGAGCTTGTTGGCGACACTGGCGGGATCGCGGACACCACCCTCAAGGACATCGCGGACGAGATCCTTGTTGGTGGTCGCAGGATCGAGCCCGCTGGCGGACAGAGCATACTTATAAAGGCGGCTGTCGGCCATCAGATCGTCGACGGATTTCACCTTGGTGATGTTGGCGAGGTAGTAGCTGGTCTCGGCCTGGACGGCGTCCGCATTCGGCTTGATGAGGCCAAGACTGGACTCGGTCGTGTAGAGCTTCGGCGTGGTCTTCAGCACCGCGTCGCGCGTGGTCGTCTGATCGCCATACTGGGCAAAATCAAAGGCGCTGACGAAGTTGGCGTAGCTCTTGTCGGTCAACAGGTTGGCGGGACTCAACGGATCGGTGACGCCGCCATTGACCATGGTGCGGATCTGCTTCGTCGTCTGGGTCGATGCATCAAGCCCATAGGCAGCCATGGCGAAGGTCAGCAGGCGCTTGTCCTTCAGCAGGTCTTCGATGGACTTCACCTTGGAGATGTTGGCTGCGTAGTAGTCGGCCTCGCCCTTGATGTATTGCGCGGTCGGCTTGACGAGCAACAGTCCGGTTCCGCCGATCACAGCCTTCGGCACCGCCTGCTGGACGGCGTCGCGCGCCGTAGCCTGGTCGCCATATTGGGCAAAGTCGAAAGCCGCGACGAAAGCCGCATAGCCCTTGTTTGTCGACGTGTTTGCGGGGCTGTTCGGGTCGGTGACGCCGCCTTCCAGCATGGCCCGCACGGTCGCAGCCGGCTCGGCGTCGGCGTCCAGGCCGAACGCGGCCATCGCATAGGTGAGCAGGCGATCGTTGCCCATCAGGTCGTCGATCGATTTTACGTTGGAAATGTTGCTCAGGTAGTACGAGGTTTCGCCCTTGTAATAGGTGAAGCCGTTCTGCGAAGGGCCGACCGAGACCTGGAGACCATAATTGTTGGTCACGCCCTGCTGCGCCGAATTGTAGCTCGTGGCATTAGGGCCCAGGGCGGCGAAATTGAAGGCCGACACGAACTCGGCATAACGCTTGTCGCTCAGTTTGTTGGCGAAGCTGTCGGAATCCGACACCCCTTCCTTCAGGGCTTTGACCATGAAGGCCTTGGCGTAAGCCATGTCGCCGAGACCGAAGGCCTTCATGGCATATTTGAACAGCCGGTCGTTCTTTACGAAATCGTCGATCGATTTCACGCTGCCGATGTTGGCGAGATAGTAGTCGGTGTCGCGCTTGGTGATCGGCTCCGCCTCGATGCGGTCGATCGCCTTGGGGATGTCCCTGGCGATGAGCTGGTAGCTGGTAAAAGTGCTCAACACGACATGCCTCCGGTCGCAGCTTCAAAAGCAAGAGTATGCGGACTTGCTTGCGCGAGGCTGAATCGCCTCACCTTGCATGATTCAAGCCTCACACAAGGCACGGGGGCTATCGGTTAGGCCTGACGTGATGCGGAAGGATCTGGCGTGGGCATTCTGATCGGACTTGTGGTGACGCTCGGCTGTGTTCTCGGCGGCTTCATGGCCATGGGCGGCCATCTGCATGTGCTGATGCAGCCTTGGGAAGCGGTGGTCATCTGTGGCGCCGCACTTGGCACCTTTCTCGTCGCCAACCCGATGAAGACGGTCAAGGACACCGGCAGGGGTATCCTCGAAGCGTTCAAGCAGGCGGTACCGAAAGAACGCGACTATCTGGAGACGCTGGGCGTGCTGCACAGCCTGATGCGCGAACTGCGCTCGAAGTCGCGCAGCGAGGTCGAGGCGCACATCGACAATCCGGAGGAGTCGGCGATCTTCCAGGCGTTCCCGACCGTGCTGAAGAACCACGACCTGACGAATTTCATCTGCGACTACTGCCGCATCATCATCATCGGCAATGCCCGCTCGCATGAGATCGAGGCGCTGATGGACGAGGAAATCCAGACCATCAAGTCCGACAAGATGAAGGCCTACCATGCGCTGGTGGCGGTGGGCGACGGTCTGCCTGCGCTCGGCATCGTCGCCGCCGTGCTCGGCGTGGTCAAGGCGATGGGCGCGCTCGACCAGTCGCCCGAAATCCTCGGCGGCCTGATCGGCGCCGCCCTTGTCGGAACCTTCCTCGGCATCTTCCTGTCTTATGCGGTGGTCGGACCGGTTGCCACCAAGATCAAGACGGTGCGCGAGAAGAAGAATCGCCTCTATATCATCGTCAAGCAGACGCTGCTTGCCTATATGAACGGCGCTCTGCCGCAGGTGGCGATCGAGTTCGGCCGCAAGACCATCTCGTCCTATGAGCGGCCGACGATCGATGCCGTCGAGCAAAGCACGATGAACACAGCTTCCGCCGAGAAGAAAGCGGCTTGAGCCATGCATGAAGACAGACAGGACCGCACGCCGTCATGACAAGTCCTGGCAGCCCCTCGCAAGCCCGCTCGCTGATCATCGAGCGTCTGGTCGGTGAAAGCGGTGAGGCCGCTCACGTCATCGGCACCGGGCGCTCGATGGGGGAGCGCGCACTGCCGCTGCTGCAGAAGAGCCTGGCCGGCGAGCTCGGTGCACCGGTCACCGTCGACCTGCGCACGGTCGAGATCAGCCGTGTTCCCGATGCCCGCACGAATGCCGGCGATGCCTTTGCCATGGCCATCATAGCATCGCCGACGTCTTCGGATGCGATGACGCTGGTGGCTGATGCGCCGGCCATCGCCGTGATGGTGTGCGCGCTGTTCGGCGGCGATCCGGATCAGCCGGTTTCGCCGATCGAGCGCGCTCTGTCGCAGATCGAGACCGATGTCGCGACCACGGTCTTCCAGGAAGTTGCGCAGGCGTTGAACGGATCAGGCCGGCGCTCGCTCGAGCTGCGGCTGCCGGTGCCGCGGGCACTTTCGGGCAGCGAAGCCAAGCGCCGCGTGCTGCGCGATGGCGCGGCGGTGCGCATCGTCTTCGGCATCTCGACGCCGACCGACAGCGGAACGGTCACGGTGATGATCCCGCAGCGCATCCTGCTGGCCACACGCGGTATCGCCGATGTCCACGACAGCGAAGGCACGACCTCCGACTGGCGGGCACGTTTTTCCGAAGAGGTGATGCGCTCGACGGTGACGCTCGAAGCGACCATGCCGTTGGCACGCCTGACGCTCGGCGACCTCGCCGGCTTCGAGCCGGGCCAGATCATCGAGTTCGAGGAAACCGCGCAGTCGCAGGCCAAGCTGAGCGCGCGCGACAAGACGCTGTTTGTCTGCGAGTTCGGTAAACTCGGGCAGAACTACACCGTCCGGATCAGGCATCCTTACGATGCCGGTCAGGATTTTATCGATGGGCTCATGCCGGGCTGACGCCGGGCAAGCCCAAGCATTTGGAGACGACTGATGGCCAAGACCAAGGTGGAAGCCAATATCGACCAGCCGGACGAACAGCTCGACCGCGCCATCGAGGAATTGCGCGGTGTCCTCCAGGAGGAGGAAAAGCGGCCCGACGCCGCCTTGCGGGCTGCCACGTCCGGCGCCAATTCCAACATCATCATGAGCATCCCGGTCGATGTGCAGATCATCCTCGGCAGTACGGAAATGCCGGTGTCGGACCTGATGGCGCTGCAGAAGGGCTCGACGGTGGCGCTCAACCGGCGCATCGGCGAACCGGTCGATGTCGTGGTCAACGGCCGCAAGATCGCGCGCGGCGAGATCACCGTGCTGGAAAGCGATCCGTCGCGCTTCGGCATCAGGCTGACCGAAATTATCGCGGCGACCAAGGGCGCTTGAGCAATGAATGACATGCGGTCTCAGCAGGAGCGGATGCCATGACGACGCCGGTGACGCTCACGCGCCCGCAAAAGGCCGCCGCCATCCTGGTGGCGATGGGCAAACCTTCGGCCAGCCGGCTCCTGAAATTCTTCAAGCAGGAAGAACTGAAGGCACTGATCGAAGGGGCGCGGCTGCTGCGCACCATTCCGCAAAGCGATCTTGAACGCATCGTCGCCGAATTCGAGGCCGAGTTCACCGAAGGTGCGGGCCTGCTCGATTCCGCCGACCGGATGGACACGATCCTCAATGAATCGCTGTCGCCCGAAGAGATGAGCGCCATCATGGGCGACAAGCGCTTCGAGGTTGCGCCGGAAGGACCACCGCCGATCTGGCCGCAGCTGGAAAAGCTCGAACCGACGCGTCTGGGCACGTTCCTTGCCGCCGAGCATCCACAGACCGCGGCCATGGTGCTGTCGAAGCTTGCGCCGCAGGCCGCCGCCAACATTTTGCTGACCATGGAAAAGCCGATGCGCAGCGAGATCATCAAGCGCATGGTGACGATGGCGACCATTCCGGACGGGGCCACCAGGATCATCGAGAACCAGCTGCGCGCCAGCGTGCTGGCGCAGACCGCGACCAAGGACATCTCGGCGGGACAGGCGCGCGTCGCCAGTGTGCTCAACGAAATGGACAAGCCGCAGCTGGAAGAGGTCATGCAGGATCTGGAAGAGGCCGGCACGCCGGACCTCGGCGGTGTCCGCTCCAGGTTGTTTGCCTTCGACGATCTGCCGCTTTTGACGCAGAAGGCGCGGGTGCTTCTGTTCGACGGGCTGTCGACCGAACTGATTACGCTGGCGCTGCGCGGTGCACCACCCGCATTGACGGAATCGGCGCTCTCGGCGATCGGCGCACGGTCGCGGCGCATGATCGAGTCCGAGCTCGGACAGGGCTCGGAAGGCATTCAGCTTGCCGATATCATGACGGCGCGCAAGAACATCGCGGTGGCGACAATCCGGCTTTCGCGCGAGGGGGCTTTCGAACTGCCCTCGTCGCAGCAGAGCGAAGCGGCTTAACGCCGAGAGCTGAATGGCTGAAGCGGCGGACAAAGACTCCAAAACCGAAGACGCGACCGAAAAGAAGATCCGCGACACCATCGAACAGGGCAGACTGCCCCATTCCAGGGAGGCCGCACTTCTGGCGTCCTTCATCGCCCTACTGGTGTTCACCGTCTTCTACGCCAAGGACGCGGTCGTCAATCTCGGCATGTTCCTGTCGATGTTCCTGGAAAAGCCCGAGGCGTGGCCGATGGACACCGAGACCGACGTCATCGCGCTCTACAACACCGTGATGATGGAAATAGGCAACGCCGTCGTCAGCCTGCTGGTGCTGCTGGTGGTGGCCGGCATCGGCGCCTCGGTGCTGCAGAACATGCCGCAAGTCGTCGGCGAGCGGATCCGGCCGCAACTGTCGCGCATCTCGATAGCCAAGGGCTGGACCAGGATGTTCGGCATTCAGGGCTGGGTAGAATTCCTGAAATCGCTGGGCAAGCTCGGCTTCGCCAGTATCGTGCTCTACTTCACGCTGTCGCAGGACTACCGCCAGCTCCTGGCCGGCATGATCACCAACCCCGTCGCTTTCGGCCTCGTCATCAAAAGCATCACCGTCGACATATTGGTGGCGATCGTCTTCGTCATGGGGCTGATCGCGGCGGTCGACGTCGTCTGGTCGCGCTTCCATTGGAAGCAGGATCTGCGGATGACCAAGCAGGAGGTCAAGGACGAGTTCAAACAGTCCGAGGGCGACCCGATCATCAAGTCCCGGCTGCGCTCGCTGGCGCGCGACCGGGCGCGCAAGCGGATGATGACGGCGGTGCCGCGCGCGACGCTGATCATTGCCAATCCGACGCACTTTTCCATCGCGCTCAGATATGTCCGCGACGAGGATTCAGCACCCCTGGTGCTGGCCAAGGGCCAGGACCTGGTTGCGCTCAAGATTCGCGAGATCGCCAAGGAGCACAACATCCCGATCTTCGAGGACGTGGCGCTCGCCCGCTCCATGTACAAGCAAGTTTCGGTTGATAGCGTGATCCCGTCGCAATTCTACCAGGCCGTCGCCGAATTGGTGCGGATCGTCTACTCCAAAAAGGCTGAGCGGAGACAAATTTCATGAACCGCCAACCGCACGCAAAATCCCGCGAACTCATTGTCGCCAAGGCCATCGAGCAGGTGGTCGACGAGTTGCGGCTGATCGATGTCGCCGACTACATCGCTTTCATCCGGCTCGAGCATTTCGCTTGCCTGTCGGATCTGGTGGATTCGGCGGTGGAGCTGTTCTTCCTGCCGGGCACGCTCAGGCTCGGCCATGGCGGAGAGGCACATGTCGACTGGAGCGGCAGCCCGCGCATCGTGCTCGATCTCGAGCTTCGGCCGCCGGGCGTCACCGTCTATTTCCAGCTGACGCTGAGCGAGGAGAGGTCTTCGGTCGCGGTCAACTATGTGTCGTTCGAGAAGCCCGGCGAAGACCCCGAGCACAACACCGCCTTGCTGGAGACGGTCATCGAAGAGGCGCGCATTCGCCGGACCGAGCCGCTCGCCTATCGCTGATTTTCTTTCGCAAGCCGAATCGCTGGACGCTGACTACTCGATCAGCCCCAGCCGCAGCGCCTTGGCCACCGCCTGGTTGCGGTTGACCGCGTTGAGCTTCTGCGTCGACTGGGTGAGATACTGGTTGGCGGTGTGGACCGACAGCTTCAGCAGCCTGGCGATCTCTTCGCTGGTGTTGCCGTTGGCGGTCAGCTTCAGGCACTCCAGTTCACGCTTGGAGATCGACCGCATCCGGCCGGCATCGTTCGGACGAATTCGGGCGACGGCGGCGAACAGCGAAAAACAGCGGGCGTGGATTTCGTAGAGCGTGTCCTCCGGCAAAGCGATCGTCGAGCCGAGGAACACCACCAGCCCGCAATGGCCCCGATCGGCATGGACGGGAAAGGCAATGCCGTTGGTGCCCGGCGCCAGCGGCGCCGTCCGCTCCGCCCAGGCGAGGTTCTGGAAGACGGCGTCCGAGCCGGCGATGCCGTCGTCCGCCCACCAGCGCGGCGCTGTCGAGGCGCCGCTGTGGTGCACCATCTCCTCGCCATTGGCGCCGGCGATGAACTTGGTTGTCACCGCGGTGGCGGGATAGTCGGAATCGAAGCTCGGCACCAGGCGCGCCCGTTCCGGCGAGGGGCTGACGAAGTAGAGGCCGAAGGCCGACGCGTTGATGTCGACGGCGATCCAGCGGCAGCGGCGCACCGCGTCCGGGATGGTAACGGCATGGTGCGTCTCGGAACTGATGGAGAAGGCGCCGAACGGATTTCGCTGCTCGTTGAAAAGGGCTTCGGCCGCCGCCTTGATGTCAGCGTGTTTCAAATGATGCCGCTCCTGATCGCCGTGGCGATGGCCATCGCGCGGTTCGACGCCGCGAATTTCTGGATGGCGTGGGTGATGTAGCTGTTGACGGTGTTGGACGAGACCCCGAGGATCACTGCGACCTCATCGGTGGTTTTGCCTTCAGACACCCAGAACAGGCATTCGCGCTCGCGGTCGGACAGCGGGTCCTGCATGGCGACGGCGGCGATCAATTGCGGGATGGCGGACAGCGCGTAACAGCACTTCAACTGAGCCTTCATCAGCGCCGGCTGGTCGATACTGCCGGCCTCGGCCGCCGAGAAAAGCGCAAACAGCCGCTGGCGGCCGACATTGAGCCGCAGTGAATAGACTTCGGCATGTCCAAGCACGTCGAGCAGGCGCGCCTCTTCGCCTGTGAGCAGTCCGCCGGCGTCGGGTGCCGCGGCGGCGACCAGGGGCCTCGGGCGGATGCCAGGTGCAACGGTCAGCGGTCCCTGGGCAAGGCCGGCGATCAGCCGCTTGCCGATCAGTTCAATGGCGTCGAAGATCCAGTTGGATGAGACGATGCGGGCGTCGTTGCGGTCCTGGTCGTGGACGATGGCGACGAGCATGTAGCTGTCGGCGCCGATCTCGGCGGCAAGCTGCATGAAAAAGGAGGTGAGATCGCCGCGCGATTCGAGGCGCGAGCCTAACGTATCGGATTGGAGAAGCGCGGCGGAACTGCTCATTGGATGCTTTGGTTGTATGTCATGGCCGGAGTCTTTTCTTGAGCCCGGACGCTGGGGTTAGCAGCGGCCGAACTTGAAGACGCATCACGTTTACGAAGCACTCACACGGCGCGGCGGTCGCGCTGATCACCGAATCCATTCAGGGAACGCGAAGCCGTCCGCGTCTGGTGCCGGTCATTGGCCGGAACTTGAGACTTTGGGTGGTCGCCGCGCCCCCCAAGGACCGGCTGATTCGGGTCTAATCTACCCGCAGATGAATCCGACATCAAACGCGATTTGACAAAATCAATATTATTGGACTCAAGCGACTCAGGCGCGACTTTCGCGGCCTTTCCGCCGCAAAAGGCCTGAAACGCCGACACGAAAAAGCCAGAGGGTGTTGCGATACTGCCGTATCGAGGGCCGATCGATTCCGATAGGGTCTCGGCAGCCGGCAGGGATGGGCATCCCTTCGGTCATACGGCGGATTTGGCGGCGCTTGCTCGCGGCCATCAGCATCGGGGGTCATGATGAAGCAGGTTTTCCTGGCGTTCACGGTGGTGCTTGCGGTTCTTGCCGGCATGGCAGCGCCCGCCAAGGCTGAGCCGACCGTTACCTATGCGCTCGACAACGGGCTGCAGGTGGTGCTGGTGCCCGACCATCGCGTGCCGAAGGTGGTGATGAACCTGCGCTACCGCGTCGGGTCGATGAATGAACCCGCGGGACGCTCGGGCTTTGCGCATCTGTTCGAACATCTGATGTTTTCCGGCACGCCGGCCTGGCCGAACGTGTTCGGCGCGCACGCCGCGCTCGGCAACGAGATCAATGCCTGGACCACCGAGGACGGCACGGTTTATTATGTCGACGGGTTGTCGTCGTCACTGCCGATGATCTTGTCGCTTGAGGCAGACCGCATGGCCAATCTCGGCCGCTCGGTGACTCAGGCCAAGCTCGATCTGCAGCGCTCGGTGGTCAAGAACGAGATGCGCCAGAACGTGCTCGACAAGGCCGGCGCATCCGGCTGGGAAGCTTTCTGGTCCGGCCTGTTCCCGAAGCCGCATCCCTATAGCCGCATGGTCATCGGCTCGGTCGCCGATCTCGATGCGGCGACGCTCGACGATGTCAGGGGTTTCTTCAACAGCTACTATCTGCCCAACAATGCGGTGCTGGTGCTGGTCGGCGACTTGGAGATCGACGACACCAAGGCGCTGATTGCCGACACGTTCGGCCGCGTGGCGCGCGGCGCCGATGTGGTGCGGCCCGCCGTGCCGGCACCGACGCAGGCCCGGCTCAAGCTGGTGCTCGAGGATCGTGTGCCAAGCCCCATCGTCGTGGTCGGCTTCAGTGGCCCGGTGGCGCAGTCGCCCGACAATGGTGCGCTCAGCATTGCCGCCGAACTGCTCGGCAACGGCGAATATGGGTTTTTGCGCAACCGGCTGGTTTCGCAGTTGGGCATTGCCACCTATGCCAGCGCGAGCTGGACCGGCGGTCTGCTCGGTGGCCGCTTTACCTTCGAGGCGGGTGCCGCCGAAGGTGTGGCGCCGGAAGCGCTGGAAAGCGCGATGAAAACGGCGTTCGCGAATTTCCTGAAGACCCCGCTCGATCCGGTCGATGTCGAGCGTGCGCGCACCGGCATCTTGCAGGCAGCGCGGCTCGGCAGCGAAGCACTGAAGGATCGCGCCGGCGTCGTCTCCTACAATGCCGACGTGCTCGGCGATGCGCAGAGCGCGCTGGTCGACGCCCCGCGGGTGAAGGACGCCAGCGTGGCGGATGTCGAGGCAACGATGAAGCGGCTGTTGAAACCGGAAGATGCCAGCGTACTGATGCTGAAGCCCGGCCCGCGGGGCAGCTATCCCGATGCACTGATCGGCTCGTCCGGCACACCGCAGCCGTTCACCGCACCGGAGCGAGCGGCGATCGACATTCCGAAGCATGCGGCCGGGCAAGCGCCTTCGGCAACACTGCCCGCCATGGAAACGGCGACGCTCTCGAATGGCATCAAACTCGTCCACTACACAATGCCGGAAGCGCCGATGGTCTATGTCGCGGCCAGTGCCGCCGGCGGCTGGAACAGCGTGCCGGAAGGCAAGGAGGGATTGCTGGAGCTTGCAGCAAGCATGGCGACACGCGGGGCCGCCGATCGCGGCTCGGCTGATTTCGCCAAGGCGGCCAGCGACATCGGCGCCGGCGTCAGCCACCAGGCCGGAACGCTGACCACGATGATGACGCTTGGCGTGCCGCCGGAAAAGCTCGACCAGGGTATTGGCCTGCTCGCCGACGCGGTACTGAAGCCTCGTTTCGACAAGACCGAATGGACGGTGCTGATGGCGCAGACGGTCGACTGGCTAAACGGCCGCGAGGCGGATCTGCCCGGCGTTGCCGGCCGCATGGCAAAGGCGACGCTGATCCCGCAGGTGCCGGGCAAGGCAGCGGTGGACTGGTCGGCAAAGGCGCTGACCTCGATCTCGCTCGACGAGGCGAGGGACGCATTCAAGGCGGAGTTCACGCCGAAGGCGGTGACCTTCTACAGCGTCGGCCCGATGCCGGTCGCGACCGTCGCCGCCAGCCTTGAAAAAGCATTCGGCGCGTGGACAAGCGACACCGCCGGCTATGCCGTCGAGCCGTCGCCGGCGGCGCATTTCAACGGGGGACAGAAAGTGCTGCTGGTGCCCGAACCCGGCGCCAGCCAGTCGGCGCTGTTCGTGGCGCGGCCGGCGCCCGGCACCGACGAGAGCGAGCGCGCTGAATCGACCGCGGTCTCCAACCTGCTTGGCGCCGATTTCTCCAGCCGGCTGAATTCGGTGATCCGCGAGGAGAAGGGCTACTCCTATGGCGTGTCGAGCTATCTGATGAGCCCGATGAAGGCCGGCTCGGGATTGGTCGTGGCAACCACCGTCGAGCGCGCCAACACCGGGCCGGCGATTACCGAAATCCTGAAAGGATTTGCCGGCCTGACCACCTTGCCGGTGGCGCAGGACGAAGTCGACCGCACGGTGACTGTCTATCGCCGGGCGCTGGCTGGATCGGCCGAGACGTCGGCTGGTCTGTTCTCCTCGCTGATTGGCGCGGTCGGCAGCGGATCGACGCTGGAGGACCAGCAAACCCGCATGGCGGCGCGCACAAAGCTGACACTCGATGCGGTTCAGAAACAGGCGCTGGCCCTGGCGTCGCTCGATCCGTCGCTGATCGTGGTGGCGGGCGACCCCGATGTGGTGATGCCGCAGCTTGCAGCTATCGGTTTCAAGGACGTCGAGATCGTCAAGCGTGACGAGGTCGGCGAAGAGACGGCGATGCGGGCGCTCGATCTTCTCGGGGGCAATCGCCAGGCGCCGCTCTCCGCATCGCCATGGCGGGTCGGCGATGGCGGCACGACACGGGCGGTGCACGCCTGCGCCGGCGAAAGGGATTGCGGCGCGCAGATCCACGCCGATTGACGGGCTAAACGCGCAGCCGCCGGCCGCGTTGTAATTTTGGGATAACTTTGTTTCGGGGGAAACGATGAGCGATTCATTTCGGGAAGTAACGTCCGTCTCGTGGTTCGGGCGGATCAAGCGCGCGGTCGGCGGGGTCATCTTCGGCCTTATCCTGATCGCGCTGATGGTGATCGGGCTGTTCTGGAACGAGGGCCGCGCCGTGCAGACGGCGCGCTCGCTGGCCGAAGGTTCTGGAGCGGTGGTTTCGGTCGGCGCCGACAGCGTCGATACCGCCAATGACGGCAAGCTGGTTCATGTCAGCGGACTGGTGACGGCGGACAGCGGCCTGGCGGATCCGGATTTCGGCATCGCCACGCAAGGGCTGCGGCTGTCGCGCAGTGTCGAGATGTATCAGTGGAAGGAAGAGTCCAAGTCGGAGACGACCAAGAAGCTCGGCGGTGGCGAAGAGACGGTGACCACCTACAGCTATTCCAAGGTGTGGGACGACAGCCAGATCGACTCGTCGGACTTCAAGAAGCCGGACGGCCACCAGAATCCGCCGATGGAAATCCACGGCCGGACCTTCCAGATTCCTGAGGGCAAGCTTGTCGCCTTCGATCTCGATACGCCAGTGCTGGACCGTATCGAGGGTGACAAGGACTATTCGCTCTCAGCCGACCAGTCGGCGGCGATAAAGGCTGCCTATATCGGAACGAAACCGCTCAGCATCGTCGATGGCAAGATTTATCTCGGCAATGACAACACGACGCCCGCTTTGGGTGACTATCGCATCGGCTACGAACTGGCGCCGCTGGGCGTGATCAGTATCATCGCGCGCCAGGCCGGCAGCCGCTTGGAGCCCTACCAGACGCAAGCCGGCGATGCGCTGCTGATGGTCGATACCGGCAACGTCCCGGCCGAAAAGATGTTCGCCGACGCGGTCAGCGCCAACACGCTGATCACCTGGCTGCTGCGCGGCGCCGGCTTGCTGTTGCTGACCATAGGCTTTGCGCTGTTCCTCAGCCCGATCGGGGTGATCCTCGACGTCATACCCTTCCTCGGCAGCATGGCGCGGATGGGCACCGGCATCATCGCCTTCGTTCTGGCGATCCTGGTCGGCACGGTGACGATCGCGATTGCCTGGTTCTGGTACCGGCCGTTGCTGGCGCTCGCCATCCTGGCGGCAGGCGTGATTGCGGCGGTGATTGTCTACCGCATCGGCCGGTCGCGAAGGCCAGCCGTTCCGGTGGTTGCACCTAACCCGGCTGCGGCCGCCTAGATGGTCGGGGCGGCCGGAGCCGCCCCATATCTCTTTGGCGCAATCCGGCCGGAAAACCGCCTCACACTTATCCTGGAATTGCTTTCCTATTTGTCCTCGAAGCCGGTGAGCACGCCGACGGCGTTGATGCCGATCTCCTCGACGGCGTAGCCGCCTTCCATCACGAACAGCGTCGGCAGGCCGAGCTTGGCCATGCGCCGGCCGATCTTCGGATAGTCCGGGCTTTTCAGCTTGAACTGGCTGATCGGGTCCTTCTCGAAGGTGTCGACGCCAAGGGAGACGATGACGATATCGGGGGCGTAGGCGGCGAGCTTGACGCAGGCATCCTCCAGCGAGGCGTTCCAGGCGTCCCAATTGGTGCCGAAGGGCATGGGATAGTTGACGTTGAAACCTTCGCCGGCGCCCGCGCCGCGTTCATCGGCATGGCCGAGGAAGAACGGATACTCGACCATGGGATCGCCATGCAGGTTGAGAACCTGCACGTCGGCGCGTTCATAGAAGATCTCCTGCGTGCCATTGCCGTGGTGGTAGTCGACGTCGAGGATCGAGACGCGTTCGGCGCCCTGGTCGAGGAACCACTGCGCGGCGACCGCAGCATTGTTGATGTAGCAGTAGCCGCCCATGAACCCGGCACCGGCGTGATGGCCGGGCGGGCGGCAAAGCGCGAAGGCCGACCGCTCGCCACCCTTGACCAAGGCCGCCGCCGTCAGCGCCACGTCATAGGACGATTTGATCGCGGTCCATGTGCCTTCGACGAAGGTGGCGCCGGCGTCGAAGGAATAGTAGCCGAGCAAGGCGTCGACGCGCTTGGGTGGCACGTCGCCGCGCAGGCCGCGCGTCGGCCAGGTGAAGGGCATCGCCGTGCCCTCGAGGCCGGCGGCCTTCCACGCCGGCCAGACGGTTGGCAGGAAGTCGATATAGTCGGCCTTGTGGATGCGCTTGGCGGCTGTGAGATCGTGCTCGACCGGTCCGATGATCGGCCCCAGCTTCTCGCTCTCGACCCGCGCCTTGATGAACTCGGCCCGCGATGGCTTTTCGAAACCCGGCACGATTGCCGACGTGACCAGTTCCATCTGGCCGGCATGGCCGGCATGAAGCGGCGAATAGACAGTCTTCATGAATTTCCTCTCGAAATAGCGAAATCAGTCAAGGTTGAGATAGGGGGTGACCAAAGCGAGCCACATTCTTTCCACATCGTCCTCGATGAGGTCGTATGTTTTGCGATCCCGCTTCAACCCCACAAGCCGGCAGGCGTGCCCGACATCCATCATCAGCACGCCGAGTCGGCTGGCGATCTTGTCTTCAAGGGCCGGGTTCACATGCTGCAGCCACGCGGCGTAAAGCGCGATGATCTGCTCGTCATATTCGTCCTGGATCGGCCTGAGGTCGGCATTGCCGGATATCGCCTCGATCACCGGCATCAGGGTGGCGTTTTCGAGATATATTCTGGAGGTATCGATGAAGAGCTTGCGCACCTCCTGCCGAAACTCGTCGCGGTTGGTGGGTGGGGTGACCTCGATGCGCCTGGCGATCACCTCGGGAAACGACGACAGCCAGCGCCGGGCGAGGTCGAGGAGAATGGCTTCCTTGTTGGGAAAGTACTGGTAGACCGAACCGACCGACAGGCCCGCGCGCCGGGCAATGGCGAGCGTCGTCGGCGTCTTGGTTCCTTGCTCCCGCGTCAGGATCAGCGCAGCGTCGAGTATCCTGTCGACCACCTTGCTCGACCGTTCCTGCCGCGGCTGCTTGCGCGGTTCGAGCGCCATCCTGGTTTCGCGGCTGAGACTGCGCTTCACGGATTGATGCCTTCGTTCCCTGCCGGTTTCAACACAGGTCCCGGTCTCAACATTGGCGTGGTGTGTTGTCCACAATACATTCGAAATTCGGCACGTTGACAAACGCGAATAATTAGTCGCATTCTTTTATCCACGCTGTTTCGAGAGATCACAAGGGGAATTTCGAAACAGCGCACTGGCATCAGTTTTCGTCCGATAACGCCGCTCCAGCGGAGTGGCAGCTTGTCGGACAAGAGGGTTGTCGGTCTCAGCCAGTCGTCAAAAGCGCGGAGTCGCGATGTCTGTCACGGGTGCGGGTCAAAATGCTGATCTGATCGTCATCAATGGTCGCGTGCGGACCATGGACGATGACAATCCCGCCGCCGAGGCGATTGCCGTCAAGGACGGCGCCATCATCGCCATAGGCAACCACGCCGCCATCGAAAAACTCAAGGGAACGACCACAGAGGTGATCGACGCCAAGGGCGGTTCGGTCCTGCCCGGTTTCATCGAAGCCCACATGCATCTGTTCTCGGGAGGGGCCGAGCTCGCGCATCTTCAACTCGGCGGTATCCATGGCTTCGAGGCGCTTCAAAGCGCCATCCGCGACTACGCCACGACGTGGCCCGAGGCGAAGATGCTTGTGGGACAGGGCGTCGACTACACCGTGCTCGGCGACGAGCGGGTGACACGCCATCATCTCGACGCCATCCTGCCCGACCGCCCCTTCTGCATGGCGGCACCCGACCACCATACGATGTGGGCCAACACCAAGGCGTTGGAGATGGCCGGCATCCTGAAGGGACGCACGCTCGGTCCGGGCAACGAGATCGTGATGGGTGACGACGGCCTGGCCGCGGGCGAATTGCGCGAGGGCGAGGCCTTCGGTCCGGTGCTCGACCTTGCCGGCGAAAGCCGGGTGCGGCTGGGGCTGTCGACCGGCGGTGAGCCCGACCCAATGCCGTCGACCGCCGAGCGGGCCGCTGACCGTGACATCATGCGGCGCGGGCTTGCATGGTGCGCGCGCCACGGCATCACCTCGATCCAGAACATGGACGGCAATCTCTACCAGCTCGAACTGCTTTCCGAGATCGAGGCCGAGGAGGGATTGCCCTGCCGCGTCAAGATCCCGTTCCACTACAAGAATTTCATGACGCTCGACATGCTCGAGAAGGCGTCCGTCATGGCCGAGCGCTACCACAGTGAGTGGCTGTCATCGGGCATGGTCAAGGTGTTCTATGACGGCGTGCTCGATTCCTGGACCGCTGTTATGGTCGAACCCTATGCGGATCGTCCCGACTGGGTCGGCGAGCCGCTGTTCACGCCGCAGCAATTTATCGATCTCGCCGTGGCTATCGACAAACGCGGGCTGCAGATCGCGGTGCACTCGATTGGTGACGGCGCGGTGCGCGCAGTGCTCGACGGTTACGAGGCGGCGCAGAAGCTCAATGGCAAGCGCGACAGCCGGCACAGGGTTGAGCACATCGAGGTCACCACAGCAGCCGACGTGCCGCGTTTTGCCGAACTCGGCGTCATCGCCTCGATGCAGCCGTCGCATCCGCCCGGCGCCATGGATTTTCCGCTGGAGCCGACGGTGTCACGCATCGGGCGGGACCGCTGGCCGCTGAGCTATGCCTGGCGCACCCTGAAAAGCGCCGGCGCCCATGTCGTGTTCGCCTCGGACTGGCCGGTGGCGGCGATCGACCCGATCCTGAGCATTCAGGCGGCAGTGCAGCGCAAACCATGGGCAGAAGGCGATCCTGACCAGAGTTTCTCGCTGCAAGAAGCGATTGCCGCCTACACGGTCGAGGGCGCCTATGCCGAATTCGCCGAACATCGCAAAGGCGTTCTGAAACCCGGCTATATGGCGGATCTGGTGGTTTTGTCGGCCGATATCGAGAAGACGGCGCCGGCCGATCTACACAAGCTGCGGCCGGTGACGACGGTCTGCGGTGGCAAGGTCACCTACCAGGCCTGACAATGGCATGCGGCTTGCACAGCTTGCCGCTTGCAAGACGAAATGACCGACTGAACTGTGGTTCAATGCCGGACTTGCCAACCTACCGGCCGTGTGGTCACATCGAACAGGGGAAAAACTCCGCCAGCAAGAGCGGGGTCAACAGTGAGGCGTATCGTGCCGGAAAAACCGGATCGGAATGCAATTGAAGTCGTAAACGTCAGTAAAATTTTCGGATCGGGTGAGGGGCAGGTTGCTGCCCTCGATACGGTCTCGGTATCCATCCGCGAGAATGAGTTCTTCACCCTGCTGGGACCATCCGGCTGCGGCAAGACCACGTTGCTGCGGCTGATTGCCGGCTTCGACTTCCCAACCGCCGGCGAAATCCTCCTCTACGGTCAGGACATCGCGCCGTTGCCGCCCTTCAAGCGGCCGGTCAACACCGTCTTCCAATCGTACGCGCTGTTCCCGCATATGACGGTCGCCGACAATATCGGCTTTGGCCTGGAAATGCTGGGCAAGCCGAAGGCCGAGATCAAGGCGCGCGTCGCCGAGATGCTGAAACTGGTGAAGATGGAGGCGCTGGCGGGCCGCCGCACCAGCCAGATCTCCGGCGGCCAGCAGCAGCGCGTGGCGCTCGCCCGGGCGCTGGCGCCGCAGCCCAAGGTGCTCCTGCTCGACGAACCGCTCTCGGCCCTGGACTACAAGCTGCGCAAGGAAATGCAGATCGAATTGAAGCGGCTGCAGCACGAGACGGGCATCACCTTCATCTTCGTCACCCACGACCAGGAGGAAGCGCTGACCATGTCGGATCGCATCGCGGTGATGTCGTCGGGCAAGATCCTGCAGGTCGGCTCGCCGCGCGACATCTACGACCGGCCGGCCGAGCGTTTCGTCGCCGACTTCATCGGCGAGTCGAACTTCCTCAAGGCGGATGTGGTTAGCGCGACTGGTGGCCGGGCGACGGTGAAGCTGCCGTCTGGTGTGGAAATCCCAGCCTCGCTGCCGGAAGGCTTCAGCCCCAGCGGCAAGGTCACCATCGTCGTGCGTCCAGAGCATGCGCAGTTGGGCACGGCCAGCCCGAGCGCTTCGCTGTCCGGCACCGTCGAAAACATCGTCTATCTCGGCACCGACACGCACTTCCATCTGCGCCTTGCCGGTGGCGAGCCGTTCATCGTGCGGCGTCAGAACAGCCGCGGCGCCGGTGACGGCTTCGTGCAGGGCGGCCAGATCGGCATCATGATCGGCAACGACGCCGCGCAAGTGCTGAAGGACTGATCATGGCGACCGCGGAACAAGTCGCCAAGGCAGCGCAGCGACGCGATGTGCGCGACCGGTGGCTGCTGTCAGCGCCAGCCTTGCTGGTGATCTTCCTCGCCGCGACAGGCCCCTTGCTGATCGTGCTGATCTACTCGTTCCTGACGCCTGGCCCCTATGGCGATGTGAAGTGGCAGTTTTCGCCCGATGCCTGGCTGTCGGTGTTCATGGAACGCGACATTTTCGACGATACGCTTTCGCTTGCGGCAGCGCATGTCACCATCTTCTGGCGCTCGATCAAGCTGGCGGTGATAACGACGATCGCCACTTTGGCATTGGGGTTTCCAACCGCCTATTTCATGGCGACGCGCAGCGAGAAAACCAGGGATCTCTGGCTGTTCCTGATCACCATTCCGTTCTGGACCAACCTTCTGATCCGCACCTTCGCCGTGCTGCAGATCATCCGCAACGAAGGCATCATCAACACCATCCTTATCAAGCTTGGTATCGTCTCAGCGCCGGTGCAGATCCTCTTCACCGACACGGCGATTCTGATCGGCATGGCCTATGTCTATCTGCCGCTGATGGTGCTGCCGATCTATGCCAGCATGGAGAAGCTTGATTTTCGCCTCGTCGAGGCGGGCTACGACCTCTACGCGACCCGATTCAAGGTATTGCGGAAGATCATTTTCCCGCTGGTCAAACCCGGCGTCATTGCCGGCTCCATCCTGGTCTTCATTCCAGCCCTTGGCGCCTATGTGACGCCGAGCGTGCTTGGCGGCGGCAAGAATATGATGCTGTCCAACCTGATCGAATTGCAGTTCGGCCAAGGCCGCAACTGGCCGCTCGGCTCGGCGCTGTCGATCACGGTGATGATCATCGTCATGGTGGCGCTGCTTGCCTATGTGCGCAATGCCGGCAAGTCGGGGGCGCGGCATGACTAAGAACTTTTCCATCAAGCACCAGACCGGCTTCACGGTGATCGCTGCGACCTGTTTTATCGTGCTCTATCTGCCGATCATCGTGCTGGTCGCCTATGCCTTCAACGCGGCGAACTCGACGTCCGAATGGGGCGGCTTTTCGATGCGCTGGTTCCAGTCGGCTTGGCAGAACGTGCAAGTTATCGACGCGACGCTACGCTCGTTCCAGATCGGCGCCGTCGCTGCGGTGCTGTCGACAATCTTTGCCACCATGGCCGCGCTCGCCACCACGCGCACCGCGTCCTATCCGGGCCTCACCTTCAAATATGCGGCGATCAACCAGCCGCTGATGGTGCCCGAGATCGTCACCGGCGTGGCGCTGCTGATCTTCTTCTCGCGCATCAAGATCTTCACCGGCTATTCCGGCATTGGATATCTGATCGCCGCGCACACGGCGTTCTGCATCCCGTTCGCCTATCTGCCGATCCGGGCGCGGCTGGAAAACATGGACCTGACGCTGGAGCGCGCGGCCGCCGATCTGTACGCGACGCCTTGGAAGACCTTCCGCCGCATCACGCTGCCGCTTTTGTGGCCCGGCATACTGGCCGGACTGATGCTGGCATTCGTCATCTCGCTCGATGACGTCGTCATCACCGAGTTTGTCAAATCGGGCGGCCAGGATACGCTGCCCACCTACATGCTCGGCCAGATCCGCCGCGGCATCACGCCTGAGATCAACGCGATATCGACCGCCTTCCTGCTGCTTTCGGTCGCGATCGTCACGTTGTTTTTCTTCGTCAGCAGGAAAAGAGACTGAACCGACAAATGGGAGCTAAAACCATGAACTGGAAAACAACGACAGCCGCCATGGGGTTGGCGCTGCTCGCAACGACGAGCCTGGCCAGCGCCGATGGCGAGCTGAACATCTACAATTGGGGCAACTATACCAGCCCCGACGTGATCAAAAAGTTCGAAGCCAAATACAACGTCAAGGTGACCATCACCGATTACGATTCCAACGATACGGCGCTCGCCAAGGTACGCCAGGGCGGCACCGGCTTCGACATCGCCGTTCCGTCGCAAACCTACGTGCCGATCTGGATCAAGGAGGGTCTCGTGCAGGAGACCGATCCGGGCAAGATGGAGAACTTCAAGAACGTGGCGCCGGAATGGGCCAATCCAGACTTCGACCCCGGCCGCAAATATTCCGTGCCGTGGGCGCTGGGCACCGTCGGCGTCGTCGTCAACACCGATGCCTACAAGGGACCAGCCGACAGCTGGGGCATCATCTTCAACACGCCGGACGAGCTGAAGGGCAAGACCAATGTCGTTCCCGAGATGAATGACGTTATCTTCGCGGCGATCAAATATGTCGGCGGCCAGCAGTGCACCGACGACAAGACGGTGCTGAAGAAGGTGCGCGACACGCTTGTCGCGGCCAAGCCGAACTGGATCGCCATGGAATACAACACCATCGAAAAGATGGGCGCCGGCGACTTCAAGGCGACCAGCGACTGGAACGGTTCGGCGCTGCGTCAGCGGCTGGCCAATCCGGCCATCCATTACAATTATCCGAAGGAAGGCTACGGCCTGTGGAGCGATAACGTCGTCGTTCTCAAGGAAGCCAAAAATGTCGAGAACGCCAAGCTGTTCCAGAACTTCATCATGGATCCGGAAAACGCGGCCGGCCTCTCGGCCTTCCATCGCTACGCAAACGCCATTACCGGCTCGGACAAGTACATGCCGGCCGATATGAAGGATGCCCCGGAAGTCGTCATTCCGGAGGCTGCGAAGGCACAAGGCGAATTCCAGAAGATGTGCGCGCCTGAGATCCAGGACATCTACACCAAGATCTGGACCGAACTGCAGAAATAACCGCAGTCTGACAGACCCGGCGGCATGCGCCGCCGGGTCTTTTCTTTTCCGGAATGGCTTTCATGGACTCCTATCGCAACAGCGATCCGCGGCCGTCGATCATGCAGGGCTCGCCGCCTCAAATGGTGCTGCCGAAGCTCGACTGGGACCGGCCGCCATGGAATCGCTGGGCCTTCCAACACATCCGCGAATTCCTGCCGACCATCGAGGTCTGGCGCGGCAATGGCCATCGCCATCGTCTTGAGCGCGCAGAGACCGATCTCGACGCGCTGCCGGTGGAAGACAGCAAGGGCCGTCCGACGACGCTCGTTGGCCTGCTCGACGAGACCTACACGGACGGCTTCCTGGTGCTCAAAGACGGCAAGGTCGCCTATGAGCGCTATTTCAACGGCATGGCCGAGCGCACGCTGCATCTGTCGCAGTCGATGGCGAAGTCGGTAACAGGCACCGTGTTCGGTATTCTGGTTGGGCGCGGCTTGATCGACCCGGCCAAACCGGTGACCGCCTATCTGCCGGAGCTCGGCGCGACCGGCTGGGACGGCGCCAGCGTGCAGCATGTGCTGGATATGACCACCGGCGTGCGGTTTTCCGAGGAATACACCGACCGTTACTCCGACATCGGCCAGGTTGATGTCGCCACGGGCTGGAAGCCGGTGCCGCCGGACAGCGATCCGGATTTCCAATGGCCGCCGCATCTGTTCGAGTTGATCCAGCAGCTGAAGGACAAGGTGCGGCCGCATGGCGTCGCGTTCGAGTACCGCTCGATCGAGACCGACGTGCTTGCCTTCATCATGGAGCGGGTCACCGGTAAACGGCTGGCGCAGCTGGTGTCCGAGGAGCTGTGGCAAAAGCTCGGCGCCGACGAAAGCGCTTGCTTCACGGTCGACAGCGCCGGCTATGCGCTGGCCGATGGCGGCTTCAACGCGACGCTGCGCGATTACGCCCGCTTCGGCCAGCTGATCCTCGACAAGGGCCGCGGCATCGTGCCGGCCGACTGGATCGAGGCGACGCGCAACGGCAGGCATGGGCCGGACTTCAATCCGAGCCTGCCCGAAGGCAGCTATCGCAACCAGTTCTGGATCGAAAACCCGCGCTCACGCGCGCTGATGTGCCGGGGCGTGTTCGGGCAGATGATCCATATCGACTGGGACACCGGCATGGTCGTGGTCAAGCTTTCGACCTATCCGGATTTCAGCAATGTCGCCTATTCGGTGGCAACGCTGAAGGCGGTGCACACCATCGCCATGGCGCTTGGTTGACCCACAACAAATCACCCTCTGAGGAAACGTTCATGACCGGCAAGACCGCGTTCGAGACCCGCTACGGCTTCGCCCGCAATGAGGTGCTGCTCTCCAACTGGCGCGAAAGCCCGTTCAACCGCTGGTCGTTCCAGAACCTTGGCGAGCTGGTGCCTACCGCCCCCGTGGCGGCGACGCCGGGAAGCGTCGAGGCACCGGTGCGGGACCTGAGCGGCCTGCTCGGCGAAAACGTCCCCGTCGCCGGCGCGCCGGAGACGGTGGCCGAATTCCTCACACGTTCGAGCAGCGACGCGCTGACGGTGATGAAGGCTGGCAAGGTCATCGGCGACTGGTTCGCGCCCAATATGGATTTCGGTGCCCGTCACATCATCTTTTCGATCAGCAAATCGGTCACCGCGATCATCGCCGGAATACTGGAAGGCGAGGGCGTGTTCGACCCGGAAGCGCCGGTGACCCAGTACATTCCGGAAGCCGCCGGCTCGGCCTATGCCGATGCAAGCTGCCGGCATGTGCTCGATATGAGCGTCAGCCTCGATTTCGAGGAGGCCTATCTCGATCCCGAAAGCGCCTTTGCCCGTTACCGCCGCGCGACGCTGTGGAATCCGGGCGGCGGCACTGAAAGCTTGCGCGAATTCATTCTGACCTTGCAGCGGCTCGAAGAACCGCACGGCAAAACCTTCCGCTACCGTTCGCCCAATTCCGATCTGCTCGGCCTGCTGCTCGAACGAGCTTCCGGCCAGCGCTTCCCGGACCTGATGCGCGAGAAACTGTGGCTACCGCTGGGTGCAGTCAGCGAGGCTTCGATCGGCGTCGACATGGAAGGTACGGCGCGCACCGCCGGCGGCATTTCGGTGACGCCGCGCGACCTGGCGCGTATCGGCGAGATGATGCGGCAGGGCGGCACGGCCAATGGCCGCGGCATCGTGCCGGAAGGCTGGGTGCGCGATACGACCGTTGCCGGCGGCAGCGCGGAGGCCTGGCAGCGCGGCACAATGGTGCATCTGTTCCCGAAGGGCCGTTACCGTAACAAATGGTACCAGACGGGGGCGGCAAACGGCGCCTTCTGCGGCATCGGCATCCACGGCCAATGGCTCTACGTCAACCCGAAGACGGAAGTGGTGATTGCAAAAATGGGGTCGCAGCCGGTGCCTGAAGATTATCCGCTCGAACGCGAGATCGTTGCCTTTTTCGAGGCGCTGAGCGGGATGGTCTGAGGACGAGCCAAAGCAAGGCGCTTTCCTGTGGACCTCTTTGACGCTTGAGAACACTGCGGTTGGCGTGACGGACATCAGCGCCTATGGTCGCCGCTCTTTGCGACAGGGACCAGCATGGCAGCAGACAGCAAACGCATCGCATCCATCATCGCGGCAGAGATCGGGGCGCGGCCGGAGCAGGCATCAGCAGCTATAGGGCTGCTCGATGAGGGCGCGACGGTGCCGTTCGTGGCGCGCTACCGCAAGGAGGTCACCGGCGGGCTCGACGACACCCAATTGCGCGACCTTGCCGAGCGATTGGCCTATCTGCGCGAACTCGATGCGCGCCGCGATACCATTCTCAGTTCGATCCGCGAGCAGGGCAAGCTGACCGAAGAACTTGAGGCCAAAATTGTGGCTGCCGCCACCAAGGCTGAACTGGAAGACATCTACCTGCCCTACAAGCCCAAGCGGCGCACCAAGGCCGAGATCGCCCGGGAGCGCGGGCTGGCGCCATTGGCGGAGGCTATTTTGGCCAACCGGTCGTTGGTGCCCGCCGAGGCGGCGCTGGCTTATGTGACCGAGGATGTGACCGACGCCAAGGCCGCACTGGAAGGCGCACGCGACATCCTGTCGGAACAGTTCGCGGAAAATGCCGATCTGGTCGGCAAGCTTCGCACCTACATGAAGGAGCGCGCTTTCATGCGTGCCCGTGTCGTCGACGGTAAGCAGGAGGCCGGGGCGAAATTCTCCGACTATTTCGAGCATGTCGAGCGTTGGGCAAATGTTCCGAGCCACCGCGCGCTGGCCATGCTGCGCGGCCGCAACGAAGAGGTGTTGTCGCTAGACATCGAGGTCGATGCCGACGATGCCTCGCCGGTGAAGCCGGTCGAGCGGATGATCGCCAATGCCTACGCCATCGGCGGCAGCCTGCCGGGCGACCGCTGGCTGATGGAAGTCGCCGGCTGGACCTGGCGGATCAAGCTTTCGCTGCACCTGACGCTCGATTTGATGCGCGACCTGCGCGAGCGGGCGGAGGAAGAGGCGATCCATGTCTTTGCACGCAACCTCAAGGATTTGCTTCTGGCGGCACCCGCCGGCTCGCGGCCGACCATGGGGCTCGATCCCGGCATCCGCACCGGCGTCAAGGTCGCGGTGGTAGATGGCACCGGCAAGGTGCTGACGACGACGACCGTCTATCCATTTCCGCCGCGGAACGATGTGCGCGGCACACAGGCCCAGCTCGCAGCACTCATCCGCCAGCATAAGGTCGAGCTGATCTCGATCGGCAACGGCACCGGCAGCCGCGAGACTGAAAAGCTGGTCGCCGACATGCTGTCCGACATGCCTTCGGATGGTAGGCCAAAGCCGCTCAAGGTGATCGTCAGCGAGGCCGGCGCCTCGGTCTATTCGGCCTCGGCGACAGCGGCGGCTGAGTTTCCCGGGCTCGACGTGTCGCTGCGCGGTGCGGTGTCCATAGCCAGGCGGCTGCAGGATCCGCTCGCCGAACTGGTCAAGATCGAACCGAAATCGATCGGCGTCGGCCAGTACCAGCATGACGTCGACCAGTATCGGCTCGGCCGTTCGCTGGAAGCGGTGGTGGAGGACGCGGTCAATGCCGTCGGTGTCGATCTCAACACCGCCTCGGCGCCGCTCTTGGCCCGCGTGTCAGGCCTAGGCGCTTCGCTTGCCGACGCCATTGTCGCGCATCGCGATGCGACCGGGCCGTTCGCCAGCCGCAAGGAGCTGCTCAAGGTAGCGCGGCTCGGACCGCGCGCGTTCGAACAGTCCGCAGGCTTCCTGCGCATTGCCAATGGCAGCGAGCCGCTCGACGCCTCGTCGGTCCATCCGGAAGCCTATGGCGTGGCCAAGAAGATCGTCGCCGCCTGCGGTCGCGATGTGCGCTCGCTGATGGGAGACAGTGCCGCGCTCAAGGCGCTCGATCCGCGCGTCTTCGTCGACGAACGGTTCGGCCTGCCGACGGTGCGCGACATCATTGCCGAGCTGGAAAAGCCCGGCCGCGACCCGCGCCCCGGCTTCAAGACCGCAACCTTTGCCGATGGCATCGACGACATCAAGGATCTGAAGCCCGGCATGCTTCTGGAAGGCACCGTCACCAATGTCGCTGCCTTCGGCGCCTTCGTCGATATCGGCGTGCACCAGGACGGGCTGGTGCATGTCTCGCAACTGGCCGATCGTTTCATCAAGGACGCGCATGAGGTGGTGAAGGCCGGCGACGTGGTGAAGGTGCGGGTCGTCGATGTCGACATCAAGCGCAAGCGCATCGCGCTGTCCATGCGCAAGGACGGCGGCGAGGGCGGGACGCCGAAGGGGCCGCGCGACAATGGCGGCGGCAAGCCGGCGCAACCTTCGCCGATGCCGCAGCGTCAGCCGGAACGACCGGCACAGCAAGGCGCGTTTGGCGCAGCACTGGCCGATGCCTTGAAGCGGAAGTAGCCTCGAATGGTTCCTTGCAATCGCTAGAGCGTTATCTACCATCCTTGTGTGGAGATACGCGCGATATGGCAAGTTTCGAGAAAGTGAGTGTCCAAGAGTTGGGGCGTCTTTGGGACGAGGGCATGGCGAGTGGCAGTTCGGTCGATGGAGACCAGGCTTTCGCCCGGATCAAAAGCAAGCTCGATGCGAAAGTTGCCGAACGCAAGTCGCAAAAACGCTGCGCTTCCAGCCGGAAACCGTGCCGATGAAGCGGAAGTAGCTACCAGGCCAGAACGGCCGGTTCCTTCTCAACCTGGCCCAGCAGCCAGTCGCGAAAGCTGACGACGGGCGGGTGGCCGCGCTTGTCGTTCGGGACGACGAGGTAGTAGGCGCTGCGGCTTTGCATCGGCTGTCCCGGCGCCGGCACGAGCTGACCGCGCTGCAATTCGCCGGCGATAAGAACTTGCGGCAGGAGCGCGACGCCAAGCCCCGCCATGCAGGCTTGGGCAACGGTGCCGAATTGCTCGAACTGCATGCCGGGTCCGATCGGTGCGCTCAAGCCCTGTTCCTCGAACCATTCGCCCCAGGCCCCGGGACGCGTCGCCATGTGCAGCAGCGGCAGGCGGCTGATGTCGGCCGCAGTGGTGATATCGCGGCTGGCAAGGAAGTCGGGCGAAACCACCGGCATCACGGTTTCGCGCATCAACAATGTGGAATCGGCGTCCGGCCAGTCGGGCTGGCCATGATGGATGGCGGCGTCGAGCCGCTCGCGGGCGAAGTCGAAGCGGCCGATGCGGGTGACAAAGTTGATGGTGATGTCAGGGTTTTCTGCGACGAAATCCGGGATCAGAGGCATCAGCCAGCGCGTGCCGAAGGTCGGCAGTATGGCGAGGTTCAGCATGCCGCTATGCCGATTGCTCATCAATCCGAGCGCGGCGTCGCGCAATTGCCCGAGTGCCGCCCGCACGGCTTCGGCATAGATTTCGCCCGCCGTGGACAGCCGAACATTGCGGCTGTCGCGCTCGAACAGCCGGCGGCCGAACTGTTCCTCCAGAAGGGCTATCTGGCGGCTGACGGCCCCTTGGGTCAAATCGAGTTCCTGGGCGGCAGCGGTGAAGGAGCCAAGGCGGGCCACGGCCTCGAAGGCGGCAAGGGCGCTGGTGCTGGGTAAAAGCCGGCGTTGGACGTTCATGATCCATTACTAAACCTCATTGATCTGTGATGCAATTTTGTTTGATTTTTCCGAAGCGGAGGTGGATAAGCCCGAGCACTTCAAGATTTGGGAGAGGGCGAAGCCATGGCCGCCGACAAGAACGCGTTCGTCTGGGAAGACCCCTTCCTGATCGAGAACCAGCTTTCCGAGGATGAGCGTATGGTGCGCGATGGCGCGGCCGCCTTTGCCGCCGACAAGCTCGCGCCGCGCATCGAGGAGGCCTATCTCGAGGAAAAGACCGACGCCGGCATTTTTCGCGAGATGGGCGAGGCCGGCCTGCTCGGCATCACCATTCCCGAGGAATATGGCGGGCTCGGCGCCAATTACGTCACCTACGGGTTGGTGGCGCGCGAGGTCGAGCGGGTCGATTCCGGCTACCGGTCGATGATGTCGGTGCAATCGTCGCTGGTGATGTACCCCATCCATGCCTATGGCTCGGAAGAACAGCGCAAGAGGTACCTGCCGAAGCTGGCTTCGGGCGAATGGATCGGCTGTTTCGGCCTGACCGAGCCGGATGCCGGTTCCGATCCGGGCGGCATGAAGACGCGGGCCGAGAAGACGGCGAACGGCTACAAGATTTCCGGCTCGAAAATGTGGATATCCAACGCGCCGATCGCCGACGTGTTCGTGGTCTGGGCGAAGCTGAAGGGCGACAACGGCAAGGACGAAATCCGCGGCTTCGTGCTGGAGAAGGGCATGAAGGGGCTGTCGGCGCCGAAGATCGGCGGCAAGCTCAGCCTTAGGGCCTCGATCACCGGCGAGGTGGTGATGGAAGGCGTCGAAGTCGGCGAAGACGCGCTGCTGCCCAACGCCAGGGGCCTCGGCGGCCCATTCGGCTGCCTCAACCGGGCCCGCTACGGCATTTCCTGGGGCGCGATGGGCGCCGCCGAGGATTGCTGGCACCGGGCCCGGCAGTATGGACTCGACCGCAAGCAGTTCGGCAAGCCGCTCGCCGGCACGCAGCTGTTCCAGAAAAAGCTCGCCGACATGCAGACCGAGATTGCGCTCGGCTTGCAGGGCTCGCTGCGCGTCGGGCGGCTGATGGATGAAGGCAAGATGGCCCCGGAAATGATCTCGATCGTCAAGCGCAACAATTGCGGCAAGGCGCTCGACATCGCGCGCCAGGCCCGCGACATGCATGGCGGCAACGGCATCCAGATCGGCTACCACGTCATGCGCCACGCGCAGAACCTGGAGACGGTCAACACCTATGAAGGCACGCATGACGTGCATGCGCTGATCCTTGGCAGGGCTCAGACGGGGATACAGGCGTTTTTCTAAGCTGTGCCGAATTCAAGTGAGGCCGGCCTGCAAATGGCCGATACCTGCGCTTCCGGTGCTCGCGTACCAAAAGTACGCTCTGCTCCGGTTCTCGGTATCAGCCATTTTCGACTCGGCCTGACCTGAATCTCGACACAGCGTAGCCGACTTCGGCTGCTTAATTTAGGTGCAGCGCAACATCTCTGCTTGGAGAATGGCCAATAGATGTGTCAGGGTTCGGCTGAAGAAACGCCGATCTCCGGGGCCCCATGGCAATACTGGCAGCCGTCTACCACCTGACCCATTACAAATACGACCGGCCGGTGGTTCTCGGGCCCCAGGTCATCAGGCTGCAGCCGGCACCGCATTCCCGCACCAAGGTGCTCAGCCATTCGCTGAAGGTCGGGCCGGCGAACCACTTCGTCAATCTGCAGCAGGACCCCTACGGCAATTTCCTGGCCCGCTTCGTCTTCCCGGAACCGGTGACGGAATTGAAGATCGAGGTCGACCTCGTCGCCGACATGACGGTCTACAATCCGTTCGATTTCTTCGTCGAGCCATCGGCCGAGACCTTCCCGTTCGAGTACCCCGAAGACATCAGGGACGATCTCGCCATCTACCGCACGCCGGAGCCGGCGGGGCCGCTGCTGTCTGCTTTCCTCGCAACCATCGACCGTAGCGCCACCAACACCGTCAATTTCGTCGTCGACCTCAATGCGCGGCTGCAGCGGGAGATCGCTTATATCGTGCGGATGGAAACCGGCGTGTTCTCGCCGGAGGAAACGCTGGCCGCGAAAAAGGGATCGTGCCGGGATTCGAGCTGGCTGCTGGTGCAAATCCTCAGGAATCTCGGCCTCGCCGCGCGTTTCGTCTCCGGCTATCTGATCCAGCTGAAGCCCGATCTGGTCGCGCTCGATGGCCCCGCCGGAACCGCCGTCGACTTCACCGACCTGCACGCCTGGTGCGAGGTCTATCTGCCGGGCGCCGGCTGGATCGGCTTCGATCCGACGTCCGGCCTGCTCACCGGCGAAAGCCATGTGCCGCTGGCGGCCACGCCGCATTTCCGCAACGCCGCACCCATTTCCGGCATGGCGAGCTTCGCCAATGTCGAATTCGGCTTCGACATGCGTGTCGACCGCATCGCCGAACATCCGCGCATCACCAAGCCATTCTCGGACGAAAGCTGGCAGGCGCTGGATGCGCTGGGCAACAAGGTCGACGCCGCACTTCAAGCGGGCGACGTCAGGCTGACCATGGGCGGCGAGCCGACCTTTGTCTCCATCGACGATTTCGAGTCCGCCGAGTGGAACACCGCCGCCGTCGGCCCGACCAAGCGCGAAAAGGCCGATGCGCTGATCCGTAAATTGCGCGAACGCTTCGCGCCGGGCGGCTTCCTCCACTACGGCCAGGGCAAATGGTATCCGGGCGAAAGCCTGCCGCGCTGGACCTTTTCGCTCTATTGGCGCACCGACGGCCAGCCGGTGTGGAGCGATCCGTCGCTGATCGCACGCGAAAAGAGCGACGCAAAGGTGGGGCCGCAGCAGGCCGAGAGCTTGCTGACGGCAATCGCCGGCGAACTCGGCATCGACAAGGCGATGGTCAGCGAGGCCTATGAGGACCCGGCCGAATGGCTGCTGAAAGAAGGCAAGCTGCCCGACAATGTCGATCCGTCCAACTCCAAGCTGGAAGACCCGGAAGAGCGCAGCCGCATGGCGAAAGTGTTCGAGCGCGGGCTGACCAAGCCGTCGGGCTACGTGCTGCCGGTGCAGCGCTGGAACAGCCAGGCTTCGGACCCGCGCTGGCGCTCGGAGAAGTGGAAGACCCGGCGCGGGCGGCTGTTCCTGGTGCCGGGCGATTCCCCTGTCGGTTACCGCCTGCCGCTGGGCACGCTGCCCTATGTGCCGCCGGCGCAGTTCCCCTATATTGTGCCGGTCGATCCGTCGCTGCCGCGTGGACCGCTGCCGGCGCGGGAAGCCATACTGCCAGAACCGGCTCCGGCCGAGCTGGAAGGCGCCGACGAGATGGCACGACGCCAGCAGGCGATTTCTTTCACGGCGACGACCGGCCAGCAGGATAGGGTCGAACAGGAGATCACCGAGATCGGCGGCGCGGTGCGTACAGCACTTTCGGTCGAGCCACGCGACGGGCGGCTGTGCGTGTTCATGCCGCCGGTCGAGGCGCTGGAAGACTATCTCGAACTCGTCGCAGCCGCCGAAAACGCGGCCAAGGCGATCGGCCTTCCCGTGCATATCGAAGGCTATGGACCGCCGCACGATCCGCGCCTCAACGTCATCAGGGTGGCACCCGATCCCGGCGTCATCGAGGTCAACATCCATCCGGCTGCCAACTGGCAGGACTGCGTGGCGACGACGACGGCGATCTACGAGGAAGCACGGCAGACGCGGCTTGGCGCCGACAAGTTCATGATCGACGGCCGCCACACCGGTACCGGCGGGGGCAACCATGTCGTCGTCGGCGGCGCGACGCCCAATGACAGCCCGTTCCTGCGCCGGCCCGATCTGTTGAAGAGCCTGGTGCTGCAATGGCAGCGGCGCCCGTCGCTGTCCTATCTATTCTCCGGCCTGTTCATCGGCCCGACCAGCCAGGCGCCGCGCTTCGACGAGGCGCGGCACGATTCGCTTTACGAACTCGAGATCGCGATGGCGCAGGTGCCGCACCCGGGCCAGGGCAACCCACCGCTGCCTTGGCTGGTCGACCGACTGTTTCGCAACCTGTTGACCGATGTCACCGGCAATACGCACCGCTCGGAAATCTGCATCGACAAGCTGTTTTCGCCCGATGGCCCGACCGGCCGGCTTGGGCTTGTTGAGTTCCGCGGTTTCGAGATGCCGCCCAATGCGCGCATGTCGCTGGCGCAGCAATTGCTGGTACGCGCCATCATCGCCCGTGCGTGGAACAACCCGCTTGATGGCCGCTTCGTGCGCTGGGGCACCTCGCTCCATGACCGTTTCATGCTGCCGCATTATGTCTGGGCGGATTTCCTCGACATGCTCGACGACCTCAAGCTCAACGGTTTCGAATTCCGGCCGGAATGGTTCGATGCCCAGCTGGAGTTCCGCTTTCCGTTCTGCGGCGAAGTCCAGCATGCCGGCATCAAGCTGGAACTGCGGCAGGCGCTGGAGCCGTGGCATGTGATGGGTGAGCAAGGCGCCATCGGCGGCACCGTGCGCTTCGTCGATTCCTCGGTCGAACGGCTGCAGGTCAGGACCGAAGGCCTCAACCCGGAACGTCATGCCATTGTCTGCAATGGCCGAATCGTGCCGATGAAGGTCACCGACAATCGCGAGGTCGCGGTGGCCGGTGTGCGCTTCAAGGCCTGGCAGCCTTCGTCGGGCCTGCATCCGGCGCTGCCGGTCAACACGCCGCTCGTCTTCGATATCTACGACCGTTGGTCGGGGCGGGCGGTGGGCGGCTGCGTCTACCATGTCGCGCATCCAGGTGGGCGCAGCTACGACACGTTCCCGGTCAACGGCAATGAGGCCGAGGCGAGGCGTCTCGCCCGCTTCGAGCCGCGCGGCCATACGCCGTCGGCCTATGTGCTGCGCAATGAAGAAGCCTCTGAAGACTTCCCCATGACCCTTGACCTCAGGCGGCCAGCAAGAGTCTGATCAGCGATGGCAAAGGGGAATCAGAAAAAGGTCCGCGGCAAGCCGCTGAGGCACAGTCTGCTGGAGCACTATCAGCCGATTGACGGCGTCGTCGACGAGATGGTCGATGCTTCGGGCCGTCCGCGTCCGGCCTGGGCGCCCTTCATCGAGGCGCTGGAGGAGCTGGGCCCGGAAAAGCTCGGCCAGCGCTTTGCCCGCGCCGACCAGTATCTGCGCGACGCCGGGGTTTATTACCGCGTCTACGACAAGGCCGGCGCCAATGAGCGCGAATGGCCGCTGGCGCATATCCCGCTGCTGATCGAAGACAAGGAATGGGCCGGGATCAGCGCCGGTCTCGTCCAGCGCGCCGACCTTTTCGAGGAGATAGTCGCTGATATCTATGGCCCGAACCGGCTGATCGAGAAGGGAATCCTGCCGGCAGGCCTGATTGCGGCGAGCCCCGAATTTTTGCGCCCCGTCGTCGGCACCATGCCGGCCAGCGGTCATTTCCTGCATTTTTGCGCCTTCGAGCTCGGCCGTGGGCCGGATGGAAGCTGGTGGGTGCTGGGCGACCGCACGCAGGCGCCGTCGGGCGCCGGCTTTGCGCTGGAAAACCGCGTCGCCACGACGCGGGCTTTGTCCGACGTCTATGGCGAGATGCATGTGCATCGCCTGGCCGGTTTCTTCCGCCGCTTTCGCGATGCGCTGATCGGCATGGCGAAGGAGAATGACGGCCGCGTCGCCATTCTGACGCCGGGGCCGCTCAACGAGACCTATTACGAGCACGCCTATATCGCCCGCTATCTCGGCATCATGCTGCTCGAGGGCGAGGATCTGACCGTGTCCGGCGGCAAGCTGATGGTGCGCACGGTTTCGGGGCTGATGCCGATCAGCGTGCTGTGGCGGCGGCTCGATGCCGCCTTTGCCGATCCGCTGGAACTGCGGTCGGACTCGCATATCGGCACGCCGGGGCTGGTCGAGGCGATCCGCCGCGGCACCGTGTCTACGGTCAATGCGCTGGGGTCGGGCTTGATGGAAACCCGGGCGCTGCTCGCCTTCCTGCCGAAGATTTCGCGCGCATTGCGCGGCGAAGAACTTCTGTTGCCAAGCGTCGCCACCTGGTGGTGCGGGCAAGCAACCGAACGGGCCCATGTGCTTGCCAATATCGATCGCATGGTGATCGGTCCGGCGCTGTCGACGCGGCTGGCCTTCGAGGATGACGGCCAGACCAGGCTCGGTTCGGCACTGACGCCGGAGGAACGCATCGCGCTGATTGCGCGCATCGAGAGCGATGGCAGCGGTTTCGTCGGCCAGGAAGCGGTGACGCTGTCGACGACGCCGGTCTATGTCGGCGGCTGGCTGGAGCCACGGCCGGCAAGCCTGCGCGTTTATCTCGCGCGCACGCCCGATGGCTGGACGGTAATGCCGGGCGGTTTCGCCCGTGTCGGCCTTTCGCTCGACCCGACGGCCATCGCCATGCAGCGCGGCGGCCAGGCGGCCGACGTCTGGGTGGTCAGCGACCGGTCGGTCGAGCGCGAGACGCTGCTGCCGCAGGAGCATGACAGCTTCGTCCGCACCATGCCGGGCAGCCTGCCCAGCCGCGCGGCGGAAAACCTGACCTGGCTCGGCCGCTATATCGAGCGCTCGGAGGATACGGTTCGCATCCTGCGCGCCTATCATGTGCGGCTGGCCGAGACGTCCGATCCTGACATGCTGCTGCTCGCCGATATAAGGGACTATCTCGAACCCTTCGGCATCGATCTCGAAGCGGCCATTCCGCCCGGATTGATCGGCACGCTGGACAGCGCCGTCTACAGCGCCGGACAGATCCGCGACCGCTTTTCGCCCGATGGCTGGCTGGCGCTGAACGACCTGTCGAAGACCATTCATCAGTTCGCCACCACGGTGGCGCCGGGTGACGACGCGACACGGGCGATGACGGTCATGCTGCGCAAGTTGGCCGGCTTTTCCGGCCTGTTGCACGAGAATATGTACCGTTTCACTGGCTGGCGTTTCCTCGAGATCGGCCGGCGGATCGAGCGCGGCATCCAGATCGCCCGTACGCTAGCCCGACTGACAAGGTCCGGTGCGCCGGACGGCTCGCTCGACATGATACTGGAGATCGGTGACAGCGTCATGACCCACCGCCGGCAATATCCGGTGCGGGCCGGACGGCGCACGGTGATCGACCTCTTGGCGCTCGACCCACTCAACCCGCGCTCGATCCTGTTCCAGCTCGAACGGCTGAAGGCGGAGATCGGCCTGTTGCCATCGGTTGGGCCGGAGGGGCATATGTCGGTCGCGGCCAAGGAAATCCTGCAGCTCAACACGGCAATTGCCGTCATGGAGCCATCGGAGATGTCGGCGGAGGTGCTGGACGATCTCGCAACTGAGATCGGCAACCTCTATAGCAGCCTGGCTAAAGCGTATTTCGGTTAACATGCTGTACGATATCAGGCTTCATCTCAGCTACGATTATGACGCCGCGGCCGGTGGCAGCCGGCATCAGGTGCGTGTATTGCCGCCGACCATTGCCGGCGTGCAGCGCGTGATCGCGGCCTCGCTTTCGTTTGTGCCGACCCCATCGGAGCGCACGGATTTTGCCGATTTCTTCGGCAACAATGTCACCGCGATCGCCTTTCGCGACGTCCATGACGGGCTCGACATCAGAATGAGCGCGCGCGTGTCGGTGTCACGGCCGGAGCCTGGGCTCGACGTGTCGCCCGATCTGCAGCGCCTGCGGGAAGAACTCGGCGCCGTACGGTCACTGGCGCCGGATGCACCGCATCACTTTCTCGCCGCCAGCGATCATGCCGGCATCGATGCGGCGATCACCGCCTATGCTCGCGACAGCGCCGGCGGCTCGACGGTCGGCATGGCCATCGATCTGTGCAACCGCATCCACCGCGACTTCACCTATGACGGGGAAGCGACCACGGTGCGTACCGGGGCCAGCGATGCCTTCCGTTTGAAGCGGGGCGTGTGCCAGGACTTCTCCCACATCATGATCGCCGGCCTGCGCGGTCTAGGTATTCCTGCGGGTTATGTCAGCGGCTTCCTGCGCACCATTCCACCGAAAGGGAAGCCGCGGCTCGAAGGCGCCGATGCCATGCATGCCTGGGTCAAGGTGTGGTGTGGGCGCGATGCCGGCTGGCAGGAATTCGACCCGACCAATGGCATGCGGGCCAGCAACGACCACATCACCGTTGGCTATGGCCGCGACTATTCCGACGTGGCTCCGATCGTCGGCGTGCTGAAAACCACCGGCGGTCAGGTCGGCGACCAGGCCGTCGACGTCATCCCGGTCGCGCTCGAGAAGGCCTGACAGCCTCGAAGCACAGCTTCTCAACAACGGCCATGCCCGTTATGCTCGGTCGAAACTTCGGGGAGGATCGGTCGGCAGGCATGCTGATGCGGAGTTCGGTATTGACGGCAATCAGTGTCATCATCCCGGCGCACAATGCGGCGGCAACCATTGCGGCCACGCTGGCCTCGCTTCGTTCCGAAGCCGAGGTTATCGGCGAGGTGCTGCTGGTCGACGATTCCTCCTCGGACGGGACGGCAGAAGCCGCGCTGAATGCCGCCACGCAATTCTCGTTGCCGTTGCGCGTGCTCAAGAGCAGCTGCCGGGACGCGGGCGGCTCCCGCAATGTGGCGCTGGCGCAGGCGCAATGCTCCTGGATCTACCTGATCGACGCCGACGACTTGCATCTGGAGGGCGGGCTGCGGTCGATGCTGGTCCGGGCGGGGGAGCAACCGGCCGCCGACATGGTGATCGGCGCCTACCGTCGGCGCACCGATGGCGAGAACCGGAACCTCAAGCTTCCAGCCGGCTACATAGAAGACGGTATAGCCAATGCCTCGGCCTATCTGGAAGGTCACATTCGCTCGATCGCCGTGGGCAGTGCGCTGGTTTCCCGGCGGGTCGTCGGCGACACGCGCTTCCCGACCGGGCTTGCCTATGACGAGGACACGCTGTTCTGGTCCAGGCTGATGGGCAGGGCGTCGCTTGCCCTGATCGTGCATCCCGTCATGATCTACCACGTTTCGGCAGTGCGTTCCGATGATCGCTTCATCACCAGGCCGGTGCGCCGCTTTCTCGACTGGCGGCTGGCGCTGCGCGAGCTGACTGACTGTGGCATCCCACTGTCGTCGCTAAAGACCAGGGAGGGGCTGGTCGCCCTCAAGATCGCCCGGGTTCACTATGCGCGCGGTGATCTGGAGACGGCGGCGCGGTTCCTGAGGATCGCGGCGGCGGCGCCGAAGGTGCGGTCGAACACCTGGCGCTGCAGGCGCTACCAGCTGAAGCTGGCGCTGCGGCGCTGGTTTTCCTCTCCGCGCGTCCAGTTGCAACGTGCCTGAATCAGCCCCGCCGCAGCTTGCCGTCATTGTCATCGGCTATCGCGCGCCGGCTCAAATCGTCGAGGCGGTGACATCCCTGCTGGATCAGGATGAGCCGCTCGAGATCATGGTGGTCAACTCGGGCGGAGGCGAGGTCATGGCGCTGCTGACCGGCGCCGGGGTCAAGGTGCCAGTGATCGAGGTCGGTCGAAGGCTGTTTGTAGGCGCAGCCCGCAATCTCGGCATTGCGGCCACCAAAGCGCCTTTCGTTGCCTTTCTTGCCGATGATTGCCTCGCCTGTTCGGGCTGGGCCGAGGCACGGATGCAGCGGCATCTGGCTGGCGACCGCGCCGTGGCGAGCGCGATGGTGAATAGCCATCCGCGCAATCTGATCGCCTGTGCGGCTCATCTGATCATGTTCATGCGACGGCTTCCCGGTCTGCCGTCGGATCGTGCGCTGCGTTACGGCGTGTCGTTCGATCGGCGGCTGTTCGATGAATTTGGCTTGTTCGATGAAACCATGCCTGCTGCCGAAGACACCGAATTCCTGGGGCGGCTGCCGCAGGAACTGCAGCCGGTGTGGGAGCCTAAGGTGCAAACCGTTCATCGCAACGAAACCCGGCTGTCCAGATTGCTTGCCGATCAGTACAGGCGCGGCTGTCGCCGCGGCGATTACCTCGCAGCGTCCGCCCTGAACACTCCGTTTCGGTGTTTTCGCGACACGTTTCGCGATCGGCGGAATGCCCGCAAGCTGGCGAAGATCGGGCTTTCCGATCGGGATCGAACTTTCGCGATGATGTCGATGCCAATTGTCTGGCTTGCCCTGCTGGTCAAATCCGTGGGTGTCTATATTGGCGTGCGAAATCGCGTGAAAGCGGCAACAAGAAAATGATAACGAGCCAAATCAAGCCTCGACGCTGGCGACGGAGCCGACTGTTCTGGACGCGCCAGAGAACGGTCGCAGTTTTCAGCTATCGTTATGACGCGCATCTGGTTGCCGATCTGATCACCAATATCGATCCGGTCGTTGACGGCTGGATTGCCTATGACGATCGCGGGGCGACCGGCGTGTTCAGCAGCGAGCCGCAGCGGCGGCGGATCTTACTCGACGCAGCGCATGAAGCTGCCGCCGACTGGATCCTGGCTATTGATCCCGATGAGCGGCTGGAACGCGGTACCGCGGAGCGGATCGGACAGCTGACGGGGGATTACAGGCGCATGGCCTGGGGGTTCCGGCTCCGCGAATTGTATTCGCCGACCGAGTACCGGGTCGACGGGCTGTGGGCCGAAAAGTTCCAGTATCGTCTGTTCAGAGCCTACGATCCGGCGAAGTACCGACCAGAGGACCTGCACGGGCTCTGGTATCCTCCCGATCTTGGTTTCAAGGCCCGCAACAGCGGGCTCAACCTCTATCATTTAAAGATGATGGAGCCGAAGCGGCGGATCGCCCGCCGCAATCTCTACCACCACCTTGATCCAAAGGGGCTCCTGCAGGATGTGGGCTATGACTACCTTGCCGATGAGGCAGGGGCCGTGTTCGAACAGATTCCGCCCGGGCGCGACTACCATCCGCCTCACGTCGACGATGGCGGCCTCTGGATGGCCGTGCCGGCTGGTGCCACCATTGGTGGACCCGACCACATTCCATAGCAACGGGGTGGAACCAGCAGTCGGCTTGGCGCTTATCTACGAGAAAAATTTCGTGGAGCGGGCATGCTTGACAAATCTGGGACGCCATCCGGCCGGTCGGCTGCCGGACGGGGGGACGATGGAGCGCCGAAGAACGGCGCGCAGACCGCTGCCGAACAGGCCTCGCTCACCTATATCAGCGACAGCGAGCCGGGGATCCGGCGCCTGAAGGCGGGCGAAGGCTTTTCCTACAAGGGCGCGAAAGGACAGGCCGTCGGCGCGGCAGCCATTGCCCGCATCAAGGCGCTGGCCATTCCGCCGGCATGGACGGATGTGTGGATCTCGCCCGATCCCGCCGGCCACATCCAGGCGACCGGCCGCGACCAGCGCGGGCGCAAACAGTACCGATACCATCCGCTGTGGGCCGCCGAGCGCGACGGCGCCAAATACTCCAGCCTTGTCGCCTTTGCCGAAAGCCTGCCGGAGCTGCGCCGCCGGATCGATGCCGATCTGCGCCGCCGTGGCCTGCCGGCCGAGCGCGTCGTGGCGGCAATTGTCTGGCTGCTCGACAACACGATGATCCGGGTCGGCAATGCCGCCTATGCCCGCGACAACAAGAGCTTTGGGCTGACGACGCTACGCGACCGCCACGTCGACATCAAGGGATCGAGCCTGCGCTTTGCCTTCAAGGGCAAGTCCGGCAAGGAATGGAAATTGAAGCTGGTCGACCGCCGCATCGCCCGGGTCGTGCGCGGCGCGCAGGATATTCCGGGGCAGCAACTGTTCCAATATCTCGACGAGGATGGCGAGAGGCATGGAGTGCGCTCCGACGATGTCAACCGCTATATCCGCGACGCGATCGGCGCCAATTTCAGCTCCAAGCATTTCCGCACCTGGGGCGGCACCATCCATGCCGCGTCGCTGTTTGCGCGGACGGAGCTTCCCGAAAGCCAGGCGCAGACCAAGCGTGTAATGAACGCCGTCATCGACAAGGTGGCCGAGCGGCTCGGCAACACACGCGCCGTCTGCCGCAAATGCTACATCCATCCACAGGTTTTCGAAGCCTGGGTGGAAGGGCGGCTGCTTAGCGAAATGACCGAGGCCAACAAGCGCAAGCGATCGATAGACGGTCTCGATGATGAAGAGGCTCTTGTGCTGAGATGGTTGAAGGCAAGCGAAGGCTGACAAAAATGGCGTAACTTTTTTGTCGACGCCATGTCGGCATAGGCCCTACTGTTTCGTCCTTTGAGACAGAAAAGGACGTCCCATGCTCTACGCTATCCTCTGCTATGCCTCCGAAGATGTCGTCTCCTCCTGGAGCAAGGCACAGGATGACGAGGTCATGGCAAAGCTCATGCATGTGCAGGAAAAATACGCTCAAGCCGGCCGGCTTGGGCCGGTGGCGCGGCTTTTGCCCACCACCGCCGCGACGACGCTGCGCAAGGTCAAGGGCGAATCGGTCGTCATCGACGGCCCGTTTGCCGAGACCAAGGAACAGTTCCTCGGCTTCTACACGCTGGAATGCGCCGATCTCGACGAAGCCGTCGACTTCGCGCGCGAGCTTTCCGAGGTCAATCCCAGCGGCGGATCCTATGAGATCCGACCGGTTTCCGTCTTCAACCCAACCAGAGTAGCCACATGACAGACCTCGCCTGGATAAGCTCGGCGATCAGCGCTGCCCGCCCGCAGGCTATGGGTGCGCTGCTGCGCTATTTCCGCAATCTCGATACGGCGGAGGAAGCTTTCCAGGACGCGTGCCTGAGGGCACTCAAGAACTGGCCGCAGAACGGGCCGCCGCGCGATCCTGCGGCCTGGCTGATCTTTGTCGGCCGCAACACCGGCATCGACGCGGTGCGCAAGCGCGCCAAGCAGGCGCCGATGCCGGAAGAGGACCAGATCTCGGACCTGGAAGATGCCGAGAGCGATATCGCCGAACGGCTGGACGGCGCGCACTACCGCGATGACATATTGCGGCTCTTGTTCATCTGCTGCCATCCGGATCTGCCGCCTACGCAGCAGATCGCGGTGGCGCTGCGCATCGTCTCCGGTCTCACCGTCAAGCAGATCGCGCGTGCGTTCCTGGTCGGCGAAAGCGCCATGGAACAGCGCATCACGCGCGCCAAGGCGCGCATTGCCGATGCCGGCGTGCCGTTCGAGACGCCCGGCGCGGTCGAGCGCTCGGAGCGGCTCGGCGCCGTTGCCGCCATGGTCTATCTGATCTTCAACGAAGGTTATTCCACCAACAGCGGCGAGGCGCCGGCGCGTGCGCCGCTTTGCGAGGAGGCGATCCGGCTGGCGCGCCTGTTGCTGCGGCTGTTCCAGACCGAGCCGGAGATCATGGGCCTGACGGCATTGCTTTTGCTGCAGCATGCGCGCGCGCCGGCCCGCTTCGACGAGAATGGCGAGATCGTGCTGCTCGACGACCAGGACCGCTCGCTGTGGAGCCGCAAGATGATCGACGAAGGCCTGGCGCTGGTCGACAAGGCCCTGCGCCACCAGAAGCCCGGACCCTACCAGGTGCAGGCGGCGATCGCCGCCCTTCATGCGCGGGCGGCAACCCCCGAGGAGACCGACTGGACAGAGATCGACCTGCTCTACAGCCTGCTGGAGGCGATGCAACCTTCGCCGGTGGTGACGCTGAACCGTGCCGTTGCGGTCGCCAAGGTGCGCGGGCCGGAAGCTGCCCTTGCCATGATCGAGCCGCTTGGCGAGAGGCTGTCCGGCTATTTCCACTTCTTCGGCCTCAAGGGCGGTCTGTTGATGCAGCTCGGCCGTGGCGAAGAGGCGCGTGTCGCCTTCGATCGCGCCATTGCGTTGGCCAACACGGCAGCGGAAGCCGCCCATATCCGCATGCATATCGACCGGCTGATGCGGGACGGAGCCGTGAAGGCGCCGGCGAAGACAGCGCACTAAGCCTGTTCCTCCTCTGGCTCAATCGTGCAATCCCGGCTTGGACCATGCCGGGGTGGCGATTTTCCCCTGAAACGAGTAATGGCACGCCATGACAGCGCCCGCGGCATGCGGGCGATAATGGCGCCAAGGCTCGACCGCCGCCCTATGATGGCGAGCGGATCTGAAAGGGATAAAAATGACGATAGCGAAGGAAACGGCCGAACTTCTGGCGAAACTGGGTGTGGCCAAGGACGCGCTGACCGGCGGCGACCTCGTCGTGCGCAGCCCGGTGACGGGTGAACAGATCGCGGCGCTGAAGACGATTTCGCCGGCCGATGCGGCCAAGACCATCGATGCCGCGCACACGGCGTTCCAGGCCTGGCGGATGGTGCCGGGTCCCCGGCGCGGCGAACTGGTGCGGCTGCTCGGCGAGGAGTTGCGCGCGCACAAAACCGAGCTTGGCCGGCTGGTGTCGATCGAGGTCGGCAAGATCCCGTCGGAAGGCCTCGGCGAAGTCCAGGAAATGATCGACATCTGCGATTTCGCCGTCGGCCTTTCCCGCCAGCTCTACGGTCTAACCATCGCCACCGAGCGTCCGGGACATCGCATGATGGAGACCTGGCATCCGCTCGGCGTCGTCGGCGTCATTTCGGCCTTCAATTTCCCGGTCGCGGTGTGGTCGTGGAACGCGGCGCTGGCGCTGGTCTGCGGCGACGCCGTGGTGTGGAAGCCTTCGGAAAAGACGCCGCTGACGGCGCTCGCCTGCGAGGCGATTTTTGCCGGCGCGGTCAAGCGCTTCGGCGCGGATGCGCCGCAGGGCCTGGCACCGGTGCTGATTGGCGACCGCTCCGTCGGCGAGATCCTGGTCGACCACCCGAAGGTGGCGCTGGTTTCTGCCACCGGCTCGACCCGCATGGGCCGGCATGTCGGCCCGCGTCTGGCCAAGCGCTTTGCCCGCGCCGTGCTCGAACTCGGCGGCAACAATGCCGGCATCGTCTGCCCGACCGCCGATCTCGACATGGCGCTGCGCGCCATCGCCTTTGGCGCCATGGGCACCGCCGGCCAGCGCTGCACGACGCTGCGGCGCCTGTTCGTGCATGACAGCGTCTATGACGCGCTGCTGCCGCGGCTGAAGAAGGCCTATGAGAGCGTCTCGGTCGGCAATCCGCTGGAGACGTCTTCGCTCGTCGGGCCGCTGATCGACAAGGCGGCCTTCGACGCCATGCAGAAGGCGCTCAAGGAAGCCACCGCTCACGGCGGCAAGCTGACCGGCGGTTCGCGGGTCGAGAATGGCCATCCCGATGCCTATTACGTGCATCCGGCGCTGGTCGAAATGCCGAAGCAGGTGGCTCCTGTCACCGAAGAAACCTTCGCGCCGATCCTCTATGTGATGAAATATTCCGATTTCGATGCCGTGCTCGACGAGCACAATGCGGTCGGCGCCGGACTGTCGTCGTCGATCTTCACCCGCGACCTGCAGGAATCCGAGCGCTTCCTCGGCGTCGATGGTTCGGATTGCGGCATCGCCAACGTCAACATCGGCACGTCGGGCGCCGAGATCGGCGGCGCCTTCGGCGGCGAGAAGGAAACCGGCGGCGGCCGCGAGAGCGGCTCCGATGCCTGGAAGGCCTATATGCGCCGCGCCACCAACACGGTGAACTATTCCAAGGCGCTGCCGCTGGCGCAGGGCGTGTCATTCGACATCGATTGAGATGCTGCGCCCGGCTTTTGACCAGTTGATCCACCCGAACCCCTCGGGCGGATCGCTGCCGCTCGCGCGGATCGTTCCGCTTTCAGGCTTCGCCCCCGCTGTCCAGATGTCCGTATCCCGACGGCGGAAAGGCCACCTCGGCCATGCGCCCGGACGGGTCCTCGCGGTCGGCACGACCGGCTGCGCAACAGCGTCTGCGCCGAACGTTCAGCCAGCGTGCGGCGACGCCGGTCGGCAGGCTTCGAACGCGGCATCGATAACGGCAAGCTTGGCGGCCTGGACGGTCATGTATTCCTGGTAGAAGCTGTTCGACACCCACATCACCGAATGCCCGCGCTGGCCTAGCCAGCCGACGCTGCCGAGCTTTTCGGCGTCGCGCAATTTGCGCGCAAGATGGGTGCGCGAGAGTTTTAGCCAACTGGCGAATTCGCCGATCGAAACCACGCTGGTCGGGATCCGGTCGAGGCCGGCATTGTCGGGATCGATGCCGGACATCAGCCAATCCATGACGATGCCGCCATTGTTGAGCCAGATGAACAGCGAAAACGTCTGCTTGGGCTCACGCACAGGGTTGGAGGAGAGCAGGCCTTCCGCCACCAGCGGCTGCAGCCTGGCAATCATGCCGTGCTGCTCGAGAAAGGCGGCGAGGCGGTCGCCGCCGTCGAGACCGTCGAGCGTGCGCAGATGCGCAACCACCCAGCCATCGAATTCCTTCAGCGTCGCTGCCGTCACCTGAAAGGGATGGGCTCGTCCATCACCGGTGTGCGGCAGGTATTCGATGATGTGATAGTACAGCATCTCCTTGATGAAGGCTTCGGCCGTGTTGCGGCTGGCGACGGAATAGTGAAGCACGGCATCGATGAAGCGGGCCAGTGTCAGTTCCGTGCGGGGATCGCGCGGGTCGCGGGCGAAATGCAGGGCTAGGCCGGTGTGAGCCAGCAACCAGCGCTGTTGCGTGGCGAACACGGCGGCCAGGCGTGGGCTCGTTTCATAGATATGCAGCAGCGCCTTCGACTGCGCCTCGACATGACGGTGCAGCGCCGGATGGCCGGCAATATATTCGAAATTCAGCGCCATCCTCCTCGTCCTCCGGCCAGCCCCCCGGCAGCGAAGACGTGCAATCACATTTCCAGCCTTAGCTGCCCGTGTCCAGCCATGCCAACCCGGAAAAAAGGCCTAGAGCGAGCCTGGGCTATCGTTCCGGCTATTACGGCCGCAACCGCGAGGTGAAGGAGAGCCATCGCGTCCTAGCCACGAAGACCACATCGTGGCAAACTTCTTGTTAACCACATGCTCGGTGAAAATATCGGATTAACCTCAGATGCCACTATCGAGGTTATGTTCCGTTCCTTAGCGTTCAATATGAGTTCAAGGGATGTGTGGATTCGGGGGTTATTTCGGGTCAATCCGGGATGCGGAAGCTTTGCTCACGCACATGGTAGCCGCAATTGCCCATCGTGGGCCGGATGAGCAAGGGAAATTCGTAGCACCCGATGCCGGGCTCGGGCATGCGCGGCTGTCGGTGATCGGCATCGGCGATGGCCAGCAACCGATGTCCGACGAGGCCGGCAATTTGACGATTGCGTTCAACGGTGAGATTTTCAACTACATAGAACTGCGCGAAGGGCTGATCGCCAAGGGCCGACACTTTCGGACGTCGAGCGACACAGAGGTCATCCTTCAGCTCTATGAGGAGATGGGCGAAGACTGCTTGTCTCTCCTGAACGGTGATTTCGCCTTGGCGATATGGGACAATCGGCAGCGACGAATGGTGCTTGCACGAGACCGGATGGGTGTCCGGCCGCTCTTCTACACAAGTAATGACGGGGTGCTTTACTTTGCCTCGGAGATCAAAGCCCTGTTGAAGGTCCCGGGCGTCTCCGCTGAAATTGATCCGATTGCGCTGGATCAGATCTTTACGCTGTGGGCGCCGATCGCTCCGCGCACGGCGTTCCGCAATATCCACGAGTTGGAACCGGCAAGTGTGATGATCGCGACGCAGGGGCAGGTCACGGTCAGACGATACTGGCACCTGGACTATCCGCATCGTGATGAGCCGTCGAAGATCACGAACGAGGACCACGCGGCAGAGGAGTTGCAAGCCCTTCTGACCGATGCGGTGAGGCTTCGCATGCGGGCCGACGTGCCGGTCGGTTCCTATCTTTCCGGAGGGCTCGATTCGTCGCTCGTTTCGGCGCTTGCCGCCGGCATGACTCCTCGGAGACTGGAGACATTTTCCGTAACCTTCGACAGCGCCGAGCATGACGAAAGCGCCTTTCAGACCGAAATGGCCTCGGCGCTCGGCACGCGCCACCACGCCATAGAATGCGGCGCCCGCGATATCGCCAGCGTCTTTCCTGAGGTCATCCGCTTTGCCGAGCGGCCGATTATCCGCACGGCGCCAGCGCCACTCTACAAATTGTCCGCCCTGGTTCGCCAGGCCGGCCTGAAGGTGGTGCTGACGGGTGAAGGCGCCGACGAGGTCTTCGCCGGTTACGACGTCTTCAAGGAGGCGCGTGTCCGCCGGTTCTGCGGGCGGCAGCCCACATCGCGCATGAGGCCGCAGCTGTTCCGCCGGCTTTACCCGTATCTGCCGGGCCTGCAACAGCAATCGGTGGAGTATCTGGCTGCCTTCTTCGGCACCAGCAACGCTGCCCTCGACGATCCGCTGTTCTCGCATCGGCCACGCTTCAAGACCACGGCGGCGGCGAAAATCTTCTTTTCCGGCGACCTGCGCGCGACGTTGAAGGGTTATGACGCAGCTGAAGAGCTGACCAGCCGCCTACCCGAGGCGTTTTCCCTATGGCATCCGCTGCATCAGGCGCAATATCTCGAAACCCGCTTCCTCCTGCCCGGCTACATCCTCTCCAGCCAAGGCGATCGGATGGCCATGGCGCACGGCATCGAAGGGCGGTTTCCTTTCCTGGATCATCGCGTGGTAGAGTTCGCGGCAAGACTTCCGCCGGAGATGAAACTGAAAGGCTTGATGGAGAAGCACATATTGCGCAAGGTGGCCAGGCACCACCTTCCGGCGGCGATCGGTAAACGCACCAAGCAACCTTACCGCGCCCCGGAGGCCCGCTCCTTCGTCGGGGCGGAGGAACTAGACTATGTTCGTGACTGCCTGGGCGAGGCGAGCATTACCGCCGGCGGCCTGTTCAACGCCAAGGCGGTGGCCAAGCTCCACGAGAAATGCCGCATGGAGACCGCGACCGGATTTCGCGACAACGCCGCCTTCGTCGGCATTCTGTCGACGCAGCTGTGGCAGAAGAATTTCGCCGGCCAAGCGGTCGGCGCGGCAAGAGCGGCCTGAGACGGCGAGGAAAAGGAAAGACACGATGACGGCAATCAAGGACAGGGTCAGAAGCTTTATCGTCGACAACTTCCTGTTCGGCGACACCTCCTACAAACTGTCGGATTCAGCCTCGCTGATCGAGAACGACATTATCGACTCGACTGCGGTGCTTGAGCTGGTGGCCTTCATCGAGGACAATTTCGGCATCGCGATGGTGGATGCCGACATCGTTCCGACCAACCTGGACTCGCTTGACCGCATCTCGTCCTTCATCGAGGCGAGAGCACAAACGCTGGCAGCGTAAGCGCCAACGGCGAGGAACGTCCCGTGCGGATCGAGCATTTTCTGGTGGCGAAGGCTGCTGCCCACCCGGCCAAGACGGCATTGGTCACCAGGGGCAAAAGGCTGAGCTACGAAGAACTCGACGACCTTTCGAGCCGGCTGGCCACCGCTCTCTTCATGAATGGGATCAGGCGCGACGACCGCGTCCTGATCTTCATGGACAATTGCTGGGAGGCCGCCGTATCGATCTTTGCCGCACTCAAGGCAGGTGCGACCTTCAGTCCGATCAACCCCTCCACAAAGGCCGACAAGCTCGGTTACGTCATCGCCGATTGCGACGCCAGGGCGGTCCTGACGCAGGCGAAGCTGGTGCCCGTGGTCACCGAAGCCTGCGCATCGCAAGGCAAGACCGGCATCTTCGTGGCTTCCACCCCTGGGGCCGATGGGCAATGCCCGGCAGGGGCCGCGTCCCTGACTGACTGCCTGACGTTCGATGGCGCGGAGGTGAACCATCGCGGCATCGACGTCGACCTTGCGATGCTGATCTACACGTCAGGTTCGACCGGCCGGCCCAAGGGTGTGATGATGACGCATCGCAATTGCGACGCTGCCGCGGGGTCGATCGCCACCTATCTGCGCAACGCGCCGGACGACATCATCCTGAACGTCCTCCCGCTTGCCTTCGACTATGGCCTCTACCAGTTGCTGATGGCAGTCAGGCTCGGGGCCACGCTGGTGCTCGAGAAGTCCTTCGCCTTCCCGCACGAGATCTTCGAACGCATCCGCAAAGAGGGCGTCACCGGCCTTCCGCTGGTGCCTACCATGGCGGCGATGATCCTGCAGATGCGTGATCTGGCGCCGGGTTTCCTGCCCAGCCTCCGCTATATTTCCAACACCGCGGCCGCCTTGCCGCCAGCCCACATAGAACGCCTGCGCTCGCTGCTGCCCGGCGTCCGGATCTATTCGATGTATGGGCTGACCGAATGCAAGCGCTGCACCTATTTGCCACCCGAGGAACTTGACCGCCGGCCAGGGTCGGTCGGCATAGCCATCCCCAACACGGAAGCCTTTGTCGTCGACAACCTTGGACAACGCGTGCCGGCGGGCGTGGCAGGTGAGCTCGTTATCCGCGGTCCGCACGTCATGCAGGGCTATTGGCGCAACCAGGCCGCGACGGAACGAGCGCTCCGGCCGGGGCCTAACCCTTGGGAAAAGGTGCTCTATACGGGCGACCTGTTCCAGACCGACGAGGACGGCTTTCTCTATTTTGTCGGGCGTAAGGACGATATCATCAAGACGCGTGGCGAGAAGGTCGCCCCCAAGGAAGTGGAGGCAGTGCTCCACGCCCATCCAGGTATCGCGGAAGCGGTGGTCGTCGGCGTGCCGGATCCGGTGCTGGGGCATGCGATTGGCGCGCTCGTCGTGCGGTCCGATCCGGCGCTTGGCGGAAAGGACATCATTCGTCACTGCGCGCGCCACCTGGAGGATTTCATGGTCCCCAAAATCATAGAGTTCCGCAGCGAATTACCGAAGACGGAGTCGGGCAAGGTCAGCCGCCGGCTCGCGGCTGAGATGATGGAGGCCGAGCAATGAACATCGGCTCAACCCAGGATGCGCCGGCCTTCACGCAAGCCCTGGTCATCGATCCCGCCGCCGAAACGGACAGGATCGTGGCGGCCCTGCGCGAGCAGTTGCGCGGCATTCGCAAGCGCGGCCTCGTGCTCGGTCTTTCGGGCGGTATAGATTCCAGCGTTTCGGCTGCATTGGCCGCGCGGGCCGTCGGCCACCAGAATGTGCTGTGCGTGCTCATGCCGGAAAGCGATTCCGACCCCGAAAGCCTGCGGCTCGGCCATCTGGTCGCCGACACTTTCGGCGTCGAGGCCGTTGTGGAGGATATCGGGCCGACCCTGCGGGCAATGGGCTGCTATGAACGCCGCGACGCCTTCATCCGCGAAATGGTCCCGGACTATGGCAAGGGCTGGGCCTCAAAGATCGTGATCGCGAACGTGCTCGAAGGCGAGGGCTACAACATCTCGTCGCTGGTGGTGCAGGACCCGCAAGGCAAGCAGACGAAACTGCGGATGCCGGTGGCGGTCTATCTCGGCATCGTTGCCGCCACCAACATGAAGCAGCGCACCCGCAAGCAGCTCGAATATTATCATGCCGACCGGCTGAACTTCGCCGTGCTCGGCACACCGAACCGGCTGGAATACGACCAGGGGTTCTTCGTCAAGAACGGCGACGGCGCCGCCGACGTTAAGCCGATCGCGCATCTCTACAAGACGCAGGTCTATGCGCTAGCCGCCTATCTCGGCATTCCGGAAGAGGTCCGCAACCGGCCGCCGACCACCGACACCTACTCGCTGGCGCAGACGCAGGAAGAATTCTACTTCTCCCTGCCTTACGATCGGATGGATCTGTGTCTCTACGGCCTCAACAACGGCGTGTCCGCCGAGGTGGTAGGGCAAGCGGCGGGATTGGCCGCCTCACAGATCGAACGCGTCTGGGCCGACATCGCCGCCAAGCGAAAGGCAACGCGCTATCTGCACCTGCGCCCGCAGCTCGTTGACGGCGTGGACGAAGTCGGCTCCTGACCTGATGCATATCGAGCAAAAGTGATCCGGTTTGCGATACGACATGCATCAAAGAAAAACCTAGAGCGCATCGCATGAACCCGATTTCATGCGAGGCGCTCTAAGCTCTTGTTTTACGCGATTCCGGATGGACCGCGCACCTTTTTCCTGGAATTGCTCTAGGCGGAACGCTTCAGGTGAAGCGGCCGCCGATCAACTGGCTCCACTGCTCGCCCGCAAGCCCGTTCAGAAAGACCTGCGCGTTCTTCATGGCATCCAGAAGCTCGGGATCGCGTGAATGCACGACGGTCGAGGCGACCGGTATGAAGGCTATGCGTCTTACAAGCATGGCCTCCAGAAGTGCGGGCTGGACGCGGCCGCGCAAGCCGGAGACACCGCGCCGGGCGGCATGCTCGACCAGGCAATCGATCACCGGCCCGGCCTGGCCGGGAAGAGCGAGGACCTGCAGCACGCGGCCGATCCCGTCCGGTCGAGCGTAGTAGGCGAAAGCGCCGACATTGGCGCCGTTCGGCGATGCCACCGACACGCAGACAAGCTCTCCGAAATCCGGCTTTTGCGCCGCATCGCCCAGAATATGGTTGAGCTGACCTTCCGCCCACTGCGGACGTAGCGGAAACTGGGCGCAAAGCGGCTCCAGCAGCCCCGCAAAGCTGCCGCTGTCGATCTCGGAGGTCCGAAATGCCCCCCGGCTCGATGCGTTGGCGACGACGCCGGTCCAGCGTCGTTGACCGCCCTCCATTTTGCGAAGGTAGAGCCGGTCGACCATCCGGGCGAGCGGGTTTAACATCCAGGCAAGCTTCATGTGACTGGCAAAAAGGCTGAGCATGAAGGTCGCCGGCCGCATCACGCGAACCCAGTCAAGGCTGTATTGCGGCAGCACAACGCCGCGAAGCCGCGTCCACAGTTTCACGGACGTATCATTGGCGGTTTCGCTGAAGGAGATGTCCTGCGGACCATCGAGGAAGGCCTTCAACAGGCGGGCACCGGCCATCGGATCGGTCTCGTGATCCTCGACCATCAGCGAGCTGCAGATGGCAGCGTAGAGCTGCCGGCCGTTGAATTTCATTGGCAGCGCATGAACGCCGACGAACCCGGAAACCTGGCCGGCGTCATTGACATGGACAAGCGAACGGAGCCCGCTGCCCCAGTCGGGTGCCTCCAGATAAAACCGCCTCATGTAATCGACGAGGGAGGCCGGCGCTGGCCCCCGCTTCTTGCGCAGCATGCGTTGAAACATGCCCGCGACGGCCGCAAGGTCGGCCTGATCGAGGGCGCGGACGACGCTCACGCCGGGCTCCCGGTTCCGGGAACCCGGCCACCATGTTTGCGCGCCATGGCGACACGGGGCTGGCCGTCGGCCGTCACGGCAAAGGTTGGGGTTTCGTAGGATTTCGTTCTCGATAAAAGGGTTGCTATCTGCCGATCTTGACCTTCGCCGAACTCAAATTGCAGCCATCCGCCTGGCTTGAGGAAAGCTGCGGCATCCCGGACCAGCCTTTGGAGGATCGAAATACCGTAAGGGCCGCCGTCGAAAGCTTCCCGAGGTTCGTTCTCCAACAGATGCGCGCTTTCGCTATCGAGACGGGATGAGGAAATATAGGGCGGGTTGCACAAAACCATGTCGGCAGCGCCGTGGAGGCCGTCACCCTCGATCGCGGCAAATAGGTCGCCTTGCCGGACCTTGATCCTGTCCTGCAGGGCGAGGCGCACAACATTACGGCGGGCAAGCGAAACCGTGCTGTCGGTCAGGTCCGCCGCCCATGCCCGAGCCCGAGGACATTCGCTGACGATGCCCACGGCAAGATTGCCGCTGCCGCAGCACATGTCGATCAGGATCGTTTCGTGCGCCTGTTCGCCAAGAATGGCCGCGGCCGTCCGGCCAAGCAGTTCCGTTTCGGCTCGCGGCACCAGGACGTCAGGCGCGAGTTCCAGCTCAACCCGCATGAAGCGGTGCAATCGCGGCCAATTGCGATCGTTTGCACGGCCGGCAGGAAGGCTGTGATGCTGCGGCAAGGAAAATCCCTATCCTGAGGATAAAACGCGGGTTCCCTGTTGTTACCAACTCCGGGTAAATTGATGTTAAAGATCATGATTGGATTGGGAGTAACCGGCCTATGTTGGCGGCGTCCTGTCCCATCAATGGCGAATTCCTGTGCTGCCGCAAGCCGATCCATGCGCTAATTCAGAGCAACGCCTCGTACCGGTCTCCGATCTTTTCAATTTCGAAATCCGCCGCCCTGCTTTTCAGGATCGCGGCGGTTGTCGGCTGGTCGAGCATTCCGGCCATCGCCACTGCCAGAGCCCCGGCATCGCCGACCGGCACCAGGGCGCCGACGCGGCCGTCATCAAGTATTTCGCGCGGGCCGTGCGGCGCGTCCGTGGAGACCACCGGAATCCCCGCTGCCATGGCCTCGACCAGAACATTGCCGAAGCCCTCGCTGGTCGATGATAGGACGAACAAGTCAGCTACGGCGTAGCAGGCCGCCAGATCATTGACATAGCCCGCAAACAGAACGTCTGCGCCGATACCGGATTCTTCGGCATAGGCGCGCAGCTCGTCGGCCAGCGGACCCTCGCCGAAGATGACAAGCCGAGCCCGGCGGCCGGCGCGCAGCACAGCGAAGGCCCGCAGCAACGTCCAATGATCCTTAACCGGCACCAGGCGTCCGGCGGTGATGATGACGGGGCCGTCGCCCAGCGCCGCGAGCTCTGCCTGCCAGGCGTAGGAGCGTTGCTGGGATGCCGCAGCCGGCGGCAGCGGGTTGTTGATGACCACGACCTTGGATTTCGGGAAGCCTCGGGCCACAAGATCGCCGCCGACGCCCTCAGAAACCGCGATGGCCCTGTCGGCACGGGCCGCAACCAGGGCCGAAAGCCAGACCGCCATTTTCGCGCCAAGGGTGCCGGAAGGCAGTGAGGCGGCGGCGTGGAAACTCGGGAAGAACCGCGCCTTGCTTCGCGCGAGGCAAAGCGCCAGCGCCACGACCAGATTGGCGAATTCCGGGGCGCTGTAGATCGCGTCGGGAGAAACGCGGCCAAGCAGGCCCGCGCTTCGCACGATGCCTTTCAATGTCGCCCACTTGCCATAACCCTCGCCGCGAATGGGGAGGCCGAAATCGACCAGATGCACGGCAGGCGAAAGCAGGGCGGCATTGGGCCCCTGCGCGTTCCAGGTAAAAAGCGTGACGTTGTGGCCGCGCGATGCCAGTTCGTTCGCCATCAGGACGAACACGCGCTCGGCGCCGCCGCCCCTGAGGCTGGCAATGTGAAAGACAATCCGCTTCGCCATTTCAGGCGCGGCTGGCAATGACGTCCGGGCGGTTCGGCGGAAGACGCATGTCGCGCACGATACCCAGGGTAATGGCGAGCAACATGCCAAGGATGATGCCGCCAATGGCCCCCAGGCCGATCATCACGACGGTGCGCGGGGGCCATGAACGGCCCTTTGGCGGCACTGCGGTTGAAATTACCTGCACATTGGTGCTGTCGATCTGTTCGCGCTCGGTTATCTGGCGTGCGCGCGACAGGAAGCTCTCATAGATAGCCGTCTTCGACGCGGCGTCACGTTCAAGCTCACGCAAGGCGACCTCGGAATCGCTATCCGAGAACACGTTGCCCTTCAAGTCATTCATCTTGGCATTGAGGGAGGCCGACGAGGTTTTGGCGGCATCGAGATTGACCTTCGCCAGGCGCAGGGTGCGCGCGTATTCGGCGCTGAGTTGCGCGCTGACCGTGTTGTACTCCGTCTTCAGCCTGACGATCGACGGATGACGGGGGCCAAAGGTCATCGACTGCGAATCGATCTGCTGGCGCAGGCCATTGGCCGTTGCGCGCAGCGCCACAAGCGCTTCCGACGTGGCGGGACCGGAATTGGTGCCGTTTGCGCCGGCGGCAAGCAGGGCGTCGTAACTTGCCTGCGCGGCGATGACGCGCGATTGCGTCTCCACGATCTGGCCGTTGAGCTGGGTCATGGTTTGCGAGGAAACAAGCTGCCCATTGCTGGTGGCCAGATTGTGGCTGCGCCTATAGGCCTCGACCTTCTCTTCAGCCGCCTGCACATCGCTCTTGAGCTGGCCCAGCCGCCCGTCCAGCGCGGCCGCGGCACGGCTGGCGCCGGAAGCCTCGGCGCTGGCCAGCTCTTCCTGGAAAGTCTTGACGATATCCTGCGAAATCAGGATCGCCTTAGCGGGGGTTTCCGCCGATACCATCAAGGTCGTGACAAACGACTTTTCATCCGCGATGCTGCTAACCCGTTCCGCCAGGTTCTTCAGGGCGGTAAGCTTCGGATCGGGTTTGGCGCCGTCCGTCCCTGTGCGGCTACGGTCCGCGTCGAAGAACTCCGGGTCACTGGCCAGGTCAAGATCGTCTACAACACGTGAAAGCACGCTGCCCGAGGTCAAGATGCGCTCTTTGCTGCGCGCGCTGAGCAGCTGTCCATCGACCTGGGCCGATTGCGGGTAAAGATCATTCGGAACAACCTGAAGATTGGCGGGATTGATGAGGATGTCCGTGGTCACGGTGTAGCGCTGCTTGCTCAGCAGAGCGTAGGCACCGCCGATGATCCCGCCGACGATTGCCAGCAGGCATACCAGAGCGAGGCCGGCGCGCAGCCAGACAAACAGACGCCCGAAATCGAGTTCGAGAAAGGTTCCGATCTTGTTGAGCGTCACCGTCGTGACGGGCTCGGCTACAGGCGGCGCCACGGGTGCAGGCGACACAGGGGCCGACGTTACAGCGGGTGCCGCCGCATGTGCCATGATCGGCGCGGTTTGTTGCGGCTTTGGCCTGCTGGCGCGCCGCGCATTTTCGATCCGTTCATAGGGGCTAATGCCGGCGGCGGCCGCGGTTGGAGGAGGACCGGAAGCGGCGGACATCATGCTAACCCTTTAATATTCAATACGCACAGCCTGCTTTACGGAAACATCGTTAATATTTCATTTTCCAGGCGTGTCAGGCGCGTTCTGGAACAGCGATCTATCCACCCTTGGTCGGTATTCTGCCACGCCCGTCGTAGCCTGGCAAAGCGTGCAGGCGTTTCAAATGGAAATGCAAGAGGTCGTCGCGAGGGCACCCACAAGGACGGGCTTTGGCGTCATGTCGCTGTTGATGCTGGTTGGCCTTGAACGGGCGTGCCGGTTTGGCGCCCATCCGGCTTTCGATAAGCGAGCAACAAGATGACGAGCAGCATGATATCCGGCGCCTTCGAAGAGAGGGCATTGTTTGACAATGCCGCGAGAATGGACGCGGCCGCTGCGATATGGGCGGCCCGAGGCGTATTGCGCAGGAGCTTGAAAAGGAACCGGAAGAAAGCAAACGCGAAGAGCAGGGCGATCGGCAGGCCGAACAAAAGCGTAAGAACGACCGGCGTGCTTTCGATGAAGGGGAGGTTGAGCTTTTCGTTGACGATCTTCAACAACTCGTTGGGATTCATGCCAAGCAGGATGTCCCTCCATTCAACGAACTTGAATACATCGTAGATCTTGACGCGCGCGTCGTAATTTTGATCAAAGAGCGTGTTGCTGAAGCGGTTCAGCAGCCCCGCCGAAAAGAGTATCGCAATCAGTATGGCGCCACCGGCCAGCGTCAGCATCAGCACCAGGAGTTTGGCCTGGCGTTGATGTCTGGGTGACAAGTCCGGCCAAGGCAGGAACACGAGCAGGAACAGGATCTCGCCGCAAGCGAGCAGCAGGGCGGTGCGCGCGCCCGAAGCGGCCGTGCCGATGAAGAGAATGAAGATGCAAAGCGCGCACACCCAGATACGCCACCGCGTCAATGCAACGAAACCTATGGCGGTGGTGCAAAGCGCGCCCAGCGCCAGCGGATGGGCCGACAGTCCGATCGGCCGAAAGTCCAGCTCAACGAGGGGATAGGGCAGGAATCGATGCTGGGTGACGGCCTCGATCGTTCCGATGATGGCGCTGAGGACAATCATACCGACGATGACATTGCCAAGCGCCCTGCGCACATGGTCACCCAGGGCAAGCATGATCATCGCCGCGGCACAAGAGACCAGATAGGAATCGATTATGAAGCCGGCCGAGCCGGCACGGCCTATCACGAAGAGATAAGGCACCAGCCACAACAGCAGCAGCGAATATAACAATGTCGCCTTGAACAGCCTGACTTCATCGCCTTCGAGCCGAATTGGCCGGGTCGTGGCGATGACGACAAGCAGCAGAAAGATGGCATAGGTCCCGATATGCAGCTTTTCGGGAAACGACCCCCCCTCCGTCGAATAGGACATCACCATATTCATCAATTGCGGAGAGATGGTCGAGCGGAGCAGGAAAGCGAAGGCCGCGAGGAGAAAGAACAGGAGTGTGAGGGCGTCTTGGCGGCTGGCCTGCGCGGTCACGAACTGTTGCTCTGTGGGGGTGACACTCACGATTATCTGACCAGCGTTGCGGCTTGCGATTGAGATGGCAGGGGACGAACGCACCCCCGGGTACATTTTCCTGCAAGAACGTAAAGGAATATGGATAACCCGATCTTAACAGTGGCGATGCCCGGCATGGGCTATTTCATGAAGTCGGTAACCCACACTTAATTGGCCGGTCGTATTGATGGCGATGCTTTGCACGGCGCCCGACGCGCTGCCTGTGGACGGCACAATGGCATCAGGCGCCGGCAAAGCGCAGGAGATCAAGGTGAAGAAGTTCTATTCGATTCAGTATCTTCGCGCCTGCGCCGCCTTGCTGGTTCTGTTCGCACACGCCTTTTCCTATCAGATTGGCGTGGACAATCTGATTATTGTGACGGCGGGCCGGCTGGGCGTCGTTCTGTTCTTTGTCATCAGCGGTTTCATAATGGTCCATATTACGGGAGATGGTCCGTTTTCCGCTGCCACCTTCCTGAAACGCCGAGCAATCCGGATCATCCCCCTTTACTGGCTTTTCACCAGCCTCGCCGCGGTTCTGGCGGCGCTCGCGCCAAGTCTCTTCCAGAAGACCGTCTTTACGTGGCCCCACTATCTTCAGTCGCTCCTCTTCATTGTTCACGAAGCGCCTGGACGGGATAGCGCCAGTCCAATACTCTCACTCGGCTGGACGCTCAATTACGAGGTATTTTTCTATATCGCTTTTGCGGTGTTCGCATTCCTGTCCGTGACCTCGCGCGTATTTGTGCTGACGGTCTTTTTCATTGCGATGTGGATAGCCGGGCTGTGGCTGGCTCCCACCAACCCTGTTATCCAGTTCTATCTCAACCCTTCTCCGGTGGCATTCGTCATCGGTATGTGGATAGGGCGGCGCTATTTGGACGGTGATTTCACTTCCGACATACGCCATGCTTGGATATTCGGCGTAATGACCGCTGCGGGCGGGGTGCTTTCATTCGTCGATGACGGTACGCCGCTCTTGGGTCAGGTCAGCTTCGCGGGACAAGCAATGTGGGCGGCGGGCCTACTTCATCTCAGCCTCATTCTGGAGCCGAAACTCAAGCACTGGAGCCTTCTCGAGCAGTTGGGCGACGCTTCCTACGCGCTTTATCTGTCGCATATCTTCGTGATCGGCGCTGTGGCGTACCTGGCCAGACGCACCGTCGGATACGAGCATCCGACAACGGTATTGTTGGTGTCGGTGGTCAGCATCGTGGCAGCCTGCCTCGTCAGTCTGGTGATTTACGAGATGATCGAGAAGCCGATTCTTCAGACCCTGAACGGCAAAAGGAAGACGAGAAACACACCGCTTCCTCATATTGCCACGGAGAACAAATAAGCAGGCCACGCAACGGGACGGTCACGGCTTTCAGCGCTTCAGTCAGCCCGCGCTGTCCACGACCTCGACATTGCCGGCGCGGTTAAGCGTATGAATGCCCGTGCGTGCCCATGCCGGACCCGCGCCGATCGGCCGGGGCGAGGCGAAGCGGACATCGGACGCGTCGAGTCGCTCAAGCTGCATCAGCCCCAGACCACCGCCATAGGCCCTCGATCCGTTCTGCACCGGCAGCACCAGGGCATCGTCCTGGCGGATAAAGGCGCCGCCCGGCCGGGTGGCCGAATGATCGACGGCAATGGGATTGAGCGGATGGGCGACCCATGGCCCGCGCAGCGAGGGCGCGCAATAGACCGCCATCGTGTCCGACGCGCTGCCGTAGCCGAACCGCTCCGTTCCAACCAGCCAGAAGCGACCGTCGGATTCGAGCAGCGTCGCGTCGTTGAAATCCCTGTCCGTCATCAGCACCGTGTCGCGGACCCAGCGGTCGGGAAACTGCGCCGCGCGATAGAGCACAAGTTCGCGAGCCGAACCACTTTCGGGGATCATGAAAATCTCGCCATCGTGTGCGAACACCTGCGGATACGACAGGTGGTGCGCTTCCTCCAATACAACACTTGGAACACCGAAAGTGCCATCGTCACCGAGCTCGGCGACGGAAATCACGCCGCGACTCGTCGCGTAGGGGAATTCCTCGACAAACAGATGATGGCGGCGGTCGGCCTCGAAGACGAACGGGTCGGCATAGAAGCGTTGGCCATCGTCCGGCAGGACTGTGAACGGTTTGCCGTCGAGTTGCCCGGTTTCGGCGATGCCTGGTCCGTCGATCACCCGATAGGCAACCTGCCAATAGAAGGGGCGTCGTCCCCGCCTGATTTTTTGCACGGCGCGATCGATCAAAGCCCTGCCAAAAAAGGGCACATAGTGTCGAACAAAACTGTCGTTCTTCAGGATCGGCACCGGGTTGTCGCTTACCGGCACAAGCTTGCCCGCAAAGAAGCGGGCGACGGTTTGCATGATCAGCGACATGGCGCCGGCGAGCAGATCGTTGCAGCTTCGAGATAGCCAGAGCCTGTCTGCCAGCATCGGTCTAGCCTGGGCCACGACAACGCCATCGAGGCGAGCGCCAAGTTCAGGCAATTGTCCGCTCGCCAACATTGCGGCAACGCCGGCTGGAAAGCTGTTGCGACCGCAAAATTCGAGCCTCAGGACTGGCGCGTCTTGCCCCGTTGCCCTGGCAGTGAGATCTATGACGAGGTCCGGAGGGCCGCGATCGATGGGCGGCAACGGCTCGGACTGGCCCGCCAGCGAGGGACCGAAACGCCGGCTCTCGATCGCCAAGACAGTGTCCAGCCCCCGAGCGGTTGGCGCCGGCGCCGGCGCGTGGCAACTCGAGACCTCATAACCTGCCGCACCCAACCGCATGAAAAGCTCATTTTCCCAGCGCCGGGATGCGACGGCGTGGCCGATGATTAAAATATTAGTCAACCCAAGTTATTCTCGTTAAAGCAAAAAATGGCTTTGCTCTGGTATCTTTCCCCACAGTTCCTGGCAAGGGTTGCCCAAGGGGGGCTGCGGACTCTAGCGTTAATCATACGTTAATTTTTTTGAATACGAAGGCGGTTCAGGGCGCTATTGTTAGGCTGAAAGCACATGTCAGCCGGGCGCCCACGCTTTCGGTGACCAGGGTCAACCATGAACGCCGTTTCACATCCGAACTTGCCCTCAAGGCGAAAACTGCTGATCGTGTTCGGCACGAGGCCGGAGGCGCTCAAATGTTTTCCGGTGGCGCGGGCCGCGCTCGCCCATCCAGGCTTCACCACGGAAATATGTGTGACGGGCCAGCATCGCGAGATGGTCAATCAGGTCATTGAACTAACGGGCCTGCCGGTGCACTACGATCTCAACATCATGCAGCCAGGTCAGACGTTGTTCGACGTGACCTCGCGCGTGCTCCTCGGAATGGCGGGGGTGCTGGAGAAGGCGAAGCCGGACATCGTCGTCGTCCAGGGCGACACAACCACCGCGATGACCGCGGCTCTAGCTGCCTTCTACAAGCGGATTCCGGTTGCCCATATCGAGGCGGGATTGCGCAGCCACAACATCAACTCTCCCTTTCCGGAGGAACTGAACCGCAAGATTGCCGGCAACATCGCCACCTGGCATTTTGCGCCGACCACCGAGGCGCGCGACAATCTCATCGCCGAAGGAAAGGCTGCGAACACCATCTTCGTAACCGGCAATACCGTGATCGACACGCTGCTGCATTTCTCCAGCGAGATCGATGCCGACAAGCTGATGAACGCCAAGCTCGCCGCTCGTTTCCCCTTCATCGATCCGACCAAGAAAATGATACTCGTCACCGGTCATCGCCGTGAGAATTTCGATGGCGGCATCCAGAGAATCTGCACCGCGCTGAAGGCATTGTCGGCGCGCAGGGATGTGCAGATCATCTACCCGGTCCATCCCAACCCGAATGTGCGCTCCGTGGTCGAGGCCGAAATCGGGACGGTGCCGAACATCCACCTGATCGACCCGCAGGACTATTTGCCGTTCCTGTACCTGCAGAAACAGAGCTACCTGGTGTTGACCGACAGCGGCGGCGTGCAGGAAGAGGCGCCTTCACTCGGCAAGCCGGTGCTGGTGATGCGGGAAAACACGGAGCGACCCGAAGGGATCGCCGCTGGTACTGCCCGGCTGGTCGGCACCGATATCGAAAAAATTCTGGCCAATGCCAATAGCCTGCTCGATGATGAGAGCGTCTATCGCGGCATGGCGGAGAGGCACAATCCATACGGCAATGGCCAAGCTGCGAGCCGGATCGTTGAGGAATTGCTGAATCATGGCTGAAATCAAAACCGTTTCCGTTATCGGCATGGGCTATATCGGCCTGCCGACCTGTGCCATTTTTGCCAGCCGCGGACTCGATGTCATCGGTGTCGATATCAACGAGGCGGTGGTCGCGAAGGTCAACCGCGGCGAAATCCACATCATCGAACCGGACCTGGATGGTTTGATCCAGAAAGTCGTCGCCAATGGCAAGCTCAAGGCATTCAGTACGCCTCAGCCGGCCGATGCCTATATTATCGCCGTTCCAACTCCGATCACCCCGGACCGCAAGCCGGATGTCAGCTACGTGCTTGCGGCAGCGCGAAGCATCGCTCCGGTGCTAAAACGGGACGACCTGGTGGTGCTGGAATCAACATCGCCGGTCGGTACGACGCGTGTCATGACAGCGCTGCTCGCGGAACTGCGACCCGATCTCAAATTTCCCGTCGCACATGGCGAGGAAGCTGACGTCCTGGTCGCCTACTCTCCCGAGCGCGTGCTGCCGGGAAAGGTGCTGACCGAACTGATCAACAATGATCGCTCGATCGGCGGGCTGTCCCGAAAGTCTTCGGAGCGGACAGCGGCACTCTATTCAAGCTTCGTCGCCGGCGACCTGTTCATAACCCAGGCCGAAAGCGCGGAACTGGTTAAGCTGACCGAAAATGCGTTCCGCGATGTCAATATCGCCTTCGCCAATGAGCTTGCGGCGGTGTGCCAGGATCTGTCGCTCAACGTCTGGGAGGTAATCGATCTCGCCAACCGGCATCCTCGCGTGAACATCCTGCAGCCGAGCCCGGGCGTGGGCGGCCACTGCATTGCGATCGATCCGTATTTTATCATCGACGCCGCACCGAACAATACGCGGCTGATCAGTTCGGCACGGCGCATCAATTCCGAGCGACCCTTGTCGGTGGTCAGGGACATCGAGGCATTGCTCGACCCGACCCGCAAGCAGACGATCGCCTGTCTTGGCCTCAGCTTCAAACCCAATATCGACGATATGCGCGAGAGCCCGGCTGTCGAGGTTGTTAAGCTTCTGTCCAAGATTCCCAATATCAAGATCGTCGCTGCCGAGCCCAATGCGCGTCAGTTGCCACACGAGCTCGAGGGCAGCGGCGTCATGTTCACCGATGCACTTTCCGCTATTGACCAATCCGATATCGTCGTCCTGCTGGTCGACCATCGACAATTCAATCTGATCGATCCCGAAGCGCTCAAGGACAAGAAGCTCGTCGACACACGGGGCCTGTGGACCTGGCGCAAGGCGCGCAAGCCCGACGCCCGCATCGAAGGCAAGAAATCCGAAATGGAACGCTCGCAGTCTCTCGCTCGCACCGGAGAAGCGGCATGAACTCGCATGACCCGGCATGGGCGCAACACTCCCTATTGGCATCACGCCGCCGCGAGTTTCTCGGTGCGACCATCCATGCGCTGACCATGGCCGAGACGCTGGCCATCGCAGACGAGGCGATGGCGACGCGGCGACCGCTTCATCATGTTGTCGTGAACGTCGCCAAGCTTGTGAACATGCGCAAGAATGCCGAACTGCGCGAGGATGTCGTCGGGGCGGATATGGTCAATGTCGACGGCAAAGGCGTGCTTTGGGGCGCGCGGCTCTGCGGCGTCGAGTTGCCGGAGCGTGTGACCGGCGTCGACGTCATGATCAACCTGCTTGCGCTGTGCGCCAAGCGTGGCTATCGCCCCTACCTTTTGGGCGCTGAACAGCACATTCTCGACGCAGTTGAAAGCCGACTTGCCAGAGATCATCCGAGCCTGGCCATTGCCGGCCGGCGCAATGGGTATTTCAAGGCGGAGGAAGAGGCCGCGATCGTCGAGGCCATCAACGCTTCAGGTGCCGACTGCCTGTTTGTGGCGATGCCGACGCCGAGCAAGGAGCGCTTTCTCAAGCGCTATCGCGACGTACTCGCTCCGAGTTTCGTCATGGGCGTGGGCGGCAGCTTCGACGTCTATGGTGGAAAGGTCGCCCGGGCACCGAAACTGGTTCAGGCGGCGGGCCTGGAGTGGCTGTTTCGCGTGGCGCAGGAGCCGCGACGCTTGTGGCGCCGCTACTACGATACCAACACCGCCTATGCACTGCTGCTGTGGCGTGAGTTCTGGTCTCGCCGGGGACGCCGAAACGTCAATCCGTAGGCTCGCGACTTTCAGACAAGCATGCCTCATTGCGCGGGATTTATGCGATCCGGAGCCGTGCCCTTAGCTTGCCGATGAACTGCGTCACGGCCGCGGGGTGAAACAACCAGGTCAGTCCCAGGAAAGCCGCAGCGCCGGCGACACCGCCCGCCGCGAGCGGAAAGATCGCCGGCATATTGCCCAGCGCAGTGCTGGCAAGGCTGGCGGCCAGTCCGGTGCAGATAGAAATGATGGCCGAGACAGCGATGTCGCGCCAGGGAACCGGCACCGGCGTGAGCCTCTCGGCGATGACGATGCAGGCTGCAAGACCTGCCAGCGATCCGCCCGCCAACGCCAACGCCGCGCCAACCTCCGCCATGGTGGGAATCAACATAAAAGACAGTGAAATCGTTGCCACCGAGCCGAAGGAATTGGCGATGATCAGCAACCACGGCCGCTTATGTGCGTGCACCACGACGCCATAAACGAAGCTTGTGAGATTGGCACAAAGAACGCTGAAGGCGATGATCGGAAACAGCAGACCGAAGCGACCATGATATTCCGCGGGCAGCAGGAGTCGCGTGATGTCGCCGCTGAGCGCGATAAGCATTGCTGCGACCGGCAGGCAAAGGCGTATCATCAAGGCCATGAGTTGCGACAACAACCGCCCGGACGCCTCGGATCCCTCTTCGTCGAAGCGGCTGACCACTTCTGGAAATGCGCCCATGTTGATTGCGTTGGCGACCATATCAATCGGCTGCCGAGCCAATGCGTAGGCGGCTGCGAAGACAGCCACCGCGCCGGCATCGTAGTAGAGCTTGAGGAAGACGCGTTCAGCGCTGTTGAGACCGAAACCGACCAGCGCCATGATGACGAGGGGCACGCCGAGGGCAAAAAACTCCTTGTGGGTGAAGCGCGGCGGGCCGCCAATAACGCGCCCGGATGCCACCACGCACGCCACGATGCCGGCAATCAGCACGGCGAGGCTCGAGCCGAGCGATACCGTCAGAAACGAGCGTTGGAAGATAAGGATGGCGGCGATCGGCAAGGCGAGTTGCAGCAGGCCGCGCAGATATTCAAGCATCGAATAGAGGGAATGACGCTGCTGCATTTGCAGCACCGTCAACGCGAACCGGCTGATGGAGCCGGCAATCAGATAGCTGCAGACGGCGATTGCAAATTCGATCCAGCGCTCCGGCACGATCACCGCCGAGGCGATCACGGATATGATCAGGGCCAGCACCGTGGTGACAAGCAATACCTGTCCGGCAAGCATCAGGCTGCCACGGCTGACGTCGCCTTTTCCGCCAAGCCGCAGCAAGGCAATGCGCAGCCAGTTGGTAACGGCAACATCCGTCATTTCGCCCACGGTGACCACCAGGGTCAGCAGGCCATACTCGGTCTGGTCGATCAGCCGCGTCATGACGACCAGCAGGAGCAGAGCGGAAACCCGCGTCAGCAGAATAGCTGGGCCATAGATGAGTGTGGAACGGAGCAGCAAAGGGTTGTTCCCGGAAAATTTGCCGTCGATTAATCGTTGACCGACGGGAATTCCAGCATGATGACGGCAAAGGGTGAACGGATACAGTTTGAACCAAAAGATTTGTCGTAAACCTTTTTTGGAACCTTTGCTTTACGGTCACCCGGCATCCGCAATCCAAATGGTGTCATGTTGCAGCGTCTCGCCCACAATAGAAAAATACATGTCCTGGTCGCAACGCCCTCGGGCGTTTCGGGACAAGGCGGCATCGACCGGATCATGGGGGCGCTGAAGCAGGAGTTCGAACGGCAAGAGATCGCCGACATCGATCTGCGCTTTCTTTCCAGCCGTGGCCCGGGACATGTCGGGCTTTCGATCTTCTACATGCTTGGTTTTTGCGCGCGGATGCTTGCGGCCCGCCTCGACAGACGCGCCGACGTCATTCACATCAATATATCGGTCTCCGGCAGCACCTATCGCAAGATGATGATCGCCGCCTGCGCCAGGCTGTTGTCCATACCATATGTCCTTCATCTGCATGGGGCGCAGTATCAGACATTCTGGAAAGATGATCATAGTTTCATGAGCCGCCGTATCAGGGCTCTGTTCGAGCATGCCGGCCGGGTGATTGTCCTCGGGGGGCTTTGGCGCGATTTCGTCGCCAGCCGGGCACCGGCGAACGGCGGCAATATTGTCATCGTTCCCAACGCCACGGCAGTTCCTTCCCTGGCGCATGTCGGCGGAGGCGATCACGTGCACATCCTGTTCCTCGGCCGCATCGGCGAGCGAAAGGGCGTGCCGCAGTTGGGCGAGGCGCTGGAGCGGATGAAACATCTCAGGGGTTGGCGTGCCACGATCGCCGGCGATGGTGAGGTCGAGCCGGCACGAGCGAGGTCGGTCGCTCTAGGGATTGCCGACCGTATTGCTTTTCCGGGCTGGGTGGGACCTGACGAGGTCGCATCACTGATCGCTTCGGCCGATATTCTGGTGCTCCCCTCGTTCGCCGAAAATCTGCCAATGTCGGTGATCGAAGGCATGGCTGCCGGCCTGGCTGTCGTGGCCACCCCGGTTGGCGCGGTCGAGGACATCATCACCCACGAACAATCCGGTCTGTTGGTGCCGCCCGGCGATGTGGCGGCGTTGACCGAGGCGTTAACTCGGCTGGTCGAGGATACGGCGCTGCGCGCGCGGCTTGGCGCCGCCGCCATGGCGGTGCACCGGGAAAGGCTTGAGCTTGCACCGTTTGTCGACGCGATCTGCGTTGTCTGGAGATCGGTCGCGTCCGAGGCGCGATCGGTCAAGCGCTGACGCTGTCCTTCATTGTCGTCACTGCGGCGGGCCAAGCGCGAATTCGCGGTGGAATATCTCCAGGTTCAAAAGCGCCCATATCAGTTTTTCGTGGTCCGCGGCGCGCTCGGCGTGCTCCGTGACAATCTGGTCCAGCTTCTTGGCGCTCAAATAGCTACGGATGACCGAATGGGACGAACACAGATGGTCTCGTACATAATCGCTCATCGACCCGCGGAACCATTCGGCGACGGGCACCTTGAAGCCGATCTTTGGCCGGTTGAGGGCCTCGTCGGGAACCATGCCGGCCATGCCGTCGCGCAGGATCTGTTTGCTGCCCAGGAGGCCGAGCCTGTAACGATCGGGCAGCTGGCTGACGAAGGAAACCAGATCGCGATCAAGGAATGGCATTCGCCCCTCGATTGAACCGGCCATCATCATCCGGTCGCCCCGTTCCAAGAGGTTGTCGGGCAACCACGATGTCTGATCAAAAAACAACACACGGCGCAGATGGGATTCCGTCACACTCGAAGAGAACGGGAAATCGTTGCGGTCATGGCCGCAAGTGGCCAACCCACCGAGGAGCGAATCGCGTTCCCGCGCCGTCATGGCTCCAAACCAGGAGATCATCCGGGTTGCAAAGTCCCGTTCACCCGCGCTTCGGGCAAATATGTCGAACTTGGCCGATGCGCCGGGCAATGCGCGCATCAAAGGGGCGAGGAGATTGTTGTGAAGCGACGCTGGAACAAGTGACCGGTAGACACCCGCCAGAGACTCTGCGCGATGTTTGGGGTAGCCGCCGAGAATCTCGTCCGCCCCTTCGCCCGTAAGCACCATCTTGACGTCCCGCGAGGCTCGAACCGACATCAGGTAAATTGGAATGTCCGTACTTTGTGAAACAGGTGCCCCCCGATGGCGGACCATCTTAGGCAGATGATTCATCAGGTCATCCGCCTGGATGACGATTTCGCAATGATCGGTCTTGAAATGATCGGCGACGCGCCGGGCGAATGGAAGCTCGCTGTAAGCCTGTTCGCTGAAACCGACCGAAAACGTACGAATCGGGTTGTCGCTGTGCCTGGTCATCAGGGCAACGATTGCCGACGAGTCGAGCCCCCCGGATAGAAAGGCGCCAAACCGCGCATCACTGCGCATCCTGATCTCGACAGAACGGTCGAGCAATTCCAGAAATCGTCGCTTGGCGGTTCCTGGATCGATATCCGCTGTCAGATCGGTCTGATCCGGGGGCGCATAATAGCGCGTTTCCGTTACTTCCCCTTGCGACCACACAGCGTAGCTTCCCGGGTTGAGCTTACGGATCTGTTTGAAAAGCGTCCGCGGTCCAGGCACGTAACGCCAGGTCAGATACTCGCGCACTCCATCCAGATCGAGCTGCTGGCCATCCGGCTGCGCAGACAACAACGCGCTGATCTCCGAGGCAAACGACAGCAAATTTCTGCCTTGCATGAGGTAAAGGGGTTTTTTTCCAAAGGGGTCGCGAGCGAGGATCAATTCGCGCCGTTGAGCGTCCCATAGCGCAAAAGCGAACATCCCGCTCAATCGGTCGAACATGGCCAGGCGCCACTGGTCATAAGCCCTGAGCAGCACTTCCGTGTCGGAGCGTGTGCGAAAACGGTGACCGAGACCGATCAACTCCTCACGCAGCTCGATGTAGTTGTATATTTCGCCGTTGAAAATAATCCGGAGCCGTCCGTCCTCGGTCTGCATCGGCTGATTTGAATCGGCGTTTAAGTCAATAATCGCCAGGCGGCGATGCACCAATGCCAACTGGTCCTCGCCTGTATTCAGGTCCAAGAGTTCGATGCCTTCGGCATCGGGACCACGATGCTGCAAGGCATTCGACATCCCGACGGCCCGATCTTGTGGCTTCTCGACCCTGCGCCCAATCCAGCCGGCAATTCCGCACATTCTTTCCCTTGGCCCTCTTTCCCTTGTTTGCGTATGATCGAGGACACCAATCTACAGCGAATATATTAAATAGCTGCTCGGTGGAGTGATTTTAAAAATGAGCCTGATTTGGTTCGATCAGGCCCTCTCGGCTGCAACTGGAGACGACAGTCCTTGGGTTTCCACGCAATTGATCGCCAGCAACCAGGCAGACCGCTCGAACCGATCCTGACCCGATGACGAGTTATCGCAGGCCTAGTGCCCGCAACATCTCCCGGTCCGGGATCGCAGGCCCCTTGGGTTGGATAACACTCATTCCGTAAGGATTGGAGAATTCCCAGGCCGACCACGGCATCGCGAAACGTTCCGCCTCTCTGCGCACTGCCATGAGATAGCGCAGGCGATCAGCATCGAAAGCTCCCATGCGGCCATCCGCAGACATCAAGATAACGCCGAATTCGCCCACGAACAGGCGTCGGCTCGCTATGCCATGGGCTTCAGCCCAGTCGACCGCCTGACGGAAACCCGCTTCGAGCTGGCTCTGCCCCCAATTCTGCTCAAAGTATCGGGCGATCGTTTCACGCGCCGAGGCCATGTTCATCACCTCTTCGATCTGGCTCAAGCCGGCGGCGTCCATCTGCGCCTTGAGGGTTTCGGCGACCACTTCGGGCGTGCTGGCGTCGGCAGGCCAGGGAAGGCCGGAGGAGAAAGCGTTCTTGTCATCGGCCCGCTGGTGCGTGAAGCTGTGCGGATCATACATGTGGAAGCTGTAATAGACGTTAGGGTCGTCGAAGTTGGGGGCCAGGTTGACCAGTCCGGCGATGCTCCCGCCGCAGGCGCCGGTCGCGACGATGGTGAGTTCGCTGCTGACGGCGCGAATATCGCGAACCGTGCCTGCCATGATCCGCTGCCAGTCATCGCTGCCGCTTGAATCGCAAGGGTAGTAGGCGGGCTCGTTATAGGGCTCGAGGGCGACCTTGTCGGCGCCAATTTTGATCAGCATGGCAGCCACCGCCACTACCATTTTGCGATAGCGGGCAACACCCTCGCTGTCGGCCCCGCCATAGATCATTTCCATGCTGTAAGCCGGAACCTGGCTGACGCCATGCAGATCGAAAACCACCTTGAGCCCGCTTGAAACGACCCGCTGCACCGCAGCGGCAAGCATGTCCAGCGCCTGTTGTCGTTTGGCGCCCTCGCTGGCAAGCAGAGGGCCAGGGTCGACACTCAGCCGGACAAAGTCGAAGCCCATGGATCGAATGCGACCAAACTGGTCGCCGTCCGGCCAATCGGTGAGCGGCCTGCCGCCCGCAAGCCATTCCTTCTCGCTGCGATAGGGCGGCCATTTGTAGGAACCATCTTTCTCCACCGGCGACCAGTTGAGCCATTCATGGACGCCGACGCCGCGCTCAAGCGGGATCGGCGCCGCCTCGGCTGACATAGCCATGCCAAGCGCGCACGCTATGACGTAGACAACTATTCTCATCGCAAAACTCCGCGTCATGGCCGAAGATATTAACCGCGGGAACGGAAAAGAGGATGCCGCCACACGCTTTTTCGACGGGATGGTGTATGAGGATCAAAATCTTGGCGGAGCGCGGATGAGGGTCGGGTGGTATTTCAACCGATTGCGCAGCATGGAGTTGGCCGAGATATTGCATCGGTTGGACGAGCAGCGCCGGAGGACCGTTTCGCGCCGCCGCGACAACGGCTGGCAGCGCTATGCGTCGCCGCAGTTGCACCCGGTGCTGCACGGATTGCGGAATGCTGTGCCGGCCGCTGCGACACCAGCCCAGCGGCAAGCTATCGAGGCGGCTGCGCAAAACACTCTTCGGGGCCAGTTTTCAGCACTTGGGCAGACCTGGCCACAGCGAGACCCCTATACTCTCTTTCCACCCGAGCTCTGGCGCCTTGATCCGGTGACCGGCCGGCTTTGGCCAGGCCCCAAGACCCATACTTTCGATATCGATTTTCGCCATGCCACCGGCCGTGGCGATGTAAAATATGTCTGGGAAATCAACCGGCTGCAGCAACTGCCGCCACTGGCTGCCCATCTGCTTCTCACCGGCGATGATCAATCCCGTGCGGCCATCGAGGCGGCGATCGAGAGCTGGCATTTCGCCAACCCACCATTTCGGGGCGTTGGCTGGGCCTCGGGCATCGAGGTCGCGCTACGAGCCATCAGCCTGATTGTCACGCTCGACCTCGTCGGCGACCGGCTTGGCGCGGCGACACGAGAAAAAGTCGGTGAAATACTGGCGGCAAGCGCCTATTGGCTGCCGCGGTTTCCCTCCCGTTTTTCGTCCGCCAACAACCATCTCGTCGCGGAACTGGCTGGCGAATATCTGATCGGTCTGGCTTTCGGGGCCGAGGTAGCTCGCGAGTCGCTCCTGGCTGAGGTGCTCAAACAGATCCTGGCCGATGGCGCCGGGGCCGAGCAGACCCCGACCTACGCCGCCTTCAGTGCCGAACTTTTCCTGCTGTGCGCTGCGGCGGCGCGCCAGGCCGGGCTGCCTTTTCCCCAGCCCGTCGAAGCGCGTTTGGCCGCTTTCGCCAATTTCGCAGGCTGGCTCCCGCCGAAAACCAGCGGCTTCGGCGACAATGATGAAGGCCGCGTGATCACGCTGGGGGGCGAAACCGATTATGTCGGATCGGTCGCGGCCGCCATCCGTGGTTTTCTACGGATGCCGGGCAGCGCACCGGAGCCTGGCGATTTTCGTGCGCTTTTCTTCGGCGCGCCACCGCGGCCGGCGCCGGTGCCGAATGGATTGCATACATTCACGCAAGGCGGGCTCTCCGTCTGGCGCGGCGAGATGAATGGTCGCAACGTCCATCTGACATACGACCACGGCCCGCTGGGCTACCTTTCGATAGCGGCGCACGGTCATGCCGACGCGCTGTCGCTCACCCTGTGCATTGACGGCGATCCGGTGCTGGTCGACCCCGGCACATGGCTCTATGGTTCGGGGGGAGGCTGGCGGGACTGGTTCCGCTCGACGCCGGCGCACAACACGCTGAACCTAGAGGGTAAAAGCCAAAGCATCATCTCCGGGGCGTTCAACTGGTCGCACAAGGCGGTTGCGACATTGGTGGAGAGCGAGCCGGGGCCGCACTGGAGGCTGTGTGCCCGACATGACGGGTACAAAGGCCGCTTCGGCGTTGTGCATCAACGCGCCGTGACACGCGATGGCGACGGCATCCTCGTGACCGACCAACTGCTCGGCGGCAGCCGCGTCGCTGAGATCGTCTTCCAACTCGCCGCCGACCTCCAGGCCAACAGGGATGGAAACATTGTCACGATATTGCGCGGCGCTGAACCTTTGATGACTATCCACTTTCCAGACGCAGCGATCGACATCCGTTCCGGCGGCGACACACCGGGCCAAGGCGGCTGGGTTTCGCCGCGTTTTGGTGCAAGGCAGCCAGCCGAACGCCTCGCATGGCGTGGCCAAGTAGGCGAAAAGGGAGTAGTCATCCGGCTCGCGCCAAGTCCGCCGCAGACCCGATAACGGGCAGGTTGCAGGCGCAGTGTTCGACATTAATTACGTTCAGATATTTAGCGGTTTTGACACTGTTGATCTGCTAATTTGGCCATGATTGTTTTGCCAGTCGCACCCCGATACACAGTTGCCGGCAGCATATGATGGGCTTGGCAATATGTGCTTCGCGACGAGCCGGATCGCCATTTCACCACCTAGGAGCCACTGCATCGATGTTTTCGGAATTCGCCAGAGTGATCGTGGAAAAACTCTCACACATCGATCTGCTGACACTCGGTCTCCTGTTGCTCACGGCGCTGGGGAGCGCGGTGGTCGCCTACTGGCGAACGGTCGAACAGAAATCCTTCCGGGACTTTTTCGACTTCGCCTTTCCCGCGGAAGTCATCATGCACCCATCCGCGCGAGCGGACGCATTGTTCTGGATCACGAAAAGACTGGTGATGCCCTTCCTGCTCATTCCCGCCGGTGTCACCTTCGTTGCCGCCACGGGATATGCAACAAACCAGGCAGTCGGCTGGCTCTTCAGCATCTCGCAACCGCTGATACCCGGCCCCGCCGGCCCAGTGACGATCATCCTCTTCACCGCAACCATGCTCGTTGCTTACGATATCTCCTACTACCTATATCACGTTGCCCAGCACCGTTTTCCGTTCCTGTGGGAATTGCACAAGGTGCATCATTCGGCCGAAGTGATGGTTGGGATCACCAAGGACCGGGTTCACCCCCTGGACGATCTGATGAACCGGATCTGGGACGGCGTCATACCGGGGATCAGTTTCGGCTTGTGGAGCCTGATTGCGCTTAATCCGGTCGAGATCGCCATATTTGGCATCAACGTCTATGTCATTCGCAACATTCTCATGATGGACTTTGTTCGCCACACGCATCTGAAGATTTCCTTCGGCCGGTTGAACGGCGTCATCTTGTGTCCGCACTGGCACCAGGTGCATCACAGTGTCGACCCTCGCCACTACGACAAGAATTTCGGGCTGCTTTTTTCATTCTGGGATCGCATATTCGGAACGCAGTTCATCCCGGATCCGGACGAAGACCTCAAGTTTGGACTGATAGATCGCGACGTACGCGACTATCAGTCGCTTTTTGGACTTTACGTGCTGCCGCTCAGGAAAATGGCAAACCATATCGTGCGACTTTTTCAAAAGCGCATCGATGTCGCGCGGCCGCAGGACCGTCTCCAACCATGAACAAAATGGCTTCGATTGACGCTGTTGGTGCGGAGCGACTGGAAATCGTCAGTTCGACGGATCGCCTGGCCGCCATCGAAGCCGAATGGGTAGACCTATGGCATCGTACCCATGCACTGATCTTTCAGAGCCATGCCTGGGTTTCGGCATGGTGGAGCACCGTGTTCGACCGCGACCGGCGCTCGCTGCGGATCGGCCTGGTATGGCGCGATGACAGGCTGGTCGCTGTCATTCCCCTGGCGATCGGCAGACGAAAAGGACTTCGGCTCCTCGAATGGGCCGCCAATAGCTATACGGACTATGGTGATATTCTTGTCGCGCCGGAATGCTCCCTATCGGCCCTCCAGAACCTCTGGAACCGGATCTGTTCGGCGGGTGGCTTCGATCTTGCTTTTATCAATCGTCTGTCGCCGGATGCGGCAGCCCGCAGGATTTTTACACCGGGCTCTTCCAGCGGCGTCAAGCTTCGCGCCAATCACCGGGAGGAAGTCAGTTATCGCGTCGGTGGACAGTGGGCCAGCGGAGCAGCGTGGCTGGCGGACCAGTCGAAAAAGATGCGCCAGAACTATCGGCGCGGCATCAAGATACTGGAAGAAACAGGCGAAGTGAAATTCCGCCTCCTGTCGGCCGACGAGCCGCTGCAGCCATTGCTGGAGCGACTGTCGGCGCTGAAGCGCAGATGGCTGGAAAAGCACACGCGTGAATCCGACCTTTTCGAAGAGGGCGAGCCGGCTTTTGCCGCCCTGGTGGACGCGCTGTCACGCGCCGGTGTGCTGCGCATTTTCGTACTTGAATGCAATGGTGCGATGGTCGCGGTTTCCATCAACATCGTCCAGCACAACGTCATGATGGCATTCGTTACCACCTACGACCCTGATTTTAGCCGAGCGTCGCCGGGTGCGGTCCTGATTACGGAGTATATACAGTGGTCGTTTGATCACGGCTTGGGATTGGTCGATTTCCTCTGTGGCGGAGAGGCCTTCAAACATAGGTTTGCAACACAGGCCGTTACCCTCCAATCCGTTCTCGGGGCACGCACTGTGCAGGGCGCGCTCGCTTCTCTCGCTGATCGTATCTGTCAGACGATCCGCGTACGCTCACGCGGATTGGCGTCGGCGAATCCAGAGCGCCCGCCCGATGAGACTGCTTAATTTAGCTGGATAACTCGGGCAGAAGCCGCCGAGCGTCAGGGGCTTGGCGGGCGACACGGGCGCGCCATTCGAAAATCCGCGTCGATTGCGCCTCGGAATCGGGACCGAATGGGTCCGCAGGTGGAGACTTTCGAGGCGCAGTTTGTTGTCTGCGAAGCGTCGCAACACGTTCGTTGGCGTCACAATGGCAGCAGGCTAGGTCCTAAAATCATTGAAGACTTTTTCGGACAGGGCGCCTACCATAGGTCCGCGTCTTTGCTATTATTTCAATAGCTTAAGGTGGGCTGGTAGCGGGAGAGGGACTTGAACCCCCGACCCCAGGATTATGATTCCCGTGCTCTAACCAACTGAGCTACCCCGCCAGGGCGGCGAAAGGCCCGAAATCCGCCTTAAATCGAAAGGCATTTCGAGGCGTTCGCCAAGGTCGCGCGGATATAAGGTTGGGAGGGCGAGCCTGTCAAGCATCGATGCGCGAGGGGCGCCGGCATATTGTCGCCGGTAAAAGCTTTGCCGGGCTGGCATCTCCGGTAAGCCACCGGGGTTGAGTTCGACGGGGCACGCCGCTATGTCTCGGCCAAGAAATTAGAGTTTGAAGCTGATGAAGCCGCGCATTGCAGTCCTCGGTTGCGGATACTGGGGCAGCAACCACATCCGCACCCTCAAGGCGCTCGGCACGCTGCATGCGGTTTCCGATGCCAATCGGGCGCGGGCCGAAGGCTTTGCCAGCGAGCAGGACTGCCTGGCGATCGAGCCCGACCAGCTGTTCGTGCGTGATGATATCGACGCCATCGTCATGGCGCTGCCGCCGCAGTTCCATGCCGATCTTGCCGTGCGCGCCGCTGAGGCCGGCAAGGACGTGCTGGTGGAAAAGCCGATTGCGTTGACCGTGCCCGACGCCGAGCGCGCCGTGCAGGCGGCCAGGGACAATGGCCGCGTGTTCATGGTCGGCCATGTCTTGCGCTTCCATCCCGCCTTCGAGACGCTGAAGGCGCTGATCGACAATGGCGAGCTCGGCGAGGTCCGCTACATCCACTCGCACCGGCTCGGCCTCGGCAAATTCCACACCGAGAACGACGCACTGTGGGATCTGGCGCCGCACGATCTGTCGATGATCCTGGCCATCACCGGCACCGAGCCGATCGAGGTCAGGGGCGAGGGGGCGGCACTCCTCGACAATCTCAGCGATTTCGCGCATCTGCACATGCGTTTTCCCAACGGGCTGCGCAGCCATCTCTTCACCTCGCGGCTCAATCCCTATCGCGAGCGGCGGCTGACCGTGGTCGGCACCAAGGCAATGGCGGTGTTCGACGATGTCGAGCCCTGGGAGCGCAAGCTGGCCGTCTACCGCCACGCGGTGTGGCAGGACAGCGGCCAGTGGGCCTTCACCACCAACGAGCCATCCTATGTCGCGGTCGGCCAGGGCATGCCGCTGACGCGCGAGCTCGAGCACTTTATCCAGTGTATCGAGACGCGGGCCGAGCCGCGCACCAGCGGCGAGGAAGCCATCAGGGTGCTCCGCATCCTGACGGCGGGTACAGTCACGCACACAAAGTCCTGAGACCGTTTCGAAACTCTGCCCGTAAGGCAGATCGAAACTAAAACTGTCTCCGAGAGGGGTAGTGTTTACTCTGCGGGAATCTGCGCCGGCCTGGCTGCGAGCCGGCTGAGCATGGCTTCGGCCTCGGCGCCGCGCTCGGAGCGCTCGATGAAGCCGCCGCCGAAGACGCGGGCTTCGTTGCCGTCGTCGGAATAGAGCACGCAGGCCTGTCCGGGCGCGATGCCGGACTCGCCGTCGACCAGTTCGACAAAGGTGCTGCCGGCGCGGTGATGCAGCACGGCCGGGCGCGGCGGCCGCGTCGAGCGGACCTTGGCGAACAGCTCCATGCCGGCGGCCGGAATGTCGGACAGCGCGCGATCGCCCAGCCAGTTCATGTTGCGCAGATAGATCTTGTGGGTCTCCAGCGCCTCGCGCGGGCCGACGATGACACGGGCCCGGTCGGCGTCGAGATGGACGACGTAAAGCGGCTCGCCCGAGGCGATGCCGATGCCGCGGCGCTGGCCGATCGTATAGCGCAGGATGCCGTCATGGCGACCGAGCACGCGGCCGTCGATATGGACGATGTCGCCTGGGTTGGCGGCAGCTGGCTTCAGCTTGGCGATGATGTCGGAATATTTGCCCTGCGGCACGAAGCAGATGTCCTGACTGTCCTGCTTGGCGGCAACGGTCAGCCCCATTTCTTCGGCGATGGCCCGCACCGCAGGCTTGGACAGCCCACCCAGCGGAAAGCGCAGATAGTCGATCTGCGCCTGCGTGGTGGCAAACAGGAAATAGCTCTGGTCGCGGTCGGCATCGACGGGCCGGAATAGCGCGCGGTGGGCGCCATTGGCCCCGGAGCGGATATAGTGGCCGGTGGCGAGCGCATCGGCGCCAAGGTCCTTGGCGGTGGCCAAAAGGTCGGCGAACTTCACCGTCTGATTGCAAGAGACGCACGGAATGGGCGTTTCGCCGGCGACGTAGCTTTCGGCAAACGGGTCGATGACCGCCTTACGGAAGCGCTCCTCATAGTCGAGCACGTAATGCGGAATGCCCAGTGTCTCGGAAACGCGGCGGGCATCGTCAATGTCCTGGCCGGCGCAGCACGACCCGGCCCGGTGCGTTGCGGCGCCATGGTCGTAGAGCTGCAGCGTGACGCCGACGACATCATAGCCTTCGCGCTTCAAAAGGCCGGCAACGACAGACGAATCCACACCGCCCGACATGGCGACGACGATGCGGGTGTTTTGCGGGCTGGCGGGAAGGTCGAGGCTGTTCATGGTTCTTTCGTTCTGCGCGGCGCTTCAATGGCAGTGGCGCGAATATAGGTCAACCACACCAGCGGCGCCAGCTTTGCGGCGGTGCCGATTTTGCGGGAAAATTGCGCGCCTGCCCGCCGTTGCCTCAAATGCCGACGAAAAGACTAACGCGGCGTTCATGATCCTTACCTACTCATTAGGGTTCGCTTAGGCAATTTTTAAAGCTGTGGCGGTAATGTGGTGGGGATTGGGTCTTTGAGTTTTTAGTAGAGAGTACGATGACCGATCTTGTTAGACCGCGAGTCAAATATGTTATTGGGCCTGACGGCAGCCCTCTTACGATTGCCGATCTTCCGCCGACGAATACACGTCGCTGGGTTATCCGGCGCAAGGCGGAAGTGGTTGCTGCGGTGCGCGGCGGGCTTTTGAGCCTCGACGAGGCATGCCAGCGCTACAAGCTGACCACCGAGGAATTCCTGTCCTGGCAAGCGTCGATCGACGAATACGGCCTTGCCGGGCTGCGCACGACGCGCATCCAGCAATACCGGCACTAGAGCCAGGACCACAATAGAAAAGGGCGCGGTAACCGCGCCCTTTTGCCTGTCGGTAATGCCTGCTTCAGACCGTCAGCACCACCTTGCCGATCGGCCTAGTGGCGAGAAAAGCGTGCGCGGCGCCCGCCTGTTCGAGCGGAAACGCCTTTGCCACATGGACCGCAAGCTTTCCCGCATCGACCAGTTTGGCAAGTTCGACGAGGCCTTCACGGTCGGGCACGACGGACATGCGCTCGACGCGGATCCCACGCGCAGCAGCCTTGGCTCGGGTGGTGTCGTGGACATTGAGCAGCGACACCAGGGCGCCACCGTCCTTCAGGACTGTCAGCGATTGGTCGGCATGGTCGCCGCCCATCGGCTCCAGCACCAGGTCGACGTCGCTGACCTCGGCGGTGAAATCTCGCTTGGTGTAGTCGACCACTTCATCGGCGCCGAGCGAGCGGACGAAATCGAGTTTCTTCGGGCTGGCGGTGGCGATGACATAAGCGCCGTGCGCCTTGGCGATCTGCACCGCCAGATGCCCGACGCCGCCGGCCGCGGCATGGATCAGCACGCGCTGGCCGCGCTTCAGGCCGCCATGGCGGACAAGGCCTTGCCAGGCGGTCAGGCCGGCCAGCGGCAGCGCGCCTGCATGAAAGTGATCGATGCCTTGCGGCTTCGGTGCGATTTCATCAGCCGGGGTGACAGCGAGTTCCGCATAGGCTGCGGCCTGCTTGGGAAAATGCGGCATGCCGAACACGGCGTCACCGACCTTGAGGCCGCCATCGACGCCTGGGCCCACCGCCTCGACCGTGCCTGAAATATCCCAGCCCAAAGTGAAGGGCGGTTCGCCCAGCAAAGGATAGTAACCGGCGCGCACCGAGCCATCGACCGGATTGATGCCGGCGGCATGCACGCGCACGAGCACTTCGCCTGACTTGGGCGAGGGCGCGGGGCGATCGGCGATGACGAGGACGTCGGGTCCGCCGACTGAATTCTGGACAACGGCACGCATGGGAGGCTCCTGCTGGGGTTTCTGTGCCACTATCATTTGGATAGTAATATTCCCTTGTCCAGTATGTACCTTTCCATATATGGGCACCTAATGGATAGTGATAATGATTGCGGCTCCGGCTATGACGCCTTCCAGCGGACGTGTCCTTCGCACGCCGTGCTCGAGATGCTGGCCAGCAAATGGGTCTATCTGACGGTTTGTGCGCTGCGCCGTGGCCGGATGCGCAACGGCGAACTGGCGCGTAAGCTCGAAGGCATCACGCCTAAAATGCTGACGCAGACGCTGCGCGTCCTCGAGCGCGACGGGCTTGTGCGGCGCGAAATCTTTCCGGTGATCCCGCCGCGGGTCGAATATGAATTGACCGAACTTGGCCAGAACCTGGCGGGGCTGCTCACCCAGATACGGTCCTGGTCGGAAGAGCATGTGCCTGACATCAAGCAAGCGCGGGCGAGGGCAGCGGCGAACCTGGACAGGGATTTGGCACGGGCCTGAAGCTGCGGCCGCCTTACGGGCCGGATCAGCAGCGCCGGAGCCTTTTGGCGCGCTACACGCAAAGCAAAGCGCGGCGTCAGGCGGCGCCGGTCGGGTTAAAACCCTGCCGTCAGCCGATCATGGCGCTGCGACCGCCGAGTTCCGCGTCGCGGATCTTGGTGTCGCGCGATTCCAGCATCTCGGCCTTGGAAAGCTCCGCTTCAGCTTCGCCGAGTAATGATTCGGCAGCGCTTCGCTGCTGGGCGAGGTCGCTTTGAGAGTTTCTGAGGTTATCACGGCGCAGACGCGCCGCCTTGGCGAAGGTCGGATAGGCAAAATGATTGATGTCGGTGATGCCGGCCTTCTTCTCCTCGGCGGTGATCTGAAGCTCCAGTTCAACGGCCATGCGCTCGAACTCGGCGATCATCATGTCGAGCTGCAGCAGCTGCCGCCGCTTCTCATTCACCTGAAATTGCTTCAGCCGAACGAGGTTTTCACGTGACTTCATGATTCGGTACTCCCGGAAACGCACACCTGCACATATCGTCCAATCCGCCCGCCAGGGCCTGGCGCCGCCCGTATCCACCGGCATTCCCCGAACTATGGGAAACAAATCCCTAAAGTTTTTTGCCGGCGGTAACCATTCGTTTACGCGCATTGTTAATCATAAGGGCGAGGACTTAAGGCCGGGTAAAAATTCCGGCTCCCGATACGGAAGCCGGCCAGCGAGTCCCTTGAGTCACTTAGTCCGACTTATTAATGTGTTGCATTAGCGATTTGGTTCTGTGATTCATCATTAGATTCAAGAGGGTGTAGAAAGGGGTTAAAAAATCTGGTACCGTCTTTGGTGCGGAATTAGGTTTTGTTAACCATTCGATGGCAGCCTCTGTTCAGGCAATCACTGCTCCGGTCCCGGATGGGTCGTGACATGGTCCGGCGGCAGAAAAGGGGAATGAAATGCGCGTTCTGCTGATAGAAGACGACAGTGCAACCGCTCAGAGCATCGAGCTGATGCTCAAATCTGAAAGTTTTAATGTTTACACGACCGACCTCGGCGAAGAAGGTGTCGATCTCGGTAAACTTTATGATTACGATATCATTCTTCTCGACCTCAACCTTCCCGATATGTCCGGCTACGAAGTCTTGCGGACACTTCGCCTGTCCAAGGTGAAGACGCCGATCCTGATCCTGTCCGGCATGGCCGGTATAGAGGACAAGGTGCGCGGCCTGGGCTTCGGCGCCGACGACTATATGACCAAGCCGTTCCACAAGGACGAGCTGGTCGCCCGCATTCATGCCATTGTGCGCCGTTCCAAGGGCCATGCCCAGTCGGTCATCACCACCGGCGACCTGGTGGTCAATCTCGACGCCAAGACCGTCGAAGTCGGCGGCCAGCGCGTGCATCTGACCGGCAAGGAATACCAGATGCTGGAGTTGCTCTCGCTGCGCAAGGGCACCACGCTGACCAAGGAAATGTTCCTCAACCACCTTTATGGTGGCATGGACGAACCGGAACTGAAGATCATCGACGTCTTCATTTGCAAGCTGCGCAAGAAGCTCGACGCAGCATCCGGTGGCCAGAACTACATCGAGACGGTCTGGGGTCGCGGCTATGTGCTGCGCGAGCCGGAAGACATCCGCGTCAGCGCCTGAGCGAACACCATCCGATTGAACCAATGCAAAAAACCCGGCTCAGGCCGGGTTTTTTGCTGTCCTTTTTGGCCGAAAACGAGCCGAATCAGGCGGCAACCTTCAAGGTACGAAAACGTTCGAGCAGTTGCGGCCGGTTGAACGGCTTCAACAGATAACCCTGGGCGCCGGCGCGCTTTGCCTTCATGATCGAGGCAACATCGACCTCGACCAGTGAGATCAGAATCTGCGGTTTGATCGTGCTCTCCATGGCGCGAACCTGGCGAATGACGTCGACCGCTTGCATGTCCGGCAGGGCGCCGTCGACGACAATCACATCAGGCATCTCGGCAGCGCACATCTCGACAGCATCAAGTCCAGTTGCTGCTTCGATCACCACCATGTCGGAGCCGCCAAGAATCCGTTTTGCAACCTTTCTGATGACGCTCGAATCGTCGACAAACATGCAGCGCTTCATTTCCGGGTCCTCTTTGCCATGGGGCGAACCGGCGGCATCCGGGTATCGGGATGCACACTAGGCCGATCTGGTAAAGAAGCAGAAAAGCCGTTAGGTAAAGTTTTTACAAACATGTCGTTTGCAGCCCCATTCTGCAGGGGCGTTGCCGGCAATGAAACTTGCCTGTTCTGAATTGCCGCAAATATCAGCGGGAAAAGATACTTGATTGTTCTTGATGCTCGGCGTCCTGCCGAACGGCTTCGCTCAGGCCGCGGACAGCACGATCTCTTCGGCGGTCGCGTGAATCGAGATCGTCATGTTGGCCTCACGCGCCAGCAGCAGCGTGTAGTAGGGCTGGACGGTATGGGCGTCGATAGGCTCCTCGGGCTTGTTGCCGGAATGGAGTTCGAGGAATTTCGGCGGCACGCGCAGCATCGGGCCGCTTGCGGCAAGCGCAAAGCGCGGCTCGGTGTCGAGGTTTTCCAGCGTGACCACCAATCTGCCACCGCGCGGGATGGCGGCATTGGCGACAAGCAGCAAATTGAGCAGCAGTTTGACCTTGTTCTTGGGGAGCAGGGCGCGAACCCCGTTCCAGATCAATTCCGGCTTCTCGTTCTTCAGGAAGGCGATGGCGACGGACTCGGCATCGCCGGTGTCGATCATCATGCCCGCCGAACCGGCGGCACCGAAGGCGATGCGGGCGAATTGCAGGCGGGCCGAAGCGTTTCTGGCGCTCTGCCGGATCAGTTTCATGGCGTCTTCGTCGGCGCCGCCCTCGTCCAGGAGTTCAAGGCCGTTGTTGATGGCGCCGACCGGCGAAATGATGTCGTGGCAGACTCGGCTGCACAACAAGGCTGCGAGATCGGGTGCGGAGAGAGAGAAAAGCTCAGCCATCGGCGAAAAATCCCTGCTAAAATTCACATCCTGGTGGCCGCGCGGCCGACAGCCACGCTCACCACCCGAATCACGCTCTCTCCCCCCAGGCATTCTGAATACACAGCGCCCGAGCGTGCAGCAACAATCCACAATTCTTGTGAGAAAAACGGCATCTTTGCACAGGATGGGAGCCCGCGCAGACCGTCAGAAACAGCCTTCGAACCGCCATGTTCATGTGGGAGGTTAATGGTTGAAAAAGGATTACGGCATAGTTTGCCCGTAACAGTCATCCTTAACGGCCGCCTAAAGAGCCGGACGGGGTGCGAGGCGTCGGCGAAAGTGCTCCCTGACGGAGATTGGAAGCATGGTTTCCCGATTCTACGACCGGACGTTTGTCCGCGTCTTCTTCATGGCGATTGCCCTCATGGGCGCTCTCGCTTTCTCAACCTCTGCGTCGCGGGCACAGGAATACACCGCTCAGGAGATCGTCGATTCCGGTCACAAGTTCTTCGGCGCGACGTCGGGCGGTCTCGCAACCGTCGTCGAGAAGATTTTTGCCTCCTACGGCCTGCCCAATGGCTATCTGCTCGGCGAAGAGGGATCCGGCGCGCTGATCGGGGGCCTGACCTATGGCGAAGGTACGCTCTACACCAAGAATGCCGGCGACCATAAGGTGTTCTGGCAAGGGCCTTCGCTCGGTTGGGATTTCGGCGGCGAGGGATCGCGGGTGATGATGCTCGTCTATAACCTCGACGACGTCAGCAATCTCTACAATCGGTTCGGCGGCGTTGCCGGTTCGGCCTATGTCGTGGCCGGCGTCGGCTTCAACGTGCTGCAGAACAACAGGGTGCTGCTGGTGCCGATCCGCACCGGCGTCGGCGCGCGACTTGGCGTCAATCTCGGCTATCTGAAGCTGACGCAGAGGCCGACCTGGAATCCTTTCTGAGCGATTCCGACCACACTTCGACCCGATCAACAGATTCTGACCCGGTGCAGCTGCGGCAAACCCTTGCCGCAGCGCTGGATTTGCGTCATGCGAACATGGCAAAGTCCAGACTTGGCGGTTGCCGGATAGCGGCCCGCCCGTAACGGGTAGTCACCTTGGTTCAGTCGATCCTGTTCTTCGCCCTCGGCTTTCTGTGCGCAGGCTTTCTGGCGCTGCTGGTCGCGCCGGCCATCTGGCGGCGGGCGGTTGTGCTGACACGCAAGCGTGTCGAGGCGTCGGTGCCGCGAACGCTGACCGAGATCCAGGCCGACAAGGACAGCTTGCGGGCCGAGTTCGCCATGACGACGCGCCGGCTCGAAATCAGCATCAAGACGCTGCGTGAGCAGGCGAATGAGCAACTCGTCGAAATCAATCGCGGGCGCGAGGCGCTGAAGGGCCTGGCGGTCGAGCGCAAGGACAAGAAGCTGGCGCTTTCGGAGCTCGGGGAAAAAAACGAATTGCTCCTGCATCGCGAGCAGCAGATACGACAGCTGTCGGACAGGCTTGCACAAACAGAGCGCATGATGGAGAAGCGCGCGCTCGAGCTGGAAAAGCTCGAGCATATGTACGACGACGCGTCCTTCTCCTCCAGCAATCGTCAGATCGAACTGGTGGCTCGCGAATCCGAGCTGGAAAAACTTGCCAACGACATTTCAGTGCTGCGCGGCCAGCGCAAGGAGGCCGACAAGCGCCATCAGGAAGTCGTCGCCGAAGGCAAGGCCGCGCGCGATGCCTTGAAGGCCGAAAAGAAAAGAACCGCCGACCTCGACAGAAAGCTCGAGCGCCTGCTCGCCACGCTTGCCGATCGCGAGGACAAGCTCGATCGCCGCGAAAAGGAACTGGCCCGGCTTCGCGAGCGGGTGAAGGGCGAGGCTACAGGAGGCGCCGCGGCTGCTGGCCTGGTTGGTGCGCAAGACAGTGCCCGCGCCAGGAACGAGGACATCGACAAGACGCTCGCCAAGCTCGAAGGCGACCGAGAGCGGCTCGAAGCCAGGCTGACGACGCTGGCCCGCGAAAACAAGCGGATGAAGGCGGAGCTTGGCGGTTCTGGATCCGCGAAGCCCCGGAATGGCTCCGGCAATGGCAATGATGCCGGTTCTGCCTTGCGCGAACAGATGAACAATCTGGCGGCTGAGGTCGTCCATTTGACGGCCAAGCTCGAAGGACCGGATTCACCGATCGCCAAGGCGCTGGCGGCGCCGCAGGAAACGCGGTCAGGAACCACCAGCCTCGCCGATCGCGTCCGGGCGTTGCAGAAGGCGGACTCGCCGAGCTGAGTTTCGAGCCTCGGCTTGGAATTGCCCGACTACCCCTATCAGCGCGAAAAATGATGCAGCGCGATGGCTGAGGCGGCCGCAACATTCAGGCTGTCGAACCCTTCCGACATCGCGATCCGCACCGTCCGCAGGCGAGTGAGCAGCCTCTCCGGGAGGCCCTCGCCTTCGGTGCCGAGATAGAGCGCCAGTCGTTTCGGTCGCGCGGCATCGCGAATGTCAGCCTCACCACGCGGCGACAAAGCGACCTGGCCGAAGCCCAACTCGCCGAGCTTCGCGATGAAAGCTTCAGTGTCGCCGAAGGACGCAAAGGGCACCTTCAACGCGGCGCCGACGGAGACGCGGATCGCCTTGCGATACAGTGGGTCGCAACAGGTGGCGTCGACGAAGACGGCATCGGCGCCGAAGGCGGCGGCATTGCGGAAGATCGATCCGATATTGTCATGGTTGGCGATGCCGATGAGAACGACGATCAACGCTTCGGCAGGCAAGGTGTCGAGCAAGGCCTCGGCGGGCTGTGGCGTGCCCTTGCTGCCGATCGCCAATATACCGCGATGCATGTGGAAGCCGGCGATCCTGTCCATGACGGCGCTTGCCGCAACGTAGACCGGCAGGTCGGCAGGGGCCTTGCGCAGGATGTCGTCGAGCCCGACCAGCCGGTTTTCGAGGACCAGGACCGACTCCGCAGCAAAGCGTCCGGCTGACAGCAGGACGTCCAGCACCACCTTGCCTTCGGCGACGAACCGGCCATGGCGGCCGATGAGATCGCGCTCGCGGATGTCAAGATAGGCGGCGACCCGCGGATCGCGCGCGTCGTCGATCTGGATCGGATCCATCAATACCTCGGCCGGCGAAAAATCGTCAGCGACGTAAGGAGCGATCGGAGCCGCCAGTCAAGCCCTGCAGGTCAAGTCCCGGCGCGGCGCAGACGCGTTGCCATTTGGGACAAGTCGCCTATCCCGAAAATGCCGTCCAGCATGCGCAACAGTTCGCGCACGGCTTCGGACTTGCAGGAATAGTAGATCATCTGCCGGTCGCGGCGGGTCTCGACAAGATCGAGCGCCCTGAGCTTGGCCAGATGTTGCGACAAAGCGGACTGGCTGAGCATCACCTTTTCGGCGATGGCGCCGACCGACATTTCACCGTCGGCCAGATAGCTCATGATCAAGAGCCGCTTTTCGTTGCCCATAAGGGTCAGAAATGTCGCCGCCGATTCGGCATTGGCGATTAGTTTGGTCGAGACCATCGATGCCCCATGTTTTCCTGCTCATCCAAACGCTATGGGGGCAAATAGCGTTGGCTGCTATAATTCAGCTATGGATCACGCTGCTGATTCAGCGTCGCCTGAATCGTAGATCATTTCGCCCAAATCTCAAGACGTGCTTTTGATTCATGACGATTATCCTTGCGTAGCTGGCGCACGACCCGCTTTGGCCAGGTCGACCAGAACCGACCGCAGGTCGCGCGCGGTCTTCAATGGCTGCGGAAAATAGACCCTGCAAACGGTGTCGCCCGATGCCAGGTCAATGCCATCGGCATCGAAGCCGGTCATGGTCCAACCATCACCTTCAACCCTGGCGAAATGATGGGCATAGACGGCGATGGCGTCGAGATGGTCGGCATTCATGTGGTCGAGAGCGGATTGTTCGCTGGCGGCCAGCTCGTCGACGATCAACCCCTCGGTGATGAGATCGGCACGGTCGAGCAGGTAGGCCTTGCCGAAGCCGCCATTCAGGCTGGCGCGCTCCGGCTCGAGGCGAAAGATCGAGAAATCGCCGAGCTCGGCATAGAGCTTTGCCTTGGGATTGCGGTTGAGATAGCGCCGCTCGGCGCGGGCATGCGCGCTCGACCCGCGTTCCAGCGGCTGCGCCCGGCAGACCAGCGTTATCCTGGGATGCGCCAGCGGATCGCCCTTGCCGGGTTCGCCGACAAGCAGCGAGCAGCGCGGCTCGGCAAGGATGGCGCCGGTATGGGCTGACAGCGCCGAGACAAGGATTAGAGGCGTGCCATCGATGTCGGTGGCGACTCCGACCCTGGAGGCCAGCGGTGCGCCGGTCGAGGGCTCGATCACCGCGAGGGCGCCGAAACGGGCGCTGCGGATCAGCGTTGCGGCCAGCCTGATCGCCTCGGCGTCCGTCGCGCGAATGACGTCCTTCTTCGGCTGGTCCAAAATGCTCACCAGGTAAGTTGATTTTCTAAATCCAGTTATTGGCCAATCATGCCGGCTTTGACAAGCGCTTTGATCTCGGCTGTCGAAAAGCCGAAGCGCGCCAGCACGGTCTGAGGTCGCTGATCGTCATCTTCAGGCATGCCGGCAAGCGCCGGCTGCGAGGCCGAGAAGCGTGGCGCGGGTGCGGGCCGCTCGAGCGCACCGGCTTTCACAAATGCGTGACGCGCCCGGTTGTGCGGATGATCCCTGGTTTCGGCCAGCGACAGAACCGGCGCCACGCAGGCATCGCTTGCGGCAAACAGCGCGTCCCAGCCGTCGCGTGTCTTCTGCCGGAACCGGTCGGCAATGGCCGCGCGCATGTCCGGCCACAACGCCTTGTCGTATTGGCCGCGGACAAAATCCTCGCCGAGCGGCAGCAGCCTTGCGAATGCGGCGAAGAAGCGCGGCTCAAGGCAGCCGACCGCAACGTGGCGTGCGTCCGCCGTCTCATAGGTGTCGTAGAAGGGCGCACCGGAATCGAGCAGGTTGGCGCTGCGCCGGTCGCTCCACAGACCTGCCGACATGAAGGCGTGTATGGGGGCCGCCAGCATCGAAGCGCCCTCGACCATCGCTGCGTCGATCACCTGGCCTTTGCCGGAGCGCGAGCGCTCGAACAGCGCTGCAAGCACCCCGGCGATCAGCATCATGGCGCCGCCGCCATTGTCGGCGATCAGATTCAGCGGCGGCACCGGCCGGCCTTCCTCCCGACCGATGGCATGCAACACACCGGAATAGGCGAGGTAGGTGATGTCGTGGCCGGCGCGACCTGCGAGCGGCCCGTCCTGGCCGAAGCCGGTTATGCGGCCGTAAATCAGCGCCGGATTGCGCGCCAATGCAGCATCCGGGCCGAGACCAAGCCTCTCCATCACACCGGGGCGAAAGCCTTCGACAAACAGATCGGCCTTTTCGGCAAGGCGCAGCAGCAGTTCCGTTCCTTTGGCCTGCTTGAGGTCGACGTGCAGGATGGAGCGGCCGTGACGGTCGAGATTGTACGCATCGGAGAGCGGCAGCAGGGGTTGGTCCGAACCGGTGCGCTCGATGCGCAGCACCTCGGCGCCCATCTCCGACAACACCAGCCCGGCCAGAGGCACCGGGCCGAGCCCAGCCATCTCGATGACTTTCAGGCCGGCCAGCGGACCGGTCTTCACTGCGCCGGCCGCCATGGCCGTCTATTTCGGCGCCATGCGGATTGCCCCATCGAGGCGGATGGTTTCGCCGTTCAGCATCTGGTTTTCGACGATATGCAGGGCGAGCGCGGCATATTCGGACGGCTCGCCGAGGCGGGACGGGAAGGGCACGGCCGCGCCGAGCGAATCCTGCACCTCCTGCGGCATGCCGGCCATCATCGGCGTCTTGAAGATGCCGGGCGCGATGGTGCAGACGCGAATGCCGGAGCGCGCGAGATCGCGGGCAACCGGCAGCGTCATGCCGACGACGCCGCCCTTGGATGCGGCATAGGCGGCCTGGCCGATCTGGCCGTCATAAGCGGCCACCGACGCGGTATTGACGATGACTCCGCGCTCGCCGCCCTGCAGCGGTTCGAGTTTGGCGGCACGGTCGGCGACGAGGCGGATCATGTTGAAGGTGCCGATCAAATTGATCTCGATCACCTTGCGGTACTGGTCGAGCGGATGTGGACCATCCTTGCCGATCGTCTTCACGCCGATGGCAATGCCCGCGCAATTGACCAGGATGCGCGCTGGCCCAAGTCTCTTTTCCACCTCGGCGAGCGCGGCCGCACCGCTGTCGGCGCTGCTCACATCGCACTGGATGGCGGCGCCGCCAATGTCGCCCGCCACCTTCGATGCCCGGTCGATGCCGACATCGAAAATGGCGACGCGCGCGCCCTTGTCGGCCAGCGCGCGGGCGGTTGCCTCGCCGAGGCCGGAGCCGCCGCCGGTTATGATCGCAATCTGGCCGTTCGGGTTCATGCTGCGTGCTCCGTGCTGTTCCGGTCATGCTACGGAGGTCGCCGCCATGGTGCAACCTGACCAATGCAACCTGACCAATGGGGATCCATCGCGACCGGTGCCGCGACCGATCCTGGAGCTCAGGCCATCATTGGTGCCTGCTCCGCGATCCTGGCAAGGCTGGCATGGCCGACCTCGCCGGAGAGCCGCGCCACGGCACCGGGCACGATCTCGTGCGACAGCAGCCGGTCGAGGTCGACCGGGCGCGGCATGGAGATCTGGCCGCGGGGGATCTTTCTGAAGCCGAGCGGGCCGTAATAAGGCTCGTCGCCGACAAGGATCACCGCCGGCGCGCCGGCCTTGGCGGCCGCCTCCAGCGCGATCGCCACGAGCCGGCGGCCGATACCGAGATTCTTGAAGGCGGGCCGCACGGCGAGCGGCCCGAGCATCAGCGCGCGTCCGGCGCCGGCGGCGATGCGGGTCATGCGCACCGAAGCAACGACGATGTCGCCATTCATGGCGACAAAGGATAGCGAGCGCTCGTGGCCGCCGGTCTCGCGAATCTTGTAGGCGGCCAGCACGAAACGGCCGGGGCCAAAGGCTTCGTCGTTGATGGCTTCGATTTCGGGATCATGCGCCGGAGTTTCCGGCAGGTATTTCACGTCGGCAAGGCTCATGGTCTTCGCGGTCCGATAAAGAGGAAAGGTTGCTGCAAGCGGCAGCGTTCGCCAGTCAGCGCTTTCTAAGCGCGGGCGCCCTTTCGTCGTCGGTCAAACCGGATCAAGCCAAGATCGAACATGCGGAGTGTCCGCTAGCATCAATTTCCGGCGGCTGCAATCGGCTGTTTTCATCCGGCGTTTCATACGAGTGACGCTCTGTTCAGCAGATGACGGCTTTGACATTGCCGCCTTGCGACTAGATTGGCCAAGGCACGCAAGGAGATTTCGTATGGGATTGCTGGTCGAAGGCAAATGGCAGGACCGTCCGGCCAATGTCGATAGCAGCGGCAGGTTCATCCGCGCCGAGACGCAGTGGCGTGACTGGATCACGCGCGACGGCGCGCCAGCGCAAGGTCGTACGCGCGGCTTCAAGGCCGAGCCCGGACGCTACCATCTTTATGTCTCGCTCGCCTGTCCGTGGGCGCACCGCACGCTGATCTTTCGCGCGCTGAAGAAGCTAGAAGACATCATCCCGGTTTCAGTCGTGCATCATTTCCTCGGTGCTGAGGGCTGGACGTTTTTGGCCGAGGATGGCGCCACCGGCGACACGCTCTACGGCCTCGACTTCCTGCATCAGATCTACACCAAGGCCGATCCAGCCTATTCGGGCCGGGTTTCGGTGCCGGTGCTGTGGGACAAGAAGGAAGAGACCATCGTCTCCAACGAATCCGCCGAAATCATCCGCATGCTCAATTCGGCCTTCGACGAGTGGGGCGATGCCGCTCTCGATTTCTATCCGCCAGGCCTGCGCGGCGAGATCGACAAGGTCAATGCGCTGGTCTTTCCAGCCGTCAACAACGGCGTCTACCGCGCCGGCTTTGCCACCACGCAAGCGGCCTATGAAGAGGCGTTCGGCGAGCTGTTCGCGGCGCTCGACACGCTGGAGGGCCGACTGTCAAAACAGCGCTATCTCACTGGCGAGCGTATCACCGAGGCCGACTGGCGGCTGTTCACCACGCTGGTGCGTTTCGACCCGGTCTATGTCGGCCATTTCAAATGCAATCTGCGCCGCATCGCCGACTATCCGAACCTTTCGAACTATCTGCGCGACCTCTACCAGGTGCCCGGTATCGCCGGCACGGTGAACCTGCACCACATCAAAATGCACTATTACGGCAGCCACGAGAGCATCAACCCGACGCGCATCGTGCCGGTCGGGCCTGGGCTCGACTATGGCGCGCCGCACGACCGGGCGCGGTTCAGGCAGGCGGCGTGAGCATCGGATTGACAGCCTACCAGTACGGCGATACCGGCTCGCCTTCAAAAACCTCGGCAAGCCGCCGCAGCGTCGCCGGCGTCGTGCCATGCGGCAAGCGGTCGAGCGGAAAGAAGCCTGCTTCGGCGATCTCGTGGTCCGGCAGTTTCGGCGCGGTCTGGTTGAAGGTTTCGATGAGATAGAGGCCGACATGGTCGCGGCGGCTGGAGCGGCGGTTGAAATGCATCGATTTCAGCACCGGCTGGGCTGTCAGCGCGATGTTGCCTTCCTCGGCCAGTTCGCGCACCAGCGCCTCACCGAGCGTCTCGCCGACTTCGACGCCCCCGCCCGGCAATTGCCAGCCGGGAACGTAGGTGTGGCGGATGAGGAAGACAGTGTTCGAGGCGCGATCGTGGATCAGGCCGCGCACGCCCAGCGTCATCGGCCGCCGCAGCAGGAAATAGAGATGGAACAGCCTTGCCCTGAGGCCTGCCCAGCCGGTCTGGCGAAACGCCTGCTCCGGGTCCGATATAGCCATGACTAGCGAAACCGTGGATGGGCAGGAAACAGTGAGTGGAAAGCGGGGAGCGCGTCGCCTATGAAGGAAGGATGTTCAGGCTCGCGCATATTTCCGATGTCCATCTGGGGCCGCTTCCCGGTGTAACCTATCGCGAACTCGCGTCCAAGCGCGTCGTCGGCTACGTCAACTGGCAGCGCAACCGCCGCCGCCATATGCACGATGCCGTCATCGACACCATCGTCGCCGACATGAAGGCGAGCACACCCGACCACCTCACCGTTACCGGCGATCTGGTCAATCTGGCGCTCGACGGCGAGATCGAGATGGCCAAGCACTGGCTTGAGACGCTGGGTTCGCCGGAGGATGTCTCGGTGGTGCCGGGCAACCACGACGCCTATGTGCCGGGCGCCTTCGACAAGGTCTGCCGCTCCTGGGCGGCGTGGATGAGCGGCGACGGCGTGACTGCGCCGATCGACCGCAACGCTTTTCCCTATCTGCGCGTACGCGGCAATGTCGCGCTGATCGGCGTTTCGACGGCGCGCGCTACGGCGCCGTTCATGGCCAACGGCTTCTTCCTCGAAGGTCAGGCGCAAAGGCTGGCGACAGTGCTCGACGCAACGAACAAACGCGGCCTGTTGCGGGTGATCATGATCCATCATCCGCCGGTGCGCGGCGCCGTCGCCCAGCAAAAGCGCCTGTTCGGCATCTCCCGCTTCCACAAGACCGTTCATAGGCATGGCGCCGAACTCGTGCTGCACGGCCATTCGCATCTGCCGTCGCTGTTCTTCATCGGCGGGCGCGGCGCCAGGATTCCGGTCGTCGGCGTCGCCGCCGCCGGGCAGTCGCCAGGCAGCAAGAACCCGGCGGCACAGTACAATCTGCTCGATATTGACGGGGAGAAGGGCAATTGGCTGATTCGCCTGACGCGGCGCGGCCTGACCGGGCCGGCCTTGCCGCCATCGGACCTGCAGGTCATTGAACTCGGCGCGCAGACACCGAGGCCTCCAGATCGTTGATCAGAAGCTGATCTTCATCGCCATCAGGCGATCCCAAAACAGCGCGGCCGCCACCGCCAGGCCAACAAGCGCGCCGGCGGCGACCAAGCCGAGACCGGAAAGGAACGTCGACCAGCCCTTGCGGGGCACGGCTGCTTGCAAGGGCGGCTCAGCTTCCGGCACGGCGGCGCGTTTCAGGTCGGCGACGGCCGGCTCGACACCGCCCTCCATCATGCGCTGGCGCTCGACGATACGCTCCGCCACATAGCGCGTGACCTGATCGGCGACCGGTTTCATATCGGTCGATTCGGCGAGCACGACGCGGCCGATGCGGGTATCCCTGAGAAAGCGGTAGGTGCGGCGGTCGCGCCCCATGGCGACATGGCTGACGGCGTCGATCCACAGGCGGGGCTGCAGGCCGGAGGAGACGACGAAGTCGAAATTGTCCATGTCGGCGGGCACGTCGGCAAAGACCGGGGCGAGCTCGGCCGCGAGCAGATCAAGCCGCATCCGGTGCGCCTCGCGCATGTCGACCACGACATCGTCGCGATCGGCGAAGGCATTTTTCACATCGCGAACGGCGTCGGACAGTTTGCGGGAGGTGTCGATGGGGGTGATGTTTTCGCCAGTGTCCTTCATCGGCGTCGCCTCGCTGATATGGTTAATTGCGAGTTAACACAGGCGGCGGCAAAATGCACTGGCGAGATGCGGGGCGCAAGTAAGTTAGCTCGCCGCGGCCTCGAATGTCGGACGCAGGCGCCTGCCGCGGCGTGCCATGTTTCGGCGCACGGCCTGGGCGACCACATCAGGCACTTCCTCGACCAGCATATGGCCGGCATCGAGCACGTGATGAATATGAAAATGCGCCGGCAGACAATCAGCCTGGGTAAAGGGCAGCACCGGATCGTCCGTTCCCCAAACCACCATCACCGGCATGTCGAGGGTGTCCAGCTGTTCGCGGGGTATGACCCCCTGCCGCTCGTTCCTGGTCATGACGGCCGATATCTCAATCAGCTTGCGCAACTGGCCGGGGCGACGGCGTAGGTCCGCCAGGACGCCAACGATGCGTTCGGGCGGCGGGCTTCGCGGTCCCGACATGGCGGCAAGGCAGGCGCGGATTTCCCGTCTGTCGGCGGCCGCGGCGTAGCGGCGCAACAGCGGTCCGTTGATCTCGGGGCCAACACCGCCCGGCGCCAGAAGCGTCAGCGAGCCTATCCTTTCAGGCTCGGCAAGCGCCATCAGGGAGGCGACCGCGCCGCCCATCGAATGACCGGCGACATGCACCCTTGCTATCCCGCGTGCGGCGATATCGGCGAGAACCGCTCGCGCCGCTGTTTTGGCCGGGCCGCTGCCAGGAAATTCGAGAGACAGTCCGTGTCCCGGAAGATCGTAGGCCAAGGTCCTGACATCGGGCCCTAGCGACGCGGTCACCTCGCGCCAGATATCATGGCAACCACCGAAGCCATGCAGCAGGACGACCGTCTTCGGCCCGGCGCCCCGCTCGGCAACATAGAGGGATGAGACCATGAAAATGTGCGATTATTGCAAGACTGGAGAGGAAATTCGAATCGAGGCTGGATTGCTCCCAGTCCAGACCGATGGCCAGTAAAGTTTTCGCGATCCGGAAAGACTAGCTGGCGTTGCCGAGGCCCGCGGCGCGCAGCGCCTCAACCAGCCGGTCGGTCAGATCGGCGGGATATTTGCGCTCGGCGAAGGCCGCGCGCGGATCGGCGGCGAATTTCGGGAATTTGGTGGTCAGCTCATCCAGAAGCTTGGCTGCCAGCTGTTCGCGGCCGGCAGCCTTGGCGCCGATCAGCCGCGCCGCCAGATAATGCGATTTCATCGCCGTCGTGCGCAGCGACTCGCTGGCTATCGCGGCCTTGTTCATCTCGCCCAGCATGAACTGTCCGGCGAAAAGCCCAAAATCCCACCATGTCGGATGGCCGCTGAACGTCTCGACGGCATGGGTCAGGATCGGTGTTCCCTCGGCATATTTGCCGGCAAAGATCAGGCCATAGCCGTAAGCGGCAGCCATGCCGAGGTCGTAGGGGTTGAGCTCATAGGCCTTGCGCATCCAGCGGATCGATTCCTCGGTGTTGCCGAGGCGCGAATTGAGGTAGCCATAGGCGCGGTGCGCATAGGGGCTGGTCGGTCCCATCTGGATGGCGCGATGGGCGAAAGACATTGCTTGTTCGACCGTCGCGCCAGGCGGATAGGCGTAATGATCGGTGGCGGCCTCAAGGGTCAGGGAGGCCAGTTCCGAATAGACCAACGACGATTTCGCACCCTGGCCGGCGAGGTTGTCCAGGCAGCGATAGGCGGCCTCGTGCGTCCTGGTGCTCTGGTCGAGATAGTATCTGTCGTTGAGGATCAGGCAGTTCGTCAGCCCGGTCTGAATGCCGTTCTGTTCGATGTAGCTGTAGAGCGGGCCGGAGGCGGGAACGGTCGAGCTGAGGATGGCGGCGATACGATCCTCGACGGTGCCAGGTGCGCTGTCGGCGGCCGTCAGACTGCGGGACAAAAGCACGCGGCCGGTCGCCACGCTCTGCAGTTCGAGCGTCACGTCACCTGCCATTGGTCCCGGCAGGACATCGAAAACGAAGCTGGTCGGGTCGGTGCTCGGATCGCGCTTGCTGTCGGCGTCGCGGCCGATGAAGTCGATCGTGTCGAAACCGGCAAGGCCGGCGCGCAGCGAAGCGGCGACGCGGCCGGCCTCGGGGCCGGTGGCCTTCACCGCGATGTAGACGAGGGGCAGGGCCTCCATCGACGGCGATGCGATGCTGCTCGTTACGCCCGCGGTCTCGACCACCGCGGTAGGATCGCTGCTGGCAAGCAATGCGCCGCTGCCCTGGCGCAGGATGAGCACGCCCAGCATGAGAATGACCAGCGTCATGGCGACCCAGAAGAACTGGAGATGGCGCGCCAGCGAAGGCCCAGGTTCTGTAACCCCCGAAGCTGTCGCGGCAGCGGGAACGGCGTCAAGAGCCGCCTGGTCGGGCGATCCGGGCAAGGCGGCTACCGCCGCCGCAAGCGGCTCCTGCCCAACCGGCAGGCGTATGGCGTTGAGCTCATAGGACGGCACGTAGCCGCCGCGCGGAATGGCAATGCGAACCGGTTCGGCTATGCCTTCATTGGCGAAATAATGCTGGAGAAGTTCGCGCAGCCGGCCTGCCTGCACCCGGACAACGGCGTCGGTCGACGAATCGAAATCGCCGTCCTTCCCGAAGACGTCCATGGCGATGGAGAAACCCTTGAGCCTGTCGGCTTCGCCGGCCTGCTCGCGCTCAACAAGATAGCGCAGCAACTTGCGCGCGCGCTCGGAACGTCCGAACGTTTCGCTGGCGAGCAGTCGCTCCAGTGTCTCGCGCACTGCGGGGGCGGCAGGCGTGGCATGCTGCAAGTGTCGATCCTCTCGAAGTCGGCACAGGTTGAGGCGCAATCATATAGAGCCTGCACTTCCATACAAGCATGCTTATGTTATGCGATCGCGTAACACACCGGATAGTTGCCGGTGGTTGACACAAAAGACCGGAATTTCCCTCGGCAAATGGGGGATTTCCGGGCGCCGCGGACATTCGGCGCCCGGGAAAATATCAGCCGGCCTTGCGGCCGATTATCCGGTTGGCGGCCGAAACAACGGCTTCCAGCGAGGCGGCGACGATGTTGGTGTTGATGCCGGCGCCGAACAGCTTGCCGCCGGGATATTCCATCTCGACATAGGAAATCGCCGAGGCGTTCGAGCCGCGCTGGAGCGAATGTTCGGAATAATCAAGCACCGACATGTCGACGCCAACATGACGCGACAGCGCATCGACGAAGCCGTCGATCGGGCCGGTGCCGGAGCCGGCGATTGTCGTCTCCTTGCCGTTGTCGAGGATCACCGCCTCGACCACGCGCCGGCCCTTTTTCTCGGTATCGGGATAGGTGTGATGGTCGAGGAACTTCAGTCGTGCGCCGGGCTGGTCGACATAGGTTTCGATAAAGCGGTCATGGATGCGTTTTGCCGGCACTTCCTTGCCTTCGGCGTCGGTGATCGCCTGGATCTCCTGGCTGAACTCGATCTGCAGGTTGCGCGGCAGATTGAGGCCGTAATCGGCCTGCAGTACATAGGCGATGCCGCCTTTGCCCGACTGCGAGTTGATGCGGATGATCGCCTCGTAGCTGCGTCCGACATCGGCCGGATCGATCGGCAGATAGGGCACTTCCCAGACCGGCGTGTTGGCCTTCTTCAAGGCCTTCATGCCCTTGTTGATGGCGTCCTGGTGCGAGCCGGAAAAGGCGGTGTAGACGAGTTCGCCGACATAGGGATGGCGCTCGGAGATCTTCAGCTGGTTGGAATATTCGTAGACGTCCTTCATCCGGTTGATGTCGGAGCAATCCAGATGGGGATCGACGCCTTGCGTGTACATGTTGAGCGCCAGCGTCACGATGTCGACATTTCCGGTGCGCTCGCCATTGCCGAACAGCGTGCCTTCGACGCGGTCCGCACCCGCCATCAGGCCGAGCTCGGTGGTGGCGATGCCGGTGCCGCGATCGTTGTGGGGGTGCAGCGAGATCAGCAGGTTCTCGCGGTCGTCCAGGTTGCGGCACATCCATTCGATCCGGTCGGCATAGATGTTGGGCGTCGACATCTCGACCGTCGACGGCAGGTTGATGATCAGTCTGTTGTCGGCTGTCGGCTTCACGATCTCGGTGACGGCGTTGCATATCTCCAGCGCGACTTCGAGCTCGGTGCCGGTAAAGCTTTCGGGCGAATATTCGAAGCGATAACCGCCGCCGGCCTTGGCCGCCATGTCGGTGATCATCTTGGCCGCGTCGGTGGCGATGCGCTTGATACCGCCGACATCCTTCTCGAAGACGACGCGACGCTGCAACTCGCTGGTCGAATTGTAGAAATGCACGATCGGGTTGGTGGCGCCCTTCAGAGATTCGAAGGTGCGGGTGATGAGTTCGGGACGGCACTGCACCAGCACCTGTAGCGAAACATCAGCCGGCACATTGCCTTCCTCGATGCACCAGCGGGCGAAATCGAAATCGGTCTGCGAGGCCGAGGGGAAACCGATCTCGATCTCCTTGAAACCCATGTCGAGCAGCAGGGCGAACATGCGCGCCTTGCGCTCATGACCCATCGGATCGATCAGCGCCTGGTTGCCGTCGCGCAAATCGACCGAGCACCAGACCGGTGCCTTGTCGATGACCTTGTTGGGCCAGGTGCGGTCGGTGAGACCGACCGTCGGGTAGGGCTGGTATTTTCGGGCCGCGCCCGGCATGTGGCCGGCCGCGCGTTTTACGCTTTCGGCTTCGCCGGCGCGGATGTCTTCTCGTGCGTTCATCGTCTTGTTCTCCCGGCGGCTCGCGGATCGGTCTTCGGACGGATTCCAGGGCGAGCAGCGCCTTATCAGATTTTCGTTCGCTTGATGTGAATTGCCAATTTCTGAACTGGCCAAGGAGCGTGCGCGTAAGCGGCGGTTCGACCGCCGGGCGCTCCTTCAGCGAACCCGGCGATCGCCGATAAGGCCGAGAAGAAGCAGGGTCGATGCCAGCGCGCGCACGGTCTCGCCGGCAAAGCCGGTCGGACGGGAAGCGACGGAGGAGACGCGCGTGTTCATGGCGGGTTTCATACAGGAGCCGCCATGGACAGGCAAGTGGGCTGCCATTCCACCACTCGCGAGCACTCTTCCCCATGCGCGGCAAATGCGCCAGACTTGCGTGTAGCCGGGGCCGCAATGCTTCGCCGTCTGAGGGGTCATCCGTGAATTTCGTTTTCTTCTCGCCGCATTTTCCCGCCAACGGCGCCGATTTCTGCGACCGGCTGAAGAAGGCCGGCGCCACGGTGCTGGGCATTGGCGATGCGCCTTATGAGGCGCTGGACGGCAAGCTGAAGGTGGCCCTGTCGGAATATTACCGCATCGCCGACATGGAGGACTACGATCCGGTGTTCCGGGCGATGGGTCATTTCATCCACAAATGGGGCCGCATCGAGCGCTTCGAGTCCCTCAACGAGCATTGGCTGGAGCTGGAAGCCAACATCCGCACCGACTTCAACATCTACGGAACCAAGCTCGATTTCGTGAAGAATTTGAAGCGCAAGAGCCGCATGCGTGCATTCTTTCGCAAGAGCGGCGTCGACACCATCGCCCAGCGCAAATGCTCCGACCGGGCCGGTGCCATGACCTTCATCCGCCGCGTCGGCTATCCCGTGGTGGTGAAGCCCGATTCCGGTTCCGGCGCCTCGAACACCTTCAAGATTTCCAACGCCAGGGAACTTGACCAGTTCTTCAGAGACAAGCCCGAGGACGTGACCTTCGTCATGGAGCAGTTCATCGAGGGGCTGGTGGTGACCTTCGATGGGCTGGTCAACCGTGACGGCGAGGTGGTGCTGGCGGCCAGCCACCGCTACGACCAGAGCATCATGGAAGTGGTCAACAAGGACCGCCACATGAGCTACACCTGCTTTCCCAAGGTCCGACCGGCGATCGAAGAAGCCGGCCGCAAGATCCTCAAAGCGTTCGACGTGCGCGAGCGCTTCTTCCACATCGAGCTGTTCGAAACCAAGGACGACCGCGTCATCGCGCTTGAGGTCAACATGCGGCCGCCCGGCGCCTGGATGACCGATGCGATCAACTACACGTTCGACATCGACGTCTACGCGGCCTGGGCGGACATGGTGGTGAAGGATGCCGCCGGCGGGCCTTACGAGGGCGAATATTTCACCGCCTATGCCAGCCGCAAGCGGCGCCTCGACTATTTGCACAGCCATGAGGACGTGATAGCCGCGCATCGCGACAAGATCGTCCATCATCAGCCAATTGAAGAGGTTTTCAGCCGCGCCATGGGAAATTACGCCTACCAGATGCGCTCGAAAGACGAAGCAGCACTGCGCGCGGCCGTCGCCTACATCCACGCGGAAAAGGCTTAGACGCGATGGACATCTCCTATCACAAGGGTTTCTCCGGCAATCTCGGCCGCGACATGGAATACAAGCGCTACGGCCATGCCGGCCGGCCGGTGGTGGTGTTCCCGACGTCGCAGGGGCGGTTCTACCAGTTCGAGGATTCCGGCGGGGTTGGAGCGCTGGCCGAATTCATCGATACCGGCCGCATCCAGCTGTTTGCGGTCGACGGCGTCGATTCGGAATCGTTCTTCAACAAGCATGCCGGCGCCGCCCACCGTATCGGTCGCCACGAGGCTTATTTCCGATATGTGCGCGAGGAGGCGCTGCCGGAGTTTCTGGCGACCGCTGAGCAAGCCAATGGCGGGCGCAAATTAAAGCCGCTGTTCACCGGCTGTTCGATGGGCGGTTATCATTCCTCGAACTTCGTCTTTCGCTTTCCCGAACTCGCCAGCGGCGTCATCGCGCTGTCGGGCGTCTATTCGGCGGGCGACTTCTTCGGCAAGGTGCTGGAAGGCGACATTTTCTACAATTCGCCGCTCGACTATCTGCCCGGCATCGTAGACCCAAAACTGCTTGCCCGGCTGAAGTCGCTGAGGATGATCTTCTGCTGCGGGCAGGGCGCCTGGGAAGAGCGGATGCTGGTCGAGACCCGCAGGCTGGAACAGATCCTGCGCGACAAATCCATTCCCGCCTGGGTCGACTATTGGGGCGGCGATGTCAGTCATGACTGGCCATGGTGGCACAAGCAGCTGGTCTATTTCTTCGGCCGCTGGCTGGATGATGATCTGATGCACCGGCTCGATTGATGACCACACCCGAACCTATCCGCCGCTTTATCGAGGCCACCAATGCGGGTGATAGCGAAGCCGTTCTCCACACGTTCACAGCCGACGCGTCCCTGACCGACTGGGGGCGGTCCTTCCAAGGCCGCCAGCAGATCGCGCGCTGGAACCAGTCGGACAATATCGGCGTGAAGTCCAATCTTCGCATTGTCCGCATCGCCGAGGTCGAGGGCAGCTACCGCGTCCGCATTGCCGTGAAAGGCAATGGCTTCAACGGCGAGGGTGACATGACCTTCGTGCTGGACGGCCACCGCATAGCGAGCCTCGTCATCTCCTGACGCGGCTCAGCTACCCTTCCTGGCAAACCGGCAGAGCAATGGTCTCGTGTTCCACCGCCCATCCACGGCGCAAGCCGAGAAAGACGACAAGGGCGGTGACGATGGTGATTGCCGCCAGCACGATCAGCAGCCTGTCGAACGCGATCTCATAGGCCTGGACCAGGACCGTGGCTCCGGCACCCGGCAAGCGGGCTGCCGCTTCGCCGATGTTGCCGGTCACCAGCAGCTGCGCGGCGGCGGTTGCATCCAGGGAAGTCGCCGTTCCCTGAGCCGCCAGTTGGGCTGCCGTGAAACCCGACAGGACTGCCATGACGATCGCCAGCGCCACGCCTTCGCAAGCGACGCGGGTGGTGTTGAAGATGCCGACCGCCATGCCGGCACGCTCTTTCGGCACGACGCCGACGGCAAGTCCGTCCATCAGCCCCCAGGGCAGTGCGATGCCGACGCCGATGAGGATCAGCGGCGCCACCAGCGCTGCGACGACAGGCGGTGTCAGGCTCAGCCAGACAAGGCCGCCGGCGGCCACAAGCAGGCCGACACCGCAGATCGTTGCCGGAGCGATCCAGCGCGCTACCTGGCCGGCGAGCAGTGGCAGGATCAACAGCGGTCCCGACAGGCAGATCATCAACTGCCCCGCCTTGATCTCGCTCATCCCCTCGATGCCGATGAAGCGGATCGGCAGCAGCACCAGCAGGACGACGAAGCCATAGGCGGGAGCGGCCGCCAGGAACTGGACGCCGACGAAGCGGGGAAAGCGGAACAGCGAGAGATCGAGCATCGGCCGGCGCACGCGCCGCTCGACGACGACGAAAGCGGCAAAGCAAAGGGCGGCCGCCACGAGAAGCCCGATCGCCAGGGGATCGGTCCAGCCGCTCTGCGGCGCTTGCAGCACGCCGTAGGTCAGCGATGCCAGCGCGATCGTAAAGGTGCCGGCTCCCGCCCAGTCGAGGCCGGTCGCATCCGGATCGCGCGATTCCCTGATGGTGCGCAGGCCGAGCAAAGCGGCTGCAATCGCGAGCACTGCCACCAAGACGAAGATCGATCGCCAGCCGAAAGCATCTATGAGCAGGCCCGACGCGATCGGCCCAAAAGCGAGGCCGATGCCGAAACTGGTGCCGAGGAAGGAGAAGGCGCGCAGCCGCAATGACCCATCGAATTCCTGGGCGAGAGCGGAGGCGCCGCCGGCAAAGGCGGCGGCACTGCCGAGCCCTTGCGCAGCCCTGAGCACATCGAACCAGACGATATCAGGGGCAAACATCGATCCCAGCGATGCCAGCACATAGGTGGCGAGGCCAACAAGGTAGAGCCGCTTGCGGCCATGATTGTCGGCCAGCGCGCCTGATGCCATCAAGGTGGCGGCGAAGGTCAGCATGAAGGCGTTGGTCACCCAGTTGAGCGCGATCGGGCTGCCGCCGAGGTCGGCCGCAATGCGGGAAAGCGCGACGGCCGGGCCGGTGAAGGTCAAGGGCATTGTCATGGCGGCAAGGCATACCGACAACAGGACAAGCCATGGCGCGACCGCGCCGTTTGTGGTCTTCGAGGTCATGGATTTCCTATCTGAACCAGGATCCGCCGGCCTGCCGCAAGCTTGCTGCGCCGGTCGTAACGGGAAGATAGGCTCGCGACACTTCGAGAAAAATAGTGTTAAATCTCCAGATATACCGGACTGAAACGCTCGAATGGAGAGATGCGATGGAACGCCTCAATGGGCTCCTGGCCTTTGCCCGCACGGCTGAGTTCGGCAGCTTCATCGCTGCGGGCCGCACGCTCGGCATCTCGGCATCGGCCGTCGGCAAGAGCGTCGCCAGGCTCGAGCAGGATCTCGGCGTAAGGTTGCTTCAGCGCAGCACGCGCCGCATCGGCCTGACCGAAGAGGGCAAGCTGTTCAACGAGCGGGTGCGGCGCATCCTCGACGACATCGACGATGCCGAGGCGATGCTGTCGCGGAGCCGCGAAACACCGCATGGGCGGCTGCGCGTTTCGACGCCGATCGTGACCTATCATTTGCTGTTCCCGGTGCTGTCCGAGTTCATGGCGCGCTATCCCGAAATCGAACTCGACATCGACTTTAACGACCGCATCGTCGACCTCATCGACGAAGGCGTCGACATCGCGATCCGCAGCGGCGACCTGCCGGATTCGCGCCTGGTGGCGCGGCCGCTTGCACCCTTCCGGCTGCTGTTGTGTGCGGCACCCTCCTATATCGAGCAGCACGGCAACCCGAGCCGCCCGGACGATCTCGTGAACCATTACGGCATCCGCTTCCGCTTTCCCAACAGCGGCAAGCTGCAAGGCTGGCCGTTCATCGGCGGCAGCGCCGAGCCGCAGGTCCGCTCGATGCTGACCTGCAACAACACGGAGGCGCTGAAGGGCGCCACGATGGCCGGGCTCGGCATCAGCTCGATGCCCGATTTCCTGGTCCGCGAGGCGCTGCGTGACGGCCTGCTGCGCACGGTGCTGGACGACCATGTCGACGGCCGCGGCCAGTTCCGGTTGTTGTGGCCGTCCAATCGTCATTTGTCGCCGAAGGTTCGCGCCTTCGTCGATTTCCTTCCCGACCGGCTTGCCGCGACGCTGAGCGGCTCTTGAATTAGTCCTTCGCGGCCGACGGCGATAACGAAGACAGCGAGGAATAGCTCTGCTTCTCAGTAGGTGGCGCGGCCGCCGGACAGGTCGAAGGTCGCGCCGGTGGTGAAGGAATTTTCGTCCGATAGCATGAAGGCGATCATCGCAGCCGCCTCTTCGACTTCGACGAACCGGCCTCGCGGCACCTTGCCCAGCATGTAGTCGACCTGGGCCTCAGTGAGCTGTTCGAGGATGCGGGTGCGGGCGGGCGATGGGGTCAGCGCGTTGACGGCGATGTCGTGGCCGGCCAGTTCCTTACCGAGCGATTTTGTCAGCGCGAGCACGCCGGCCTTGGCGGCGGAATAGGCGGCGGCATTCGAATTGCCTTCCTTGCCTGCGACCGAGGCGATGTTGACGATGCGGCCGTAGCTGCGCGCGATCATGCCGGGCACCAGGCGCTTGCAGCAGTAGAAGACGCCGTTGAGGTCGATCTCGATTATCTGACGCCAGGCGGCAGGATCATAATCCGCCACCGTCGCTGCCGGTCCGGCGATGCCGGCATTGTTTACCAGCAGATCGACCGGACCAAGCGAGCGCTCGGTTTCGGTCGCGGCGCTGTCGACGGCCTCCATCAGCGATTGATCGCACAGCAAACCCTCGACCCGGCCGAGCGGGGCGAGTTCGGAAACGGCCTTCGCCATGGCGGTCTCGTCCACATCCCAGATGGCGACGCTGGCGCCCGATGACAGCAGTCGCCGGGCGACAGCAAGGCCGATGCCTTGCGCGCCGCCGGTCACCACGGCGACCCGGCCTGAGAGATCGACGGCATTCACACGACGTTTCATGGGCACTTTTCCTCTTCCCTTGATATTTGAATCTCAGTCCCTGACGGCTCTCGCCACCAGCCGCGCTATGCTCGGCCCGGCGATGAGCACGACCAGGAAGCGGGTCGACTGCAAGGCCATGACGAAGGATATGTCGACGTTCTGCGCGGCGGCGGCAATGATGGCGACGCTGTCCATGCCGCCGGGGCTGGTCGCGAGATAGGCGGTCAGCGGATCGATACCAAGGACGTGGCTGATCAGCCAGGCTAGCCCGCCGCAAAAGGCGATCAGCACGACGATAGAGCCGACGATCTGCGGCAGCGCCCGTGTCGCATGACGCAGGATCGCCCGGGTAAAATTCAGCCCTATCGACCAGCCGACCATCGCATAGGAGAGCGCCAGCAGCCATGGCGGCAATTGCATCGCCGCGCCGAAGCCGAGATGGACTATGGTGCCAAAGATGAAAGTGCCGAGGAAGAAGGGTGACGGCAGCCGGCACAACCGGCCGAGCAGGCCGCCGACCAGCGCCACGCCGAGCGTGGCGGCAAAGGCTGCCGGTTCGATCGGCGGGAACCAGACGATGGCTGGTACCTCGATGCCCGAAGTGTCGACCCACATCTTGGCGACGAGTGCTGCCGTCATCGAGACGAAGATGACGCGCAGATACTGCATGAAGGCGACGAGGCGCTGATCGGCGCCGAAGGCACCGGCCATCAGCACCATGGCAGTGGCAGCACCCGGCGACGAGCCCCAGACCGCGGTGGTGCCGGGCAGGATGCGCCAGCGGCTGATCAACCAGCCAAGCAGGCTGGACGCCGCAAGGGTCGCCAGCACCACGACAAGGACCAGCGGCCATTCCTTGTAGAACACCGAAAAAATGTCGGTGGAGATCGACGCCGCGACCAGACAGCCGACCAAGGCCTGGGCGGCGGCGAACAGCGGCCGCGGCACGCGCACCGTGGCGCCATTGGTGCCGGCAAGGATCGCCGCCAGCATCGGGCCGATCAGCAGCGCCGCCGGCAGTGCGGCGTATTCCAGCGCGCCGGCGAACAGCAGCGAGACGATCAGCAGCACCAGCCACTGCCGAACCGGACGCATGCGCGCCATGCGTTCGACGGCCGGTTGGTCTGGCGAAGAGTCCATGTTTGGGTCTTAGACCTGGAAGAGAAAAATGCGAACGCTGTCTCGGACGAAATTCACGACCCCGACCCCGCGTTGGGATGTCACTCGTTCTTGATGGCGGGCAGGCCGAAACCGCCGGCCGGATGGGTCTCGACCTGGAATTCGAAGCCGGCGATGATCGGCCGGGCCTTGGCGATCGCTGCCTGGACCTCCGGCAGCTGCAGCGAAGCCTTGTGGCTTGCGGCGTCGGTCCACACTTCGGTCACCCAGATCGCGTCGGCATCGGCCGGGTCGCGGGCGATGACATAACTCAGGCAACCCGGCATGGCGCCGGTCGAGGCGAGCAGCACATCCATGATCGCGTCGCGCTGGCCGCGCGCCGCCCGCATCTTTCCGATCAATCCGTACATTGCCTCTCCCCTTTCTTCCAACCTCAGCAAACGTGCGCACGACATGCATGGTTGCGAGACGCAGTATGCAATTGCCGGCTCACGGCATCAACTGGCCACCGTTCACCTCGATCACCTGGCCGGTGATGTAACCACTCAGGAGATCGGAGGACAGGAAGAGATAGGCGCCGACGCAGTCTTCGGCCGTGCCGGCACGCCCTTGAGGAATGGTGGCGACCATGCCCTTCATCTGCTCGTCGGTGGAATAACGCTCATGGAAGGGTGTCGCGATGGTGCCCGGCGCCACCGCGTTGACGCGGATGCCGAAGCCGATCAGTTCCTTGGCCATGCCGCGCGTCACATTGGAGACAAAGGCCTTGGCCGAACCGTACAGCCCGGCGCCGCCGCCAGCGCCATTGCGCGCCGCGATCGACGAGGTGTTGACGATGAAGCCGCCCTGCTTCTTCAGCCATGGCATCGCCTTGCGCGAGGCCGTCAGCACCGAGCGGGCGTTGAGGTCCATCACCGCGTCGTAGTGCGCCTCGGTCTGCTCCGCATAGGGCACGCGGCCGAGCATGCCGCCGGCATTGTTCACCAGCCCGTCGAGCCGCCCGAATGTTTCGGCGCTCTCCTCGACTACCCGCTCGACATCGGCTGCCTGTGAGAAGTCGCCCTGTGTCAGGAACACCTCACCGCCGCTGTCGCGGATGGTTTTGGCCAGCGTTTCTGCGGCCTCCCGGCTCGAATTGTAGTGCAGGGCGACCCGGCATTTCTGGGCGGCGTAGGCCAGTGCAAGGGCGGCACCGATGCCGGTCGAGGCGCCGGTGACCAGCACCGCCTTGCCGGCAAGATCGGGGATGACGAGGGTGGTCGCGGTCATGAGCACTTTCCTTCGGGCTGTTTGGCCACCCTTCGTAGGCTCTCATGGCCTTCACGTTCAAGCCAGTGGCGGCTCAGGGCCGGAGATAGGCGTAGCCCTGGCGCTGCAGTTCGGCGAGCTTGACGACGCCGCCCTTGTCGGCGGCGTGGAAGCCCTCGAGCAGGTCGGCAAGCGTGATCTCCATGCCTTGCATGGTGTTGCCGCAGGCATGCGGCTCAAGGCCCTGCTGGACGAGGCCGGCAAAGCGTCCCGAGATCGCCGCCGATATGCCTTTCGACTTGAAGCCGGCAAGGGCCGGACCATGCACGACCAGCACGATGTCGACATTGCCGCCGGTGCCTTCATAGTGGTTGTTGATGTTGCCGAGCACGAAGTTGACCTTATCGAGGTCGCTGAGGTGATAGGCGACCTTCGGTCTGTCTTCAGCGGCGGCCGCCCGGCTCAGCCCGAACAGGCCGGCGGCGCCGGCAAGGCTGGCCCGGAACATGTCGCGTCGACGCATGGCATCCTCTCGGCTTGCGCTCACCGCAAATTGCGTGGCTGCGGCCATGATACTAGCATAAATTGACGTTACGTCCTGTCGATGCGAGGAGGGGTCACATGGCGTTCAGGAAGTGGAAGGTTGTTGCCAGCGCTGGATTTGGCTGCGTGCTGCTCGGCGCGCTTGCAAGTTCGGCCCTTGCCGGCGATGCGCTTAAATTACCCGAACTCAGCCCGAATGGCGCTGATGCGTGTTTCGGCCGCGTCTATGATGCGGCGCACCTCAAGGCGCATCCAAAGCAGAAGGTGGCGCGGATCTTCTTCCTCTATGGCCATGATCCGGTGAGCCATCCGAACGAAGAGCCGATGGCAAACGCCGACACCTCCTACAACGGTTTTCTCACCACCACGGTGCGCGGCGCCAAGGCGCCGCAATGGGCCGGCGGCTGGTGCAATCACGAGTCCGAGGACGGCAAGTCAGGTCCGATCCGCTGCGGCATGGACTGCGACCGCACCATGGCGTCGCTGAAGCTCGATGACAAAGGCCGCCTGATCCTCACCGACGTCTCGTCCGATCTCTATCTCGACGCCGGATCGGAAGACGAACTGGGCGAAGCCGAATATGACCGGCAGGCTCTGGGCTCGGCGGACGACAATTTCCGCCTCGACCCGATGCCGGCCGCAACCTGCCAGGCTGAATTCGCCAAGATCGATCCGATCGATCCGGCGCTGGGTGCGCCGTTGCGCGAGCGGCTGAAGCCGGACCAGCCTTTCTGCTTCGGACGCAATTACGATGCCGCGCATCTCTCCTCGCATCCCGACCAGATGACGCAGTCGATCCGGGTCTTCCGCGGGCCGGTCGAACTCGCCTCCTTTGCCTCAGGCGATGTCGCCAACTGGCCCGACGGCTCCGATGTCGCCGTTTCGGTGACCACCAGGAAGAACGGGACGAAGGTCACGCAGACCTATTCCTGCCAGGGTGAAGCGGATCAATGGCGCTGCGCGGCCAGTTCGAAGATGAGCAACTTTTCCTGCGATATCGCGCAAAAGGAAATCTTCCTCAAGCGCGGCGCCAACGGCACCCTGATGCTGGCCAACCCCAATAGCAGCCTGGCGATTGTCGATCTGTGCTCGGCGGATGGCAAGACCAAGTCCGATGACAAGGTCTACCGGTTGGAGGCTATGCCGCAGTCGGCCTGCACTCGTTGAGTTCGATCTTGTCTATGACGCTACCCTGGTATATATCTTTGCTATATCTCATTTGAGGATAGCACATGGACAAGGCAAAGGTGTTCTGGTCAGGCCGGTCACAAGCTGTGCGCTTGCCTAAGGAGTTTCGGTTCGAGGCAGACGAGGTTTCGATCCGTCGTCATGGGCGAACTGTCATCTTGGAGCCGCTTGCGCAGGATTGGGCATGGCTCGACCAGGTCATCGCACCGGTTGACGACGATTTCGTCCAGGGAGCGCTGGAGCGTCAGGATCGTCAGGATCGACCTGCTTTGGATGACCTCTTTAAGTGACCTACCTGCTCGACACCAATGCCGTCATAGCGATCATCTCGGGCGACGAGGGTCTGCTGGCTTTGCTCAAACGGCATGCACCACAAGACTTTGCTCTCTCGGCGGTCGTTTTGCATGAGCTGTACTACGGCGCTGAAAAGAGCCAGCGAAAGGTCCAAAATCTGGCGCGCATCGAAGCTTTGCAGTTCCCGGTACTTGAATTCGACCGAGACGACGCGAGACATGCCGGTGAGATTCGTGCTGGGCTTGCGGCACTGGGAACCCCGATTGGTCCCTACGATGCGCTGATTGGCGGGCAGGCACGTGCTCGGGACCTCGCGCTGATAACCCGCAATATCCGCGAATTCGAGCGGATCAAAGATCTCACTATCGAAACGTGGTAACTCGCCTCACGCGAACGGCACCGCCGTCGTGCCTTTCGGCAGCTTCGCCTCGTCGTCCGGTTCGACATGGATGGTGACGCGCACCGAGGGGATTTCGGCCTTCAGCGCGTCCTCGATGCGGTCGCAAATGACGTGGCTGGCGCCGACCGTCATGTCGGCGTCGACGACCAGGTGGAACTCGATGAAGGTGGCGCGGCCGGCGATGCGGGTCTTGAGGTCATGAACCTCCAGCGCGCCCTTGCAATTGGCCGAGATGATGTCGCGAATGTGCATGTGTTCGGTCGTGTCCACTGCGCGGTCCATCAGCCCGTTCATCGACGAGCCGATGACGTGCCAGCCCTGCCACAGGATGTTGAGTGCGACGATGACGGCAAGCGCCGGATCAAGGATCTGCCAACCGGTCAGGATAGCGCCGACGAGGCCGCCGAAGACGCCGACCGAGGTCACGACGTCGGTCATGATGTGCCGGCCGTCGGCGACCAGCGCCGGTGATTTTGCGCTGCGCCCGGCGCGGATCAGCGTCCAGGCCCAGAAGGCGTTGATGACGGTGGCGACACCGTTGATCGCCAGGCCCTCCCAGGGTTGTTCGAGCGGGGTCGGCGTCTGCCAGGAGCGCCAGACCTCGTTGAGGATCAAAAGCGCGGCGAGCACGATCAGCACGCCTTCCAGCACCGCCGAAAAATACTCGGCCTTGTGGTGGCCGAACGGATGGTCCTGGTCGGCCGGCTTGTAGCTGACCAGGACCGCCCAATAGGCGGCGGCCGAGGCTATGACGTTGACGATCGATTCCAATGCGTCCGAATAGAGCGCAACGGAGCCGGTGACGTACCAGGCGGCAAGCTTGAGCGCGAGCACCACGCAGGCGATGACAATCGACCAGAAGGCAAGGCTGGCGATCCTTTGCCTGGCCGCTGCCTTCGCTGCGATCGCCGCCATGTTGTCCGTTGCCGCCATCGTTTCTAAGCGGCCTTTTCCTTGGCCTTGCGCGGCAGATGCGCAACGATGTTTTCGATGATGCGCATGCCGGCATTGTGGCCGAGCGTCATGATCGATTCCGGATGGAACTGGACGGCGGCGATCGGCTCCTTGCGGTGTTCGAAGGCCATGATGATGCCGTCCTCGGTCTCGGCGGTGACGATGAAATCGTCGGGCAGCCGCACCGGATCGGCAAAGATCGAGTGGTAGCGGCCGACGGTCACTTCCTTGGGAAGGCCGGAGAAGATGATTCCGGGTTTGGAGACGCGGATGCGCGACGGCTTGCCGTGCATCGGCACGTGCAACTGCCTGAGTTCGCCGCCATAGGCCTCGGCCAGCGCCTGCAGGCCAAGGCAGACGCCGAAGATCGGCAGGTCGCGGGCGCGGGCGTTCTTGATGGTCGCGGCGCAGTCGAAATCCTTCGGCGTGCCCGGTCCGGGCGACAGCACGACGAGATCGGGCTTCAGCCGTTCGAAGACTTCTTCCGGCACCGGCGAACGCACGGTCGAGACATTGGCACCGGTCTGGCGGAAATAGTTGGCCAGTGTGTGGACAAAGGAGTCTTCGTGGTCGACGAGCAGGATGTTGACGCCGTCGCCGACGCGCGCGGTGGTGCGTTCGGCGCCTGCGGCATTGCCCAATTTGGCGTCGCGAATGGCGGAGAGCATGGCGGATGCCTTCAGTTCGGTTTCGGCTTCTTCTTCCTCGGGGATGCTGTCGAAGAGCAATGTGGCGCCGGCTCGCACCTCGGCAATGCCGTCCTTGATGCGGATGGTGCGGAGCGTCAGGCCGGTGTTCATGTCGCCGTTGAAATTGACCATGCCGATGGCGCCGCCATACCAGGCACGCGGGCTCTTTTCGTTCTGCTCGATGAAGCGCATCGCCCACAGTTTCGGCGCACCGGTGACGGTGACCGCCCAGGCATGCGACAGGAAGGCGTCGAAGGCATCCATGCCTTCGCGCAGGCGCCCTTCGATGTGATCGACGGTGTGGATCAGGCGTGAATACATTTCGATCTGGCGGCGGCCGATGACGCGCACCGAGCCCGGATCGCAGACCCTGGACTTGTCGTTGCGGTCGACGTCCGAGCACATTGTCAGCTCGGATTCATCCTTCTTGGAGTTGAGCAGCTTCAGGATCTGCTCGCTATCGGAAATGGCGTCGTCGCCGCGCTTGATGGTGCCGGATATCGGGCAGGTCTCGACGCGGCGGCCATTGACGCGCACGAACATTTCGGGCGAGGCGCCGATCAGATACTCGTTTTCGCCGAGATTGATGAAGAAGGAATAGGGCGACGGGTTGATCGACTTCAGCTTGCGCGAGATTTCGGAAGGCTGCGTCTCGCAGCGTTCGTAGAACATCTGCCCGGGCACGACCTCGAACAGGTCGCCGCGCTTGAAACTGTCCATCGCCTTGCGCACCAGATTGGCGTATTCGCCCGGCTCATGGTCGCCGCGCGGCGGGATGCGGTCGGCGGTCTTGAACGGTTCGGCGATTTCGTCCCGCGGCAGCCCCTCGGTTGAAAAACCGTCGCCGGAATAGTCGTAGCGGTCGGTCCAGGCCTTGGTCGAATAATGGTCGACGACCAGGATCTCGTCAGGCAGGAACAGCACGAGATCGCGCTGGCTCTGTTTGCGCTCGAGCTTGTAGTCGACTGGATCGAACTGGAAGGCGAGGTCGTAACCGAAGGCGCCGTAAAGGCCGAGATTGGCGTCTTCATCGGTCTTGAACAAAGCGGTGATGGCGCGCAGCACAGTAAACACAGAGGGGACGCGGCTGCGCTCTTCCTCGGTGAAGACGCGGCCGGGCTTGGCGACATCGAGGCGGATCAGCTTTTTCGAGGTTTCAGCAATCGTCACCTCGGCAATGCCGGCCAGCGTCTTGCCGATCACCGGCAGCAGCACTTCGCCACGGCCGTTCAGCGCCTCGATGCGCATGGCGCGGCCCCGCGCGGAAATCACCAGCGGCGGATCGATGATGGCCGTATCCCAGCGTGTGTAGCGGCCCGGATATTCGTAATTCGAGGAAAACACCGCACCACGGCGCGAGTTCAAGCCGTCGACATAAGCATCGATCGCACCGGCGTAAGGCTTGTCGTGGCGTTCGCGGGTGATGGTGACACCACCTGCGGTCACGAAGCTTTCCGCGCCGTTTTCCAGAGCCTTCATCGTCATTGCCGTCTCCATATGGCTTGTTGGGGCAACGGACCCGGGAATGGCTTTGAAAAAACAAATGGCCGCCCGGACATTCCGTTGCGGCCACCCTCTATTTTCACGCGCACGCGTTCGAACAGGCCGCTGTCAGCGAGCCCACCACCAAATGGTCTTGATCGAGCGCATGTTCATGGGCGAAATCCATAGCGGCGAAAAGCCGGATGCGCAACAGGTTTGAAAGGCCTGTTTGTGGCCGCCGCTTCTGCAGCCCATGGCACATCGCCAAGGCTTGGGGTCCTGCCTAGACTGTTCGTCCAACATCGGAAAGACGGGAAGACAGCAATGACCGAGCAGATCGAGCGCGCACGCACGTTCCATGCCCTTCATGTCAAGGGCAACCCGATCGTTCTCTACAATGCCTGGGATCCGGGCTCGGCCAAGATCGTCGAGAGGGCGGGCGCCAAGGCGATCGCCACCGGAAGCTGGCCGGTGGCAGCCGCCTTCGGCTATGCCGATGGCGAGAAAATCCCGCTGGAGCTAGCGCTGGACAACATCAAGCGCATCGTGGCGGCAGTCGACCTGCCCGTGACCATGGACCTCGAAGGCGGCTACGGCGTCGAGCCGGAGACTGTCGCCCAGACGGTGACACGTGCCCTGCAGGCCGGCGCCATCGGTTTCAATTTCGAGGACCAGATCTTCGGCGGCGCCGGTCTGCACGACATCGCGGTACAGGTGAAGCGGATCGAGGCGGCAGCGGCGGCGGTGAAGGCTTCCGGCATTCCCGCCTACATCAACGCCCGTACCGACATTTTCCTCAAGGCCAAGACGGATGCGCATGACAGCGTGCTGCTCGACCAGGCCATCGAGCGGGCGCACGCTTATGAAAAGGCAGGAGCGAGCGGCTTCTTTGCGCCGGGACTCGGCGACGAGGGTCTGATCGAGGCGCTGTGCAAGGCGACGGCATTGCCGGTCAACATCATCGCGCTGGCGCATGTGCCGCCGCGCCAGCGCCTGGCCGAGCTTGGTGTTGCCCGTGTCAGCCACGGCCCGGTGCCGTACCGGCAGATGGCCGAATGGCTGGAGGCCAAGGCGCGGCTGGCGATTTCGGGTTAGCTCAGTCCTCCAGCGTGCCTGACCTCGCGTCGGCGCTCTTCTTGTCGCCGACCAGCTTCAAGAGATCCTCGCCGGCGCGGATGATGCGGCGCGAGCGGCGGGTCAGGATGACGCCGTCCTGCGGCGCCAGCACTTCGGTGCGGCCGCCGGCCTCGCCCGGTGTGTGGACGATGGTGGCGAGGCGCGCGCCCTTGGCGACTCGGTCGCCGGGCTTGACGTCGTAGAGGATGGCGCCGGCCCGGGGCGCCGGCATCATGTCGATGTTCTCGAGCGGCGCGACGAGGCCCTTGAACGCGCCGGGTGCGGGAAGGGCGGTATCGGCGATGACGCCGCGCGCCGCCAGCAGCCGGTAAAGGCCTTCGGCATCGGAACTTGCCAGCGCGCCGTCGACATCCAGCATGCCACGGTATTCTACCGTGGTGGCAACGCGGCGGTCGAGCTTCGCCACGTTGGCGGGGACGTTCTGGTAGGGCATGATCGTGGCGCCCTCGAAGGTGCCGTCGGTGTCCTCGCTCCACAACACCACGGCGTCGATACCCATGGCGGCGGCGCAATCGGCCATCGCCGGCCACAGGCTGGCGTGGACGTAGAGATAGGCAAGGCCCTCGTCATCGCAATGCAGGTCGAGCACGATGTCGTGGCCGAGCGACAGCTGCACCAGACGGGTCTTCAATCGCTGGTCGGGGGTGCCAAGCGTGGTGTCGGGCAAAAGCTTGGCGTCCGGTGCTGCGAGCAACGGAAAGCCGCGGTTGAAATTGTTGCGGGTGCCGAGATGAAAGCGGCCCTGGTGCTCGCCGAAATGATATTGCGCGCGGCCGATCGGATTGGCCCAGGGCACGACCGTGATGCTGCCCTTGATGCGGCCTTCCGCTTCGGCCTTGTTCAGCGCCGGCATCAGCGCGTCGATGGCGACGACACCAGGCAATTCACCGGCGTGGAGTGCTGCCTGCAGATAGGCCGAGGGTGCGGCCTTATCAGTGCCGGCGAAGCGGAACACCGGGAATTCGTAGGAAACGCCTTCGGTGTCGCCGGCGATGCGTTCGATCGATTTCTGCATGGGATGCCTCCAGGATAAGAGGCAGAACACATGCACTTTTGCCGAAGGGCTGTCGATTGGTCCAGTTCGCGCCGCCATGGGCGCAATGGAATTATTCGGCGGCGGCCGGAACCGTCGTTATCGGCGCCGATCCTTCGAGCGCCTGCGAGACAACGGCTACGCTGACCGCCAGCAGGGCCAGCACCGCGCCGACCAGCGGCAAATGAGCATAGGAAACGCCGGCCGACAGAGCCACGCCGCCGATCCAGGCGCCGCTGGCATTGCCGATATTGAATGCGCCCTGGTTGAGCGTGGCGGCGAGGTTCGGCCCTTCCGAAGCCGCTTCGACGACGCGGATCTGCAGCGGCGGCACGACGACGAAGATCAGCAGTCCCCACAAGAAGACGACGCCGATGGCGACGCTGGCGATAGCGCCGAACTGCATGAAGCCGACAAACAGAACTGCCATCAAAAGCAGCGTGCCGATGACCGTCGGCATCAATTTCCAGTCGGCCAGCCGGCCGCCGATGATGTTGCCTATGGTCATGCCGGCGCCGAACAGCAGCAGGACCCAGGTGACCGCGGAGGTCGACAGGCCGGAGACATCGGTAAGGTAGGGCTTGATGTAGGTGAAGACGGCAAACAGGCTGGCCGAGGCCAGCGAGGCGATCAGCATGGCGAGCCAGACCTGCAGCTTGCCCAGCACGCGCAGTTCGCTGCGCAGGCCGCCGCCGCTCGGTTCGACGACATTGGATGGCACCAGCCAGGCGATGGCGGCAACAGAGATCAGGCCGATGCCGACGACGGCGAAGAAGGTGGAGCGCCAGCCGAAGGCTTCGCCAAGCGCGGTGCCGGCAGGAACGCCGAGAATGTTGGAGAGCGTCAATCCCGCGAACATCATCGCCATGGCGCTGGCGCGCTTGTTGCGCGGCACCAGGCTGGCGGCAACGACGGAACCAATGCCGAAAAAGGCGCCATGACCGAACGCGGTGAAGACGCGCGCGGCCATCAGAAGCCAGTAATTGGGCGCAATGGCGCAGAGCAGATTGCCGACGACGAACATCGCCGTCAGCGCGACCAGCACCGGCTTGCGCGGCAGATGCGCGGTGGCCATGGCGACGATGGGTGCGCCGAAGACGACGCCCAGCGCATAGCCGGTGACCAGCAGGCCGGCCGAGGGGATCGACACGCCGAGATCGGCCGCAACCTCCGGCAACAGGCCCATGATGACGAATTCGGTGGTGCCGATGCAAAAGGACGCAATGGCAAGCGCAAGGATCGGCAAAGGCATGGAAAATCCAGACTGAATCGGTTCAATTCAGACTGAACGAGAAGCCTTGCCGCGCGCAATGCACATTGCTGCAACGCACCAATGCAGAAAGCGCTGAGCTTGACGCGGAGCTATGTCAGGCGAGCGGCTTCAGCTCCTGGGCGATGGTTGGCAACAGCTCCGAGACGTTGGGGTGGATATGCACGGCGCGCGCCAGCGTATCGACCGGCGCCTTGGCGTACATCAGGTCGAGCACGCAGTGCACCGCCTCGTCGCCGCCGGGGCCGAGCACGGAGCAGCCGAGGATTTGCCTGGTGTCGGCATCGACCAGGATCTTCATGAAACCTTGCGTCTCGCCCTTTTCGATGGCGCGGCCGACGCGGGTCATTGGCCGCTGGCCGACCAGCGCCTTGCGCCCGGATTTCTTCACCGCCGCCTCGGTCATGCCGCAGCGGCCGAGCGGCGGATCGATGTAGAGCGCATAGGCCTCGATGCGGTCGCTGACCTTGCGCGGATCGTCGTCGAGCAGATTGGCGGCGACGATCTCATAATCGTTGTAGGAGGTGTGGGTGAAGGCGCCCTTGCCGTTGCAGTCGCCCATTGCCCAGATGCCGGGCACGCTGGTGCGCAGCTGGTCGTCGACGGTGACGAAGCCGCGCAGATCGACCGCGACGCCGGCCTTATCGAGGCCAAGATCGTCGGTGTTGGGGGTGCGGCCGAGTGCCAGAAGCACATGCGAGCCGACCGCCGGCGGCTTGCCGGATGAGAAGGTCACGGCGATGTCCTTGCCCTGTCTGGCAAAGCGGATGTCGTCGGCGCCGACATGGACTTCTATGGCTTCGTTTTCGAGGATCGATAGGATGGCCGCCGACACGTCCTCGTCCTCGCGGCCGGTCAGGCGCGAACTCTTCTCGATGACGGTGACTTCAGAGCCGAAGCGGCGAAACATCTGCGCGAATTCAAGAGAGATGTAGCTGCCGCCGACGACGATGAGATGGCGCGGCAAAACATCGAGATCCATCATCGAGGAGTTGGTGAGGTAGTCGACGTCGTTGACGCCCGGCAGGTCGGGCACCGAGGCGCGGCCGCCGGTGTTGAGGAAGATCTTTTCGGCGGTCAGAAGGTCGTCGCCGACACGCACGGTGTTGGCGGATTCGAAGCGGGCATGGCCGCGATAAAGCGTGCCATGCCGGCGATCCACGTCTCCAGATTGCTGCGGGAGTCGTTGGTGACCTTGTCCTTGCGCGCCTTGATCCTCTTGTAGTCCACGCCGACAGGGCCTGAGAACGTCACGCCGTAGTCCGCGGCACGCCGCGCCAGATGCGCGGCATAGGCGCTGGCGACCATGGTCTTGGTCGGCATGCAGCCGGTGTTGACGCAGGTGCCGCCGACCAGCTTGCGCTCGATCAGCGCCACGCTCATGCCGGCTGACGTCAGCCGGCCGGCGAGAGGAGGGCCGGCCTGTCCGGCGCCGATGATGATGGCGTCGTATGTCTTGGCGTCTGAGGCTTGGGCAGTCATACCACCGCCGCCACGATCAGCAGGCCGCCGATGATCGCCACCGCGTCCTCGATGAGGGCGGCAGGCAAATCCTTGCCGAAGGCGGCGGCCAACCGGCCGCGCGCTTCGGCGCCGCCATAGGTGCCGATGACGGCACCGATGGCGCCGGCAATCAGGCCGCCAATGGTGGAACCGGCAGTGGCGCCGATCACCGCGCCGCTGAAGGCGCCAAGCAGGATGCGGGCGCCGAATTGCTGCGGCACCTTGCGGCTCGGCGTCGAGGGCAGCTGGTCGGTGACCAGTTCGACGATGGCGAGGATGGTGAAGATACCGACGGCGGCCCAATGGCCCATGAAACTTGCCCAGGTGCCGGCCACCGGCAGCCAGCCGAGATACGCGCCCCAGGCGATCGCGGCCGGCGCGGTCATGGCGCGAAGACCGGCAATGACGCCGATCAGAAGTGCAAGCAAATAGAGCATGTCGATCCCCTCGAAAGCAGGCCCGGGACTGGCCCACGAGGGCAAGCTAGCATAGGTCCTGCGTTTGACGAGAGTAGGCGATGGTGCTTCTTCCATCAGTGAGCATTGTACTTTGGTAAACAGTCGAACACGACGAAGGGACGGAGTCGCTGTGATGGCCGATAGCGAACGCACAAGGATGATTGCAGGCGAATGGTACACCTGCATCGACGACGAACTGGAGGCGCTGCGGGTGATCGCGCGCGATGCGGTGTTCGAGCATAATACGATACCGCCCCAGCAACGCGGCAATATCGGTCCAGCGCTATCGGTGCTGCTCGGCAGCACGGGCGAGGGCGGCCGCATCGAGGCGCCGTTCCACTGCGCCTACGGTTTCAACATCCATCTCGGCGACGGCGCCTTCCTCAATGCCGGCTGCACCATCCTCGACACCGCGCCGGTGCGTATCGGAAGCCGGACGCTTCTCGGCCCCAATGTGCAGATCTACTGCGCCGAGCACCACAAGGAGGCCGCGGGCCGTCAGTCGGGACTGGAGATTGCCCGGCCGGTCACCATCGGCAATGACGCCTGGATCGGCGGCAGCGCCATCATCCTCGGCGGCATCAGCATCGGCAATGGCGTCATAGTCGGCGCCGGCGCGGTGGTGACGCGCGACGTCCCTGACAACACCACGGTGGTCGGCAATCCGGCGCGGGCGGTCAAGCGGGGCTGAACTCGTCGTGGGCGGTCAGTATGAAGCCGTGCGTGCCATGCGCTCGTCCGGACCGGCTCGCCGCGAGAATTCACGCCGGTATTGGGCCGGTGACGTCTTGAGCCGTGCGGCGAAATGCTGGCGCAGCGAGGTGGCGCTGCCGAAGCCGGCTTCGAAGGCCACCATGTCCATCGATTTTTCCGTCGCCTCCAGCAGCCGTTGCGCCAGTTCGATGCGTTGGCCGGCCAACCATTCGCCAAAGCTGGTGCCGATCGATTTCTGGAAACGGCGGGTGAAAGTGCGCCGGGTCAGGCCCGCGGCCTCCGCGACGCGGTCGAGGTTGTGCGTTTGTCCGAGCGTTGCCCGCACCGTGTCGAGCGCCAGGGTGAAGCGGTCGGTGGACGGGGTTTTCGCCAGCGGGCGCTCGATGAACTGCGCTTGCCCACCCTGCCGGTGCGGCGACAGCACGATGTGCCTGGCCAGCCGCAGCGCTACCTCTGCGCCATAGCGGGCGCGCACAATGTGCAGGCAGCAATCGAGCCCGGCGGCGACGCCGGCCGAGGTGACGATGTCGCCGTCGTCGACATAGAGCACGTCGGCGTCGACTTCGATGTCCGGGTATAATGTTTGCAGCCGGTCGGTGGAGGCCCAATGTGTCGTCGCACGCCGGCCCGCAAGCAGCCCGGCGGCGGCAATGGCGAAGGTGCCGAGACAGAGGCCGACGATCACCGCACCGCGCCGGTGCGCGTGGGTGAGCGCTGCCAGGAGCGGCGGCGGAAGTGGGGCCTCGAGATCCTTCCAGCTCGGAATGATGACGATGTCGGCATCGTCGAATGCGGAAAGGCCATACGGCACCGCGATGGTCAGCCCGGCATCGGTGTGGATCGCTCCATCGTCGAGCGCGCAGACGCGAAAGTCGAAACGCGGCAGGCCAAGCTTGGTGCGGTCGGTGCCGAACACCACGCACGGCACGGAGAGGTGGAACGGGCTGATGCCGTCAAAGGCGAGAACGGCAATGATCGGGTCGGCCATGCGTGTTTCCAGCAAGCGAAAAGCGAATTGTCCTAATTCTTTCGAATGATGTCAATCGGGCCACTTTTGGCAGTCGGGCGATCCGCCTATTTTCGACCTGTCCCATTCAAGCCCGAAGGAGAACACCATGTCCGCCAATATCACGCCGCGCCGCGCGCTCATCGTCATCGATGTCCAGAACGATTATGACGGCGGCAACCTCGCCATCCAGTATCCGCCGTTCCGCGACAGCGTCGTCAATGTCGCGCGCGCTATGGATGCCGCCGCTGCGGCCGGCGTGAAGGTGGTGGTCGTCAAGCAGATGGCGCCCGAGACCTCGCCAGTCTTCGCCAAGGGCAGCCATGGCGGCGAACTGCATCCCGAGATCGCCCGGCGAAGCCGCGACCACTATGTCGAGAAGTCACTGCCTAGCGCCTTTGCCGGCACCGACCTCGAGGCGTGGCTGCGCGCCAATACCATCGATACAATAACGGTGATCGGCTACATGACGCATAATTGCGACCTGTCGAGCATCATCCACGCCGCGCATGTCGGCTTTGCGGTCGAGTTCCTGTCCGACGCCACCGGTTCGCTGCCTTACGCCAACGGCGCCGGCTACGCCTCGGCCGAGGAGATCCACCGCGTGGTGTCCATCATCCTGCAGTCGCGCTTTGCGGCCGTGCTCAAGACCGCCGAATGGATCGATTGCCTGAAGACCGGTGCTTTGCCCGAACGCGACACGCCCTATGCGTCCAACCAGCGCGCGCTGGCGCGCAACGCTGCATAGGCAAATCTGTCCCCGAAAAGCAAAAGGGCGGCCAGTGGCCGCCCTTCTTGGATCTCGCAACGATCTCGAAATTTTCAGAACAGGCCTTCGATCTGGCCGATCTCGTTGAGGAAGATTTTTTCCGAGGACGGCGCCTTGGGCAGGCCGGGCATGGTCATGACCTCACCGCAGATGACGACGACGAAGCCGGCACCCGCCGAAAGCCTGACCTCGCGCACCGGCACGGTGTGGCCGGTCGGCGCGCCACGCAGGGTCGGGTCGGTCGAGAAGGAATATTGGGTCTTGGCCATGCAGACCGGCAGGTGCCCGTAGCCGGCCTGCTCCCAGGCATGCAGCTGGTCGCGCACCGACTTGTCGGCGATCGCCTCGTCGCCGCGATAGATGCGCTGGACGATGGTGTTGATCTTCTCGAACAGCGGCATTGCGTCGGGATAGAGCGGCGCGAACTGCGAGGCGCCGGATTCGGCGATCTCGACGACCTTGCGCGCCAACTCCTCAATGCCGGCAGAGCCATTGGCCCAATGCTTGCACAGGATCGCCTCGGCGCCGAGCGAGGCGACGAAATCCTTCATCGCCTGGATTTCCACCTCGGTATCGGTGGTGAAATGATTGATCGCCACGATCGCAGGCACGCCGAACTGTTTCACATTCTCGATGTGGCGGCCCAGATTGAGGCAGCCCTTCTTGACTGCCTCGATGTTTTCCTTGCCGAGGTCTTCCTTCTTGACGCCGCCATTCATCTTCATGGCGCGCACGGTGGCGACGATGACGGCAGCCGCCGGCTTCAAACCCGCCTTGCGGCACTTGATGTCGAAGAATTTTTCGGCTCCGAGGTCGGCGCCGAAGCCGGCTTCGGTGACGACGTAGTCGGCGAGCTTCAGCGCCGTCGTGGTGGCGACGACCGAGTTGCAGCCATGGGCGATGTTGGCGAACGGACCGCCATGGACGAAGGCCGGGTTGTTTTCCAGCGTCTGCACCAGGTTTGGCTGCATGGCGTCCTTCAGCAGCACCGCCATGGCGCCGTCGGCCTTGAGGTCGCGGGCATAGACCGGCGTCTTGTCGCGGCGGTAGGCGACGATGATGTCGCCAAGGCGCTTTTCCAGATCCTTGAGGTCGGTGGAAAGGCACAGGATAGCCATGACTTCCGAGGCGACGGTGATGTCGAAGCCGGCCTCGCGCGGATAGCCGTTGGCGACGCCGCCGAGCGAGCAGATGATTTCGCGCAGCGCCCGGTCGTTCATGTCCATGACGCGGCGCCAGGCGACGCGGCGGGTGTCGATGCCGAGCTCATTGCCCCAGTAGATGTGGTTGTCGATCAGCGCCGACAGAAGGTTGTGCGCCGTGGTGATGGCGTGGAAGTCGCCGGTGAAGTGGAGGTTCATGTCCTCCATCGGCACGACCTGCGCGTAGCCGCCGCCGGCAGCACCGCCCTTAACGCCGAAATTCGGGCCGAGCGAAGCCTCGCGGATGCAGACGATCGCCTTCTTGCCGATGCGGTTCAGACCGTCACCAAGGCCGACGGTGGTGGTCGTCTTGCCTTCGCCGGCCGGCGTCGGGTTGATGGCGGTGACGAGGATCAGCTTGCCGTCCTTGTTGCCCTTCACCGATTTGATGAATTCGGCCGAAATCTTCGCCTTGTCGTGGCCGTAGGGCAAAAGGTGCTCGGTCGGGATGCCGATCTTGGCGCCGATCTCCTGGATTTGCTTTTTCTTGGCGCCGCGCGCGATCTCGATGTCGGACTTCACTTCGGCCATGACGGCTTTCCTTCGGATTGGACGGTGGAGGGGACGGGTTTGATCTCACTCGCAGGCATGTTGAACCCGGGCGCGGGCATGTTCTAACCCTGTCGCTCCCGCGGCGTCAACTTGCATGCAACTATGTTTCCTATGAAGAAAGTGTCTCCGCGGCCGGCCGACCTGTCGCCGGTTCTTCCTGGCTCCGTTGCCGCGCCGTATAGAAGCCAGAGGACGCGACGTTCCGCCGTCTCAAAACAGCCGCCCAATGCACGGAATGCGACAGAGGCGACGGCGCAAATTCGCCATCGCTCGCCGGGAAAGCAGTGAACGCTACTGAGTCAGGACGTTGCTGATCTCGACCATGTTGGAGCGCACGCGAAGCACGTAGAAACCCATCGTCGTCAGGTGCGTCGGCATGATCCAGCCATCCTCGCGGCCATTGGCGATGATGAAGGGCTGGATGCGCAGGGCCGAGACGAATTGCGCATCCATCGTGTCCCACAGATTGCCGAGATGCTTTTCCTTGATGACGTCCTCGAAGTCGGCCTGGGCGCCCTTCATCAGGCCGTAATAGGCATAGAGCTGGCCATAGGCGAACCAGAAGCGGTCGTCGGCGCGGAAGTCGAACCAGCCATTGTTGTGGTTTTCGGCGCGCTCCTTGAGGATCGCGGAGGTGGAACCGATGTCGGAGGAGATGCGGTCGATATACTGCTTCAGATTGTCGGCGCGGGCATCGAACGTCGCCTGGCAGCTGCCGAGGCGGGCGTTGAAGGAGCGCAGCTTGGTGACGGCATCGCGATAATAGCTCGGCGTCGGCGTCTTGGGGCCGAACGGGTTGATGCCGAAATACCAGGTCTCCTCGTCGAACTGCAGATTGCCGCGCGCATCCTGCAGGTCGCCGTCGATCTGCGATGTGGTGCGAACACGCCCGAGATTGTCGGCAAGCTCGGTGGCGGTGCGCCGCACCGCCTGGTTGATGCCGCGCTGGAACGAGGCCTTGTTGTCCATGAACGGCGTGTTGTCCCAGTCGATGCCGAACAGGCCGAGTTTGTAGAGGATCATCGACGAGATCCAGGCATTCTGGTTGACGTTGAAGTCCGTCAGGTCGGCCGCCACCTGGGCGATGCCCGAATTGCCGCAGGTCTTGGCGGTGTCGGTGCCGGCGCCGGCGGCGACCTGTTCGCCGGCGGAAATGTTGCGGTTCTCGAAGGTGTATTTGTCGACGTAGTTGGGATCGAACTTGTTCCACCACTGGGTGGCGTAGAAGAAATTGGCGTAGAGGCCAATCAACACCAGAAGCGCGAGGCCGACCACAGCCTTCAGGATCCAGCCGCGCTGCGTATACCAGCGCCCAGCCCAGAGGAACGGCCACAGGATCGCGCCGATGACGAGGCCGATGCCGCGGCCTATCCATTGGAAGATGCGGGTGAAGAAATTCACGATCGGATCAAGCATGGCTCTCGTTCACCCCTCAGTCAGTCAGGCCGTAAAGGCGCGTGCGAAACGCCACTTTGTCTTTCAAATATGTGGTTTTCAGAACGTCCACAACATGCGACCGCCAGGCGTCGCTGTAGCCGTCATAGTCCTTGTAGAAGCCCGGCTTGTTGAAGACGTAACGCGAGACGAAGTCCTGCGGCACGAAATCCGAGATCAGCTGGTTGGTCAGCCAGGCGTCGGGATGGTCGGGCTTGCCACGCACGACCAGGAAGCGCTGTTGCGGAAACACATCCTCGATCTTGAGATGGCCGAGTTGGGCGATCTCACGCTTGGCGGCGTTGAGAAAGGGGAAATTGCCGTCCTTGGTGATCAGATCGGCATGGCCATGGATCCAGGTCTGCAGCCAGACCTTGTCGACCTCGGTCAAATTGCGGTTCGGCTCTGTGTCGCGGATGAGAGAGCGCACCACCATCTCGGCGCGATGCTCGAGATAGCCCGAGCTTTCGACCCATGACGCGCGGGGCAGTTCGATGCGGCCGGTGCTGGCCAGGAACTTGAACACCTTGTCGGCATCGTTGATCGAGAGATAGCTGACCTGCCAGGGCCGCGAACGGCGAAAGCCGGGGGCGGCCGGGTCGCCGATGACGGTGGTCATATCAGGATCGACGAAGACGTAGACGCCGCCGAAATGGCTGGTCCAGTAGGCGTTGTGGCGGAAGATCACCTGGTCGGGCACCAGCGCATTCTCACGGATATCGCCGCAGACCTTCGCCAGCTCCACCATACGGCTCAGCATGGTGTTGTCGCGCCAGGCATCGGGCTCCTGCTTCAGCCGGTCGACCAGCTTGCCGAGTTCGGCGGCCTTGCCCAGCACGTCCTCGGCCGAAAGCACCCTGAACTCGACCTGGCTGATCGACAGCAGATCCTCGATGTCGTTGACCAGGGGAACGGAATCCTCGATCTCGCCGTAGATGACATCCTTGATGGTCAGCGCATCGATGGCGCGCTGGTTCTTGGACATGAACTCGAACATCAGCTGCGAGGTGTTGGAAAAGGCGGTGTGCACCACCGGCAGATCGATCTGCGACGGCGTCAGGATGATGAAGCGGCGGTTGACCTCATTGGGGTCGAGATAATCGTAATCGCCGCATTCCTCGGCCACTTCGGGCGAGAAGCCGGTGCGGTCGATCTGGAAGCTCTTCAGCTTGGTGGGCTTGAGGCCGAAGGCAACAAGCGCCTTGTTGTAGCGCTGGATGAGGTGCGACTCGTCGACGGTGAGCAAGCGACCGTAGATCAGCTCATTGTCGCGGAGAAGGTCGGGCTTTTTGGCGTGGCTCATGCAGAACGTTCCGAGTGGCGTTGCCTGTTGTGGCGAAGCGCCAACGCTGACGCCTCCCTCTCCCCGTTCTTCACGGGGAGAGGGTAAGGGTGAGGGGCAGCGCTAGCATTCAAGGACATGTCTCCCCATGGCCTTTGGCGTCAATAAATCGAAGATCATTGGTCCGGATGTGCCGATCGAGGCGCTGTTCGATAGCTGCCAGTATGGTCGTAGCGATCTCTGGTCCACGCATGCGCCGCCCCTCACCCTTACCCTCTCCCCGTGAAGGACGGGGAGAGGGGGGCGTCAGCGTTAGCGCCAAGCCTTTCAGCACCCGCGGGCAGCGAAGGAAGCTCACGCATTCCAGAGCCCCTTCTTCTTCATCTCCTCCATCTCGCGCCCCGCCCGTTCGCGCAGGCGTGCGTCGCGCAGCAGCTTCTCCACCGCGGCGTCATCGGATTTGTCGGAATAGCGGAACTCCGAGTCGGCGTAGCGGTTGATCTCCTGCATGACCATGTCCATCGAGAACGGCCCACGCAGTTCCTCGATCATGGCTTTCTTTTCGTTGTAACCCTTGTGCATGAAGGCTTCCGGCTTCTCGAACCAGTCGTCGGGCAGCTCGATGTCCATGGCGCGCATCTTGATGGCGTCGGTGACGTTCTTGATGGCTCGGCCGGTGAAGCGCGGCTCGGCATCCTTGATCAGGTGCAGATAAGTGCCGATGTCGGCCATCGATTTCGGCGCGCCATTCTCCTTCATGTAGCGCTCATAGACCTTCATCAGCCCGTCTTCCTGAGGCTTCTCATGCTCCTCATAGGCTTCGGTCACCGCGCGCTGGATCTCCTGCGCGGCGTAGAGCTTGTGGTCGCCGAGTGGGATCTTGTGGTTCTTGCCGGCAAGCAGCACGAAGATGTCGATATAGTCGTCGCGGCTCTGCGGGCCGTCGACCAGCCAGCGGGCGCCGGCGCGCTGGCGCAGCGCATCGTCGACATTTTCGGGATAGTTGGAAAACATGCCGAACGAGCAATTGCCGCGCACCACCGTGCCGGCGCCGGCAAAGGCGTCCATCAAGACGCCGGTGATTTCCTGTTGGCCGGCCGAGGCGCGGTCGTCGGAGCGGCGGGCCGCCACCTGGTCGATGTCGTCGACGGTGCCGAAACCGATGACGCGTGGGTTCAAGACGTTGTTGATGAACTGGCGGCAATTCTGGCCGGATTTGCCCTGGTAGGACGAGATCTGGTCGACGCCGAAATTCTCATAGGCGAAGGGATAGCCGGCAACCTGGCAATAATTGTTGACGAGGCCGGCGATCATCTGGATCAGCGTCGTCTTGCCGGTGCCCGGCGCGCCATCGCCGATGAAGGTGAAGAGGAAGCCGCCGAGCTCGACGAACGGGTTCAGCTCGCGCTCGAAATCATAGGCCATCAGCATCTTGGCGAGCTTGACCGACTGGTATTTGGCGATGTGATTGCCGACGACCTCTTCGGGCTTCTTGAAGGTCATCACCAGCGGTTTCGAGCGCTTGCCGGGCGCGACGTCGAAGCCGTCGAGGGTGAAATCGTCGGCGTCGATGCGGATGTGGGCGTTCTCGAACGGACCGATGCCGTCGAAGCGGCCTTTGCGGGCCAGCAGCCCATCAATGGCGACCCGTGCAAAAGCTCGCGCGCGCGTCGTCAGGTCGCCATCGTCCTTGGAGCCTGCAATCGCCTTGTCCAACCCGGCGACGATCGACTTCACCGCGTCCTGCGGCGTGTCGAACAGGAAGTCCGGTTCGGGGATATCGTTGGGCGCCTCGCCGTCGCTGTCGATCAGCTGGAACAGGTAAGAGGCGAGGCTGAAGGCTGAAACGTAAGCCGAGGCTGACAGAAGCTTCTTGAAGGTCGCCGCCTCATCGCCCTCAAGAGGCGCGCGGGTGTTCTTGGCCTGGAGGCTTTCGAGGTCGGAGCCCTCGGCGAAGACGTCGGAGATGGCGAGCGCAATCGCCAGGCCGCGGCGGGCGCGGAACAACAGCGTGTGCTGCGGGATGCTCATCAGCTGGTCGTCGGGATGGATTGCGGCGACGGTCTTGACCAGCTCGACCTCGCGTGTGCGCCGCACCGAGCCGACCGAGACGGTGGAGACGAAGCGGCGGTTGGTGCCGGCCAGCGCTGTGCCGGATTCGCGCGAGGGGTCTTCCAATACGACGACGCGGGTGATGAAGCTTTGCGCGGTTGCGCGGTGCTTTTCGATAGCCGCTTCCGGGATGGTGGTCAGGCCCGTGTCCATGGTCAGCTCCTCATAGGAATACTTTTGCTGGCCGACGAATCGCGCGCCTGGCGAGCGGCGTCGAGATACATATCCAACGTCTGGTCCAGCCTGTCGAAAAGCAACTTGTCAAAGGCGGCATGGCCGCCGCCGCGTTGATCGATCTCAAGGGCGGCAATGTAGGCCGGACGATCCTCGGGACGAATCGCTACCGGCGGATAGCCGGCCCGCGCCAGAATGAGGTTCATCAACAGACGTGCCGTACGACCATTCCCGTCGTTGAAAGGATGAATGCCGACGAACCGTCTATGCGCTTCGAAGGCGGTCTTCGGCGTGTTGCGTGCCACGCCCAGCCAATGGGAAAAAGCTTCCATGAGGGCCGGGACTTCCGTCGGCGTCGGAAAATTGTGAACACCGGCATCGGTATTCACATAGCGGGCGGTATCGGCATAGCTGCCTGCAATCTCGGGCCTGGAATTCGCGACAACCAGGTGGTGGAGGTTACGGATATCGGCCTCGATTATCGGCATGTCGCGTTGCGAGGCGATTTCCAGCACCCAATTCAGTGCTCGCGCATGATCGACTGCCTCCAGATGGTCCTTAAGGGGCTTGCCGCTGATTGTGATGCCCTTCTCGAGCACCAGGGCTGTTTCGCCGGCAGTCAGCGTGTTGCCTTCGATCGCATTGGACGTGTAGGTGATGTCGATGCGCTGGCTGTGCTCCAGACCTTCCAGCGCGCCGGCCCGGACAGTCTTCCTCAGAGCATCAAGCTGTTTCTTCTTTGCGAAGACCGCTGGCATCATCGGCCACGCCTCGGCTCAGCTTGGCGATTGGCGTCACAAGCGAGACTCTTACACATCTGAAATCACCTGCCCATTTGACAGGATGTGAACCTTGTAGCCGGAAAAGATCTTTTGAGCTTCGCCGGCGGCGTAGAGTGCTTGATAGGCTTCGTGCGGGATCAGGGCGTGGTTCTCGTAGCTCGACACACCCTGGCGCGCGGCTTCGAGATCGTCGGTGTTGATAAAGAATTCCTGCGTGGTCTTCTCGCTCGAAAACAGGCCCTTGCGGCCGGGTTTCTCGCCCTTGGAGTAGACCTCCTGGATGGTCCAGGTGAGCAGCCAGGCATTTTCCGGTTTGCGCACCTTGGCCAGCACCTCGGTCACGGTCGAATTGTTGTCCGTAATGCCTGCGGAATAAAAGGGGCCGAGCACGACGCGGCGCAGCTGCTTAGGGTGCAGCGGCTCGAAATCCTTGTCGAGATTGACCGCAATCGTTGCGGGCGAAAGCGTGTAGGCGGAATTCTTCTCGGTGAAATCGTCGAAGCGATGGGCGAGTTCGGGGTTGAGCAGGCCGTCCACCGGCAGCGGGATGTCGACCCGTTCATTGAGCTTGCCGCTGCTGTCAACGAGCTGCCGGATCATGCTTTCGGAGGAATCCTCCACCGTCACCATGTAGACCAGCGGCAGGTTGGCGCTGCCGTCGAAGCTCGCCCAGTGCACGAGGTAATAGGGGCGCCCGGTCTTTGGATTGACCGAGACCTTGGCCGTCTGCGCCAGCGAGAACGGGCCAAAAGTCTGTTCGCTCTTGACGTCCTCGAGATAGAGCCGCTCGGCCATCGACTTCTGCAGCGCTTCGGGGAATTCCTTGTGGCGCAGGATGAAGTCGGCCATTTCCTCGCGCAATTCGCCGGCCAGCGGAATGTTGGCCAGCCGCGCCTCGGCCTGGCGGCGGTCGTTTTCCAGTTCGAGCAGGTTCTGGAAGACGGGATAGCCGCTGTCGGCGCGCGAAATGCGGAACGTGTCCATGAAGCCGAGCCGGTTGCGCCAGCAGGAAAACGATTTGTCCAGCCGGGCAATGTATTCGGCGACAATCTTGGCGACGATGCCGTGCCGGTAAAGCGGCGAGCGGTCGTCGCGCATGAACACTTCGAGGCCGCTGAGTGCCGCCGTGATGGCGGAAAAATAGCGCGCCGCCGCTTCGTTTTCGGGAGTCATGCCGGTGTGCCCGCGTGCAGCCGCTCCTTACGACTGCACGTAGTTGGCCGAATTGTGCTTCTTCATCACGTCGTCGAAACGGCGGGCGAAGGCGTCGTCGGCGAGCTTCTTGCGGCGCTGGATGTCGGAGCTGGCGACCATGTTCTTCTCGTGCATTTCGAGGAGATCGCCGATGTGCTTTTGCGAGGCGGCGCCAATGCCGGCCATGGTCTCTTCGGCGGTGTTGTCAACCTGGCTGCCCAGCGTGTTGATCTTGTGGGCGACATCCTGCTGGGCGGCGGTCTTCAAGGAATCTTCCAGTGCCTTGTAGAGCACGATGCGCTGCTCGGTATCGATTGTCAGCTTGTTGATCAGCGTCGACTGCGCTGCGATCTGATTGTTGAGCGAATCGACGAAGGTCTGGAACATCGAGGTGTAGCGTTCCAGCGTCTGGCTTTCGGCCAGAAGCTCCTGCTCCTTGGCCTGCTTTTCATTGTATTCGGTCGCCAGTTTCGAGCGCTCGCCCTCAAGCTGCGTGCGCTCCTTCTGACTGGTAGAAGCGGCGATCTTGTTTTCGATGTCGAGCAGCAGCGGATTGACCTCCTCGATGCGCTTCTGCACCGCCTCGAGGTTGGTCATGGTGACCTTGCGGCGCTCGATCACCTGCGACAGGCTGTTTTCCGAGGTCTTGTAGCGCTGGTCGAGGACCTCTTTCTGCGCTTTCAGGATGCCGACGATGGTGTCGGACTTGACCAGAAGCTCCTGCAGATTGCCGGCCAGCGACATGTTGCGGACGCGGTCGGTGCGCATGCGCTGCTTGCGTTGCGCCGAGAAGACGCCGACGAAGCTTTCCCAGCCGGTGTAGTTCTTCATGCTCTCGAATTCGGTGCCGAAGACGTTGGTGGCGTCTTCCAGCCCGATGATCAGGTCGGCAATGTTGCCTTCCATCACCTTCTGCTGCTTCAGCACGTCCTCGATGCGGGCATTCTCGATGTCGAAATTGGCGTCGCCGATCTTCTTGTCGGCGGTGGCCAGCGTATCAAGCACCGTGCCCGACTGCTCGATCTTGGAGCGCATGTCCTGCACGACCTGCCTGGTCTTGGCAATTTCGGCATCGAAATTCTGCAATGTCGCCATAGGGGCCTCCCGCTTCGGCTTCCGGTCGCTGGCTGCGAACAGCGGCGAATATATGTGGGGTATCAGGGGATTGAAAGACGCAAGACAAGACCCGCCCCGAAAACAAAAAAATGCCTGGTCGTCTTGAAAGGCAATGAAGGCGGGGTCATGGCGTGATTAACCAGCCGGCCAAGTATTGTTCAATTGTCATTGAACTTTGACGGCTGCGAAGAAGTCGATCTCGGACAGTGTGGGTGTGCTGAATTCGACAGAGGGCTCGATGAGTTGCAAGCGCGAGACAGCTGGCGGAAGCCGTCGCCATCACGCTAGGCATCGCGCCGTTCAAGGCTTCGGATCGGCCTTCAGATAGGCGATGACGTTGGCGATGTCCTCGTCGCTGCTCAGGCCGGAGAAGCCCATCCTGTTGCCGGGTACTTTCAGCTTGGGAGCGCCGAGATAGGCTTTGAGGTTGGCTTCGTCCCAAACGAGGCCGGCCGCGCCGGCGTCCTTCATGGCCTGCGAATAGTTGAAGTTCTGGGCGGTGCCGGCGGTGCGGCCGACGATACCGAGGAGATGCGGGCCGACCTTGTCGCGGTCGCTTGCCGCCTCGTGACAGGCCATGCAGCGGTAGAACACTTTCTTGCCAAGTGCTGCATCGCCGTCGGCCAGCGCGGCGAGGATACCGGCCAAGTAAATGACAAGGCCTGATGAAATGGCTCGAAGCATGGCGGTTCCCGGCTGGCTCTGGCTGAGGGCAAAATAGGCTGCAGGCCTTAACAAACGCCGTATGCCGGTGGATAGCAGAACGGGCTCAATCCGTGCGCGGGATCGCCGCGACCGCCTGCTTGACCTGCTTTTCAATCGCCGCCGACGAATGATTGTCGCGCACGAAAGCGCGGCCGATCTCCGCCATCTCGGCGGCCGCTTGCGGGCGTGTCGCGAGATCGATGATTTTCAATGCCAACTTGCCGGCATCGTCGCTGGACAGGAAATGCCTGCCCGCCTGCAGGCCAAGCCCTTCGACGGCCTTTTCGGTGGCGGCGACGACAAGGCCCGCCGCCATCGCCTCCAGCACCTTGATGCGGGTTCCGCCGCCGAAGCGCAGCGGGATCGGCGCATAGCCGGCACGCCCAAGCAATTCCGGCAGATGCGGTGGGTTCTCGATCAACCGCAGACCATGCCTGGTGCATAGACCGCGCACGACATCGCGCGGGTTTCTGCCGGCGACGGTGATCGACCAGGGCCGGCCGGAGGCGGCGAGGCGCGGCGCCATCGCGCGGCCGATCTGCTTGACGGCGTCGATGTTTGGGAAGTAGCCGAGATGCCCGATGAAGCACAGGCTGAGCTCACTGAAGCGCTCGGCAGCAATCGGCAGGGAAAGCACGCTCTCGTCTGGAATGGGGTTGGCGACGAACCTGACGTCGTTGACGGGGCCGAGAGCGGACAGAAGCGCTTCGTCGGCCCGCGAACAAACCCAGACCTGGTCGGCCAGGGCAGCCGCACACCTGTCGGCTTCGCGCGCCTCTGCCTTCCTTCGCCTGTTTTGGCGCCAGTCTCGAATTTGCTGCCACAGCGTCAGGCCGGCGATCCGGTCGGACACCGTCCGGGAATCAATGTTGTGCTGGTCAAGGACGGTGCGCGCGCGATGCTTCGGCGCCAGCGTCAGCAGCTGCGAAAGCACGATCTCCTCGATCACCACGAGATCGGGCGCGAATTCCCTCCAGATGGCGTCGGCTTCGGCCAGCTCGTCGTCCGGCATCATATGCACGGTCGGGTGCGGGCTGCGCCTGCTCCAGGGCGCCCTGCCGCGCGCTGCCTCGATTATCCGGTGACGGATGTTCGGCGGTGTGGAGGGTGCCGGGGCGCCAGTCAGGCTTACCGTCAGGACCTCGCCCATCGATGCCAGGGCGCGTGCATTGGCGGCGTTCCGGATCTCTCCGCCGGAGACCGGCGGAAACGGGCAATCAACTGTGAACTGCAGAATTTTCATGTTGTCCCGGCCGTTCAGCCTCTGGTGAAGCCAATGAAATCGTCGGGCGCGGCGCGGCCCATTTCCTCTTCCCAGTGGCGGCGGCAGAGCGAGATATAGACGTCCTTGCCGATCGCCACCTGTTCGCCTTGTCTGGCCACCTTGCCGTCAGCGCCGAGACGCACGACCATCGTCGCCTTGCGGCCGCAGCGGCAGATGGTGCGCACTTCGCGCAGATCGTCTGCGATGGCCAGAAGCGCTCGCGAACCGGAAAACAGATTGCCCTGGAAATCGGTGCGCAGGCCGTAGCACATCACAGGGATGTTCAGCCGGTCGGCGATACGGGCGAGCTGCCAGACCTGCTCTTCCTCGAGAAATTGCGCCTCGTCGACAAAGATGCAATGCACCGTCGTATGTTCGTGATGCTCGGCGACGCGAGCGTAGAGATCGTCGCCGTCGCGGAACATCTCGGCCTCCGTCTCCAGGCCGATGCGCGACGAGATCAGCCCGGTGTCGCCCTTTCTGTAGTGGCCGGCGACGAACAGCATCGTCGTCATACCGCGTTCGCGATAATTGTAGGTCGCCTGCAGCAGCATTGTCGTTTTGCCGGCATTCATCGTCGCATAGTGGAAGTAGAGCTTGGCCATGCCGTCCTTTTAAGCCGAGTTGGCGCGGCGCGGGGAGAGGGCACCGCTGCATTTGATGGGAAAAGCCGTCTGCAATCGAAAAAGCGGCGGGCGTGTCGCTGTTTGGCCAGTCCGCGCCGTTGATCGTGATTGTCTTAGCGCTTGAAACCACACCAGAATGGTGTTTGGCTGACGAAACAAGGCGGGCAGAGAAACCGTCACTACGCTTCGCCAAAGAATCACAATGGGAGACTGCCAATGTCGCGTATGAACACCTTCGTCGCCGGCCTCGGCCTGGCGACTTTTCTGTCCACGAGCGCTGCACTTGCCGGCGATCCGGAGAGCTGCAAGGCGGTGCGCCTTTCCGATGTCGGCTGGACCGACATCCAGGCAACCACCGGCGTCGCTTCGGTGCTGCTCACCGCGCTCGGCTACGAGCCGCAGACGATCCAGCTGTCGGTACCGGTGACCATGGCGTCGCTGAAAAACAAGGATCTCGACGTCTTCCTCGGCAACTGGATGCCGTCGATGACCAACGACATCAAGGACTACACCGCCGATGGTTCGGTCGAGACGATCGGCACCAACCTGACCGGCGCCGGCTACGGCATCGTCGTACCGACCTATGTCGCGGAGGCCGGCGTCAAGTCGCTGACCGACATCGGCAAGTTTAAGGACAAGTTCAACGGCAAGATCTATGGCATCGAGGCGGGCAATGACGGCAACCGCATCATCCTCGACATGATCAAGAATCCGAAGGACAATCTCGAAGGCTTCGAGCTGGTCGAGTCCTCGGAAGCCGGCATGCTGACGCAGGCCGAGCAGTCGATCAAGAACAATGAGTGGATCGCGTTCCTCGGCTGGACGCCGCATCCGGTGATGGGCGCCATGAAGCTCACCTATCTCGACGGCATGGGCGACAGCGGCTTCGGCGCCGCCACCGTCTACACCAATGTGCGCAAGGGCTACACCACCGAATGCCCGAATGCCGGCAAGTTCATCGCCAACCTGAAGTTCAACCTGGACATGGAAGGCGAGATGATGGACGCGATCCTGAAGGGCGGCGACGCCAACACGGTCGCAGCCGACTGGCTGAAGAAGCACCCTGACGCGGTTGCGCCGTGGATTGCCGGCGTCACCACCTTCGATGGCGGCGATGCGGCAGCGGCGGTCAAGACCGCGCTCGGAAGCTGAGCCGACTGAATTCGGCAAAGCCGAACCAGGAAGGGCAGCCAATCTAGAAAAGGCTGCCCTTTTTCATATCCTGTGAGAAGATGACCTAACGACAGCGGAGGCCGGAAGCAGGCGGTCTCTCGCATGAGAGGGGCGATATGGATCCGATTTCGAAATTCATGGTCGATCACAAGATACCGATCGGCGCCTGGGGAAAGGCGTTCTTCGGTTTCCTCACCGACAATTTCGACACCGTGTTCAGGGCCTTCTCGAATGGCCTCAATTTCCTGCTCGACGGGCTGGTTGGCATCCTTTTGATGGTGCCGCCGGTGCTGCTGGCGCTGATCATCGCCATCATCGCCTGGCTGCTGCAGCGCTCGCGCCCGCTGGCCATAGGCGTCTTTCTCGGCCTGATCTTCATCATCAACCAGAACCTCTGGAAGCAGACGGTGCAGACGCTGGTGCTGGTCGTGGCCGCCGCCGCCATGGCGATGGCCATCGGCGTGCCGCTCGGCATCTGGGCCGCGCACAAGCCGAAGGTCTACCGCATCATGCTGCCGGTGCTCGACCTGATGCAGACGCTGCCGACCTTCGTCTACCTGATCCCGGTCCTGACCCTGTTCGGTCTCGGCAACGCGCCCGGCCTCATCGTCACCATCATCTTCGTCATCCCGACCGCGGTCCGGCTCACCCATCTCGGCGTCGTCTCGGTGCCGAAGTCGATCATCGAGGCCGGCGAGGCGTTTGGCGCCACCAAGCAGCAGCTGCTGTGGAAGGTCGAATTGCCCTCAGCGCTGCCGACCATCATGGCCGGGCTGACGCAATCGATCATGCTGTCGCTGTCGATGGTGGTGTTTGCAGCACTCATCGGCGCCGGCGGCCTCGGCACTGAAATCAACCGCGCGCTCGGCTCGCGCCGCATCGATCTCGGGCTCGAGGCGGGCCTGGCGATTGTCGTACTCGCCATCGTGCTCGACCGGATGACGCGTATCGGCGTTGGAGGCAAGAAATGACCGTCGCCGTCGATTTCAAAAATGTCGATATCGTCTTCGGGTCCGACCAGGCCGGTTCGCTAGCGCTGATCGATGGCGGCGCCACGCGCGCCGAAATCCTTGAAAAGACCGGCAATGTGCTGGGTTGCGCCGGCGCCAGCCTGACCGTGCATGAGGGCGAAATCTCGGTGCTGATGGGCCTGTCCGGCTCGGGCAAGTCGACGCTGCTGCGGGCGGTCAACCGGCTCAACGTGGTGTCGCGCGGCCAGGTGCTGGTCAAGGACGGCGACAATATCGTCGATGTCGTGACCTGCGATCAGGCGACGCTGCGGCGGCTGCGGCAGAAGCAGGTGGCGATGGTGTTCCAGCAGTTCGGCCTGCTGCCTTGGCGTACGGTGGAGGAGAATGTCGGCCTCGGCCTCGAACTCGCCGGCGTGCCGGAGCAAGAGCGCAAGGAGCGCGTGCAACGCCAGCTGAAACTGGTCAATCTCGACCAGTGGTCGAAGAAATACGCGCATGAGCTGTCCGGCGGCATGCAGCAGCGCGTTGGCCTGGCCCGTGCCTTCGCCACCGAGGCGCCGATCCTGCTGATGGACGAGCCGTTCTCGGCGCTCGATCCGCTGATCCGCACCAAGCTGCAGGACGAATTGCTGCAGCTGCAGGCGGAGCTGAAGAAGACCATCATCTTCGTCAGCCATGATCTGGAAGAGGCGCTGAAGATCGGCACCCACATCACCATCATGGAGGGCGGTCGCATCGTGCAGACCGGGGCGCCGGAAGACATCGTGCTCAAGCCCGCCAATGACTATGTCCGCGACTTCATCGCCAATGTGAATCCGTTGTCGGTGCTGACCGCCTGGAACGTCATGCGCGACAGCCGCGACCTCGAGCACGGCGATAATGGCTGGGTGTGGCTCGACCGGCGCAAGACGACGCGCTTCAAGATCGACGAGCACGGGCTGGTGGCGGCGGCGGAACGCGACGGCAAACCGGCGGTATGGGTTTCATGCGCCGATGTCGAGGCGCAGCCGGAGGAGACGGCGCAAGTGTTCTGGGCCAATCCCGGGACCTCGCTGAAGACGGTGATGCTGGCCATGCACCGCTCGCAGACCGCACCCGTGGCGCTGTTCGACGACCAGTCGCGCTTTGTCGGGGCGATCGGCATACGCGACGTGCTGAGCGCGGTGTTGCGGCGCTAAGCCAGCCCGATACGCGCGGCGCCGAGCTTGAACAGGGCTGTGGCATCCCGGTCGAAGCGGAAGGTGTCGATGAAGTCGTCGGCTCGGTAATCCGGAAGCGTCTTGCGGATGGCCGCGGCGAAGTTTTTCGCCTCGTCCAGCCGCCCAGCCAACGCCAGGCAGTGAGCGGCGATCGACAGGATGATGACATGGGCGTTGGGGCGGGCGGCCGCCTTCAGTGCCCAATCGGCTGCCTCGTCGAACTGGCCGAGGCGGACATGCGCCATGGCGCGCGCGCCCAGCATGCCGAACAGCATCGGGTCGAACGGCGACAGATGGCGCGAATGATCCGACGATCCGATCGCCGCGTGCGGGTCGCCCGACTGCGAATGCACGAACGACAGCGCATAGTGGCCAAGCGCGAAGTTCGGGCTGAGGTCGACGGCTCTTTGCAGTTCTACCACGGACGCATCACCCTCGCCGCGCAGCCACAGCGCCCGGCCCATCGCCCAGTGCGCGGCGGGATTATGATCGTCGACCAAAAGGCTTTGGCCGGCTGCCTCAAAGGCAAGCGCGCTGTCCTGATCGCGGCCGCCCCAGCGCTGGAAGGCGCTCTGCCAGTGGGTGAAGGAGAGGCCGGCATAGGCGCGGGTGAAGGTCGGATCCTGCCTGACAGCAATGTCGAAGAAATGCCGTGCGAGGTCGTTCTCGCTGCGGGTGAAGCGATACATGTGCCAGAGGCCGCGATGGTAGGCCTCCCAGGCGTTGAGCGAATTGGGCGCCTTCAGCATGGCGCGGTTGCGCTCGACCATCTCTATCTCGGATGAGATAGAGGCCACGATGCTGTTGCCGATGTCGTCGAGGACAATGAAGATGTCCTCGGGCTTGCGCTCGAAGGTCTCGGCCCAGACGATCCTGGCCGTGCGAACCTCGACAAGCTCGACGGTGACGGTCAGCCGGCCCGCCAGACTGCGCACCGAGCCGGTGGCGACATAGTCGACATTCAGCCGGCGGCCGGCATCCTCCGGCGCGATGTTCTTTTCCGCCAGCGCAAAGACCGAGCCGCGGGCAATGACGAAAAAATCCCTGAGCTTGGCGAGGCGGGTAATGATGTCATGGGTCAAGCCGTCGGCTAGCCCACCACGAACGCCGCCGGCATCTTCGGCGAACGGCATGACGGCAAGCGAAGCCTTGTGCGGTGTCGCGGCTTCGGTGGGGGCACGCGCGATCGGGCTGTGGCCCGCCACCGGCGCTACCGCAGGCTGTGCCGGCAAAGTCGCGCAGTGACGTTCCGCGCGAATGGCAAGCCACGCCTGGCGCACAGGGCCGAAATCCAGGTCTTCCGATTGGAAGAGCGATGCTGCTGCGGCAAGATGGTCCTCGCAGGCACCGAACTGGCCGCGCCGCGCCAGCCTCACCAGGAGTGCGACATGGGCGCTGCTGTCGAACGGGGTCAATTCCAGCCATTTTTCGAGATGGGCGGAGACGTCTTCGGAATCGGCCGGCAGCGTCTTGACCAGATGTTCCAGTATAGCAGCTTGGCAGGAACCGAAACGGCGGCGCTGCGCGGTCAGCCAGCTGTTGAAGAGAGGGCTGCGGTCGATCTCCAGCCCTTCGAGGAAGTCGCCGACGAACAGGTCGGAGAGCAACTGCAGTCGCGTCGGCTCGAGCGTTTCGATGCCTGCGGCAGCCGCCGCCGCGACATCCAGAACGTCGACTGAGATGCCGTCGAGGTCGAGCGCGATCGTATCGCCCGATGTTTCGATCCTGCGGCGGCCCGGTTCGTCGAGCGCGGCCCGCAGCTTGCTCAGGCACCAGCGAAGCTCACCCCTGGGATCATTTGGAACATCCCACAGCAACTCGCAGAGCTTGCCACGTCCGACCGGATGGGGCGCCAGCGCCAGATAGGCCAGCAGCGCGCGCAGCTTGCGCGATGCCGGCAAGACCACCGGGACGCCGTCGCGCGCAATCGTCGGCGGCCCAAACAGGCGCACGACAACACCTTGATGGCTGCTCGCCAGGCTCGATTCCACGCCAGATACCACGCCTGCTCCCACGCTGACCTGTCGGCCCCTGCTTTACCACCGAGCACGACAAAGTGCACCCGGCTCGCAAAATTTGTGCGCCGAATGTGGTGTTTACCACACTGCCGCACGTCAAGGACCTGTAGTGCGGCAAGGTGTCGAAATCTCGCCGCCCAAACCGCCGGTGTGTAACCGGCCCGTGAGCAAGAACCAGGAGTTTACCCATGTTGCATCAGCAGAAAATCAGAACCACGGCCGGCCGCGGCCGCCTGTTCGACAGCATTCTCGACACCATCGGCGACACGCCGGTCATCCGCGTCAATAATCTCGGACCGGCGCACGCCACCATCTACGTCAAGGCCGAGTTCTTCAATCCGGCGGCGTCGGTGAAGGACCGGCTGGCGCTCAACATCATCGAGGAAGGTGAACGCACCGGCGCGCTCAAGCCTGGACAGACCATTGTCGAGGCGACCAGCGGCAACACCGGCATCGGTCTTGCCATGGTCTGTGCGCAGAAGGGCTACAAGCTGGTGGTGACGATGGCCGACAGTTTCTCGGTCGAGCGCCGCAAGCTGATGCGGACGCTGGGCGCCAAGGTGGTGCTGACGCCGCGCGCCGAGAAAGGCTTCGGCATGTACAAGAAGGCGGTGGAACTGGCCGAAGCGAATGGCTGGTTCCTGGCCCGCCAGTTCGAGACCAAGGCCAACGCCGACATTCATGAAGCTACCACGGGACGCGAGATCGTCAACGATTTCGCCGGCTCGCGGCTCGACTATTTCGTCACCGGCTACGGCACCGGCGGCACCGTCTCCGGCGTGGCGCGGGTGCTGCGCCGCGAGCGGCCTGAGACCCGGATCGTGCTCACCGAACCGGCCAACGCGCAGCTTGTCGGCAGCGGCAAGCCGCAGATGCGTGGCGCCGGCGGAGCGCCGGCCGCCAGCCATCCGGCTTTCGAACCGCACCCGATCCAGGGCTGGACGCCGGATTTCATCCCGCACGTCCTGCAGGAGGCCATCGATGGCAACTTCTATGACGAGGTGATGCCGATCGCCGGGCCGGAGGGCATGAAATGGGCCAAGGCGCTGGCGCAGCAGGAAGGCATCTTCACCGGCATTTCCGGCGGTTCGGCTTTTGCCGTGGCGCGCCAGATCGCCGGCACGGCACCGGCCGGATCGGTGATCCTGTGCATGCTTCCCGATACCGGTGAACGCTACATGACCACGCCTTTGTTCGACGGCATCGAGGCCGAGATGAATGCGGAAGAGCTTGCTCTCTCGCGCTCGACGCCCGGTTGCCAGTTCCCGGCATGATGACGCGGGAGCAAATTGCATGGACGCGATGCCTGGACACTCGGCTACCAGTACCGAGGAAACGCTTGACCCCTCGGACTGGGCCGATGTGCAAAGCCTGTCGCATCGGATCGTTGACGATGCCGTCGCTTACCTGCGCGATGTCAGGCAACGGCCGGTGTGGCAGGAGATGCCTGGAGATGTGAGGGATTTCTTCACCGCTTCGCTGCCGCAATCGCCGACCCCGCTTGCCGACATCTATGGCGATGTCGTGGACAAGGTGATGCCCTATCCGATGGGCAACATCCATCCGCGCTTCTGGTCCTGGTATATGGGGTCGAGCAATTTTACCGGCGCGATCGGCGATTTCCTGGCGGCAATCCAGGGCTCCAATCTCGGCGGCGGCAACCATGCCGCCGCCCTGATGGACGGCCAGGTGGTCGACTGGTGCAAGCAGATGATGGGCATGCCGGCTTCGGCCAGCGGTACGCTGGTCAGCGGCGGCTCGATGGCCAACATCATCGGGCTCACCGTGGCGCGCAACACCAAGGCCGGCATCGACGTGCGCGAGCACGGCGTTGGAGCAATCGAAAAGCCTTTGCGTTTCTATGGCTCGGACCAGGTCCATTCCTGTCACCGCAAGGGGATGGAAGCGCTCGGTCTCGGCAACAAGGCGCTGCGCCGCATTGCCAGCGACGCCGGCCTGCGCATCGACATTGAAGGTTTGAGGACTGCGATATCGGAAGATCGCGCGGCCGGGTTCAAGCCGGCCTGCATCATCGGCAACGCCGGCACTGTCAACACCGGCGCCATCGACGATCTGCAGGCGCTGGCCAAGCTGGCGCATGAGGAGGACCTCTGGTTCCATGTCGACGGCTGCATCGGCGCGCTGATCGCGATCGCGCCTGAGAATGCACATCGCGTCGCCGGCATCGAATGGGCCGATTCCATCGCGCTCGATCCGCACAAATGGCTGCATGCGCCGTTCGAGGCAGGCTGCGCGTTGGTCAGGGATGCCTCGGCGCATCGCAAGACCTTCGCGGTGACGCCGGAATATCTGGAATCGACACCGCGCGGCCTCGCCTCCGGCCAATGGCTGCACGATTATGGCCTGCAGACGTCACGCGGCTTCAAGGCACTCAAAGTGTGGATGGCGTTGCGAGAACACGGCGTCGAAAAATTCGGCCGCCTGATCGACCAGAACATTGCGCAGGGGCACTATCTCTCAGGCCTGATCGCGGCCGATCCAGCGCTCGAACTGACGGCGCCGACCAGCATCAATATCGTCTGCTTCCGCTATCGCGCGGATGGTCTCGACAGCGAGCGCGCGAAGGCGCTCAACACCGAGATCATGCTGAGGCTTCAGGAAGACGGAACCGCCGCCATTTCCGATACCACGGTGCAAGGCCGGCATTGCCTCAGGGTGGCGATCAACAACCACCGGACCCGGCGCGAGGATCTCGACCTTCTCGTCGCCGAAACGGTCCGCCTGGGCAACGAGATCGCTTCTGCCTGACCGGCCATGGGGTAGTTCTCAGCCGCTGGCGGCCTCCTTTAAATCGCCCTCCGTAGCGGGAAACGTCACGCCGGGAAGGTAAAATGTGATCGGCCGGATTTCGTAGACTGCCGAGGGATTCACGCGGCGCAAGTCGCGCGCAGCCGCAATCGCCGCCTCCTGCGTGGCGCAGTCGAGGACATAAAGACCCAGCAATTGTTCCTTGGTCTCGGCAAACGGCCCGTCGATGACGATACCTTCGCCCGGACCGCGCAGCGTGACGGCCTCGGCGGTCGCGCCCAGTCTTGCCGCCGGCCCAAGCTTGCCTTCGCGGGTCAGCCTGGCGTTGACTTCGAGCAGGTCGTGCATCAGCGCCGCATCCTGCTGCGGCGTCAGGGACTGGATGGTCTGTTCGACGTGATAGGCCAGGATGGCGTAAAACATGCGGCGATCTCCTCCTGCTCGAGCGGCCGCACTATTGCAAGGTTGGGTTGGTTGATCCACCCCCGGTGCCCATCGAGACGCTAGTCTGCTGCCTTATGCCGCCAGCGGCAGGCTGAGCTCCGTCAGCAGGCCTCCGCCGGGATGGTTGGACAGGTTGACATCGCCGCCGGCGGCACGCGCAATGTTGCGGGCAATGGTCAAGCCTAGCCCGAGACCGCCGGTCTGGCGGTTGCGCGATTGCTCCAGCCGCACGAAGGAACCGAACACCTGGTCGAGCTGCGCCTGCGGTATGCCCGGCCCCTCGTCGCGGATGACCAGCGTGACCGTGCCGTCCGACTGCCGCAGGCTGAGATGGGCTTTCTTGCCGTAGGTCACGGCATTCTGGACCAGATTGTTGACGCAGCGCTTGAGCGCCACCGGCCGCGCCATGCAGATCATGCCACGCGGCCTGGCGCCGTCATGGTCGAACGTGACGTCCTCGAAACCGTCGGCGATCGATTCCACCAGCGACCAGAAATCGATCCGCTCGCTCTTCTCCTCGGTGACTTCGAAGGTGGCGAAGTCGATGACGGAGCTGGCGATGCTCTCGATGTCGGCGAGGTCGTGGGCGAGCGCCTCGCGCGCCGTCGATCTGCGCAACAGTTCGAGGCGCAGCCGCATGCGGGTCAGCGGCGTGCGCAGATCGTGGGCGAGCGCTGCGGCCAGATGTTCGCGGTCCTCGACATAGTCGCGCAGCCGGACCTGCATGGCGTTGACGGCTTTGGCCGCGGCGCGGATTTCGCGGCTGCCGGTCTCGGCGATCGGCGGGCTCTTCAGATCCGTGCCGATCCGGTTGACCGCCGTTTCCATCATCCGATAGGGCGCCGTCAGCCGGCGCAGCGACCAGATCGACATGATCACCACCAAGGCCGCGATCAGCGAATAGAGCGGCAGGCTGTCGAAGCTCAATATCGGTCCGACCGGCGTGTTGGGCTCGGTGAAATTCAGCCATTGGCCGTCGGCGAAGCGGACAGAGGCCGTCAGCTTGTCGCTCTGGGCGAAGCTGGCCGCCAGCGATAACAGGTCGCGCTCCACCGCGCCGACATCCTTGGTCACGGCCACACCGCCAGGCGCGTTGGCTGCCTGGGTTGCCGGATCGCGCCGGACGCGGGCGTCGGTGATGCCGAATTTCGACAGCCGCCCGACCAGAATGTCCTCGAGCTCGGCCAGTTCGTCGTCGCCGGCGATCGACGAGGTGACCGCGGGCGTGTCCGAAACGGTGAGCGCATAGGTGGCGTTGAACAGACCGGAGGCCGTCAGCTTGCGCTGCTCCGGCGTGTCGTCATGCATCAGCTGCACCAGCGAATAGGCGCGGTCGTTAAGCCGGTAGAGATCGACCTCGTCATTGGCGACGGCACGATCGCGCGAGACGATGTAGAGCGTGGCGACCTGGCTGATCAGCAGGCCGGCAATGACGATGAGCAAAACCCAGACCGGCAGGGTTTGCGGCAGGAAACGTCTCATTCGGAGGTGGTCTCGGGCAGGAACTGGTAGCCGCCGCTGCGCACAGTCAGGATCAGTTTCGGCGTCTTGGGGTCGTCTTCCATCTTGCGCCTGAGACGGCTGACCAGGATGTCGATACTGCGATCGAAGGAATAGTCGCTGTCACCGCCGGAAAGCTCGATGAGCTGGTCGCGGGTGAGCACGCGCTGCGCGCTTTTGACGAAGGTCTGCAACAGGTTGAACTCCGCCATCGTCAGCTCGACCCTGACATCGCCCGGCGCCATCAGCCGCCGGCGCGAGCAGTCCATCGTCCAGCCGGCGAAATGGTAGATTTGCTTGGTGGTGGCGCGCTTCGGCTCAGCAGCACCATTGCGCCTCAAAACGGCGCGGATGCGGGCCAGCAGCTCGCGCGGATCGAAGGGTTTGGGCACATAGTCGTCGGCGCCCATCTCCAGGCCGACGACGCGGTCGGTGGTCTCGGTCACCGCCGTCAGCATGATGATCGGCGTCGAGTAGCTGGCGCGCAGGTCGCGGCAGAGCTCCAGCCCGCTCTTTCCTGGCAGCATCACATCAAGCACGATCAGGTCTACCTGCGTGCGGCGCAGTATGTCTTCCATCTCGACGCCGTCGGCGGCAACCGTGGTGCGCAGGCCGCGCTTCTGGAAGAATTCCTGAAGCAGGTCGCGAATGCCCTTGTCGTCGTCGACGATCAGTATGTGCGCATCGGATTTCACGGCGATCCTGTCATTGCTGGCGGCCGGTCGGCGGCTGCCTTCTGAGTCTGCTTCTGTGGCGTCACCCACACGATAGAATTCTGGCCACATGTTGGCCAGCGGCGATGATCGCCCGCAAAGCCGATTTGCCAGAAACAATTCAGAAACAAAATTCTATAGTCCGGAAAAACTCCCGAAAAAAATCAAGGGCATAAAGGGTGCCGTGGCGGTCAGGACATCGGCTGCGACGCGAAGTCTCCGGAGTAACGGACATCACCAATGCACAGGTTCACGATCAGCTTGATGGGTGCGCTGCTCAGCATTCCGCTCGTCACAGCCGCGGTCGGAGCCACAACCGCAAAGGTGACGCCGATCACAAGGAGCGAGCGCTGCATCGATCTCAATCGCCAGGTAGACGAAGCCCTTGAAACCCATGCCGCGGCAACGCAGGTCACCGCGGCGAAAGCACTGCAAAGAAAGGGAAACCGGTTCTGCGCCAACAAGAAACAGGCACAGGGTATCCGGATGCTCGCGAACGCTTTGAAGCTGCTTGGAGTGACACCGATCGACCCGGTTCAGTGACACTCGAAACTCGACCCGCACAAAGAAGGAAATGAAGCCATGAAAAAGTCCATCCTCTCCGCAACCGGTCTCGCCGTCGCTCTCGCTTTCGCAATGCCGGCTCTGGGCAATGCCGCTGCCACCACGACCGCTGCTCCGGCTGCTTCCACGACCACCGCTCCGGCGACCACGACCGCCAAGCCCCCGGTGAAGAAGGTCGTCGCCAAGAAGCCCGTCAAGAAGCACAAGAAGGCGAAGAAGGTCGTCAAGACGGACGCCCCGAAGGCCTGATCCAGACAGCCAACAGGCTTGTCTGTAACAAGGCCGCTCCAGCACCCCCCCCGGCTGGAGCGGCCTTGTCGTGTGAGTGCATGATTACCCGTTGATGGGTGCCGGCCACCCAGGACTTTAACCCGTTTGCAATGCCGGTCCGGTAGGATAGCCCGCATGAAGAAGCGGCTTTCATCCATTCTGCGCTCGATGGCCATCGGCGGCCTTGTGGCCTCGGCAATGGTCAGGGTGCTGATCCAGTTCACCGCCAGCCCGGTGCCCGATCCGGTGAGCGGGCGCACGGAGCCGTCGCTGTTTGCACCGGCAATCTCCAGCAGCTGGCAATACATCACACCATGGCAAAGCCTGCTGCTTACCGTGATCACCGGCGCGGCGCTGGCCTGCTTCTTCGGCTGGCTCGCGGTCGCCTGGGTCGAATACAAGGCGGCCGGATCAAGGCCGGATGCGGCATCCAGCGCACGGCAATTCCAGGCTCGTCGCGTCGCCGATCGCCAGAGCCGTTGAACCGCAGCGTACAGTTCCTAAATTTGTGAACGGCAGCACTTCCGGGAAGCCGGTTTGGCGCGCCGATCAAAATGGACGACGGCTTTCCCCCATGACAAAGTGAGAGCGACCCCTCGCGCGATACCGGTTCCCGATGCCTGAAATCAGTTCCAAACCCCGCACCAAGACGAAGCCGCGGACCGAGCGGCCGAAGCTCTACAAGGTCATCCTCATCAATGACGATTTTACGCCGCGCGAATTCGTGGTGACGGTGCTGAAGGGCGAGTTCAAGCTCAGCGAAGACCAGGCTAACCGGGTGATGATCACCGCGCACCGGCTCGGCGTTTGCGTCGTTGCCGTCTTCACCAGGGATGTCGCCGAGACCAAGGCGACACGGGCCGTCGACGCGGCCAAGGCCAAGGGGTACCCGCTGCTGTTTACGACGGAGCCGGAGGAGTAGGTTGAGCGTCTTTCTCCCCGTATAGTGACGGAGAAGGGATCCTTACCTTCCCTCTCTGTACCACATCGCGCCCATGGCCAGCAGCAGCAGGCAAAGGCCGAGGAAGCCGCCGAACAGCGGTACGCGCGAGACGGCTTTGAGCACGCTGTCGTCGGTGCTGCGCAGGCCGATCCAGTCTGCGCCCGAGGCCGCACCGGAGGCACGGACCGGGACGATGGAGGGCAGGGCGACGCTGCCGGTGAGCTGGCCAAGGGTGGAGGAGGCCGCCAGCCGGCGCACGCTGCCGCCGGTGGCCTCAGTCGGAGCCTTCAAGCGGTCCTCGGTAGAGACGACGTCGGAGAATTCCGGAGCGTTGACCGGGCCGACATGGGCGAGTGCGGTCAGGTCACCATTGCCGATTTGGTAGAGGCCGATCTCCTTGGTCTCGATGCTGCCCAGGAAAACGCCGGGTTCGGACTTCTCCAGCTTGACGATCAGCGCCTTGCCCGAAGGGGTGATCACCTGCGCCGGGCCGGGATCGTCGCTCATCGTCTGGCGGCGGATTTCCAGCATCATGCCGCGGCCGTCGGCGGTCAGCCGCTCTTCCTCGAGTTCAGGTTCCTTCATCAGCCAGTGGGCGATGCGGCGGTAAAGCTGGACATGCGGCCCGCCACCCTCGAAGCCGCGCGCCCATAGCCAGCCCTGATCGGACAGAAGCATGCCGACGCGGCCTTCGCCCTTATGATCGAGCAGAAGCAGCGGGCGGTTGTCGGCGCCCTTCATCACCACTTCGCCTTCGGGGTTCTGCACGCCGATGGTGCGGAACCAGCGGCTCCAGCGCGGCGGCTCGGTCGCCGAGCCGTCGAGGCCGCGCGTCACCGGATGGCGCTGGCCGAGATCGGTGAGGCGCGGATAGAAGGCCTTGTCGATGACTTCGCCGGTCGGCATTGCCGGCAGCGACGACATTAGCGGGGTGCGGGCAATCGAGGAGTCGCCGGCATATTCCGGCCCGGCGGCGATCAGCAGCGCGCCGCCCTTTTCGACGTATTCGGAGATGTAGTCGTAATAGAGGATCGGCAGCACGTCGCGGTGCTGGTAGCGGTCGAATATGATGAGATCGAAATCCTTGATCTTCTCGACGAACAACTCGCGGGTCGGGAAGGCGATCAGCGACAGTTCGTTGATCGGCGTGCCGTCCTGCTTTTCCGGCGGCCGCAAAATGGTGAAATGGACGAGATCGACCGAGGCGTCGGATTTCAGCAGATTGCGCCACGTGCGCTCGCCGGCATGCGGTTCGCCGGAAACCAAAAGCACGCGCAAGTTCTCGCGGATGCCGTCGATCAGCGCGATGGCGCGGTTGTTGGCGTCGGTCAGTTCGCCCGGCTCGCGGTCGATGGAGAGTTCAACGATGTTCCGGCCGGCGCCGGGGATGGTCACCTGCAGCGGCATCGCCTGGCCGATGGTCGCCTCTTCGACCGCGACCTGCTCGCCATTGACCGAGACGCGGACATCGACCGGGCCGGTTTCGCCGTCGGTGGCGATGACGCGGTAGGTCATGTCGAGCGGCTTGCCGACGAGGCCGAAGCGCGGCGCGTTCTCGAAGCGGATGCGGCGGTCCTTCTCGTGCTCGTTGCCGGTGATCAGCGCGTGCAGCGGCGCATTGAAGTCGGGGGCGGCCGGTGCGTCATGCACCTCGCCATCGGTGATCATGATGGCGCCACCGATGCGCGAGGGCGGCACGTCGCGGAAGGCGCCTTCAAGCGCTGCAAAAAGCTTGGTCTCGGTGCGCTCGTCGGCGGCTTCCGACTTGCCGGCCTCGACGACGCGGACGTCGAACTGCTTGAAGCGGCCAAGGCGCTGCTGCAAACCGGCAAGCGCTTCGTCGGTCTGTTTGGTCCGATCGCCGATATCCTGGCTCTGGCTGCGGTCGACGATGACGGCAACGACGCTCTTCAGCGCCTCGCGCTCCTCATCGAGGAAGACCGGATTGAGGAGTGCTGCGCCCAGCGCAATCAGCGCCGCGAAGCGGAAGATCGCGCCGCGCTGGCGAAACCACAAGCCGACAGCCGCCAGCACCAGCAGCGGTGCGAGCACCAAAGCCAGCAAGGGCCAGGACAGCAGCGGTTCGAAGGAAATCGACCAGTTCACCGTTTACCCTCCCCCTTGTGGGGAGGGTCGATCCGCGTAGCCGAGCGGGGTGGGGGTAGGCGACAGAGCGCTGGCGCTGCACCCCCACCCCGGCCCACTGTCGTCGCTTCGCTGCGACAGCGAGCCGACCCTCCCCAAAAGGGGGAGGGTGAGGCTGCGCCGCCGGCGCCAGACAGGATCGAGACGAAATTAGCCAATACTGCCATCCTATTGCCCCAACCGTTCGAGCAGGATGGGCACGTGCACCTGGTCGGATTTGTAGTTGCCGGTCAGCATGTACATCATGATGTTGACGCCGGCGCGCAGCGCATAGATGCGCTGCATCGGATCCGATGGCACGGTCGGCAAAAGCGGGTCACCATTCCCGTCGACGGCCCAGGCGCCGGCAAAATCATTGGCGGTGATCAGGATCGGCGAGACGCCGTCGCCGACGCGTACCGGCCGATTCTCGGCATTGCTGGCCTCGAGCGAGGCTTCCACCCAGAGCGGGCTGCCGGAGAAGCGGCCGGGAAATTCGGGCAGGATGAAGAAGGATTTGGTCAGCACATGGTCGGCGGGCACCGGCTCCAGCGGCGGCACGTTGAGATTGCCGAGAATGTCGCGCAACCGTTCCGTCGCCGGGCTCGCCGAATCCGCACCGATGCCGTTGGCGAACTGGTCGCGCGTGTCGAACAGCACCGTGCCGCCCTGCTGCATATAGGCGTCGATGCGGGCGATCGCGGCTTGGCTCGGCATCGGCGCGGAAGGATCGATCGGCCAGTAGATCAGCGGATAGAAGGAAAGCTCGTCCTTCGAGATATCGACGCCCGCCGGCGCGCCCGGCTCGAGCGCGGTCTTCTCGATCAGGAAGCGGGTCAGGCCTTCGAGCCCGGCGCGGCTGATCGAATCGTCACCGGGCACACCGGTCAGCACATAGGCGATGCGGGTCTTGGCAATATCCTCGATTGCCGCGGCATCGCCGGGCTTGGCGTCGTCGGCGTGGGCGAGGTCGGCATGGCCAAACAGCATGCCGAGGCCAAGCAGCAGCGCAGCCGTCGTTGCTGCGGCCGATCGGCCGCGGCGCGGTCGGCGCGACATCAGCCCGCCCATCCAGAACACCGCCAGCGTGTCGAGCAGCATAAGCACAAGTGCCGCTGTGACCAGCGATCCCTTGAGGTCGCGCGATTCATCGAAAGCGTACTGGATATTGGTCACCGGCACTGTGAATTGCGGGCGCACCAGCGGCGCGAAGGCGGTGGCCGGTTCGAGCAGATTGTGGGCGAAAACGCCGGTTTCCGAGCCGTAGAGGCCGGGCGGGTTCTCGAACGTCACCGGCAGCGTGCCGGCGCCGGGGACCAGCGGTCGCGCGTCCGGCGTCGGCGGTACCAAAGTGCCGTCGGCGGCTATCATGCGATAAGGCGCCAGCGACGTAGCAGCGGCTTCGGCGTTGGCAACCGCCGCACCCTGGTTGCGCGACAGCTGCACGATGCGCCGCAGCATCTCGACGAAGCTGCCGGAGATCGGCAGCGTCGACCATGTCGCTTCCGGGGTGATGTGGAACAGAACCAGCGTGCCCTTGCCCTTCTTCAACCCGGTCACCAGCGGGGTGCCATCGGCAAGGGTTGCCCAGGTGCGTTCGACGATGTCCGGGGTCGGTTCGGCCAACACCTGCCGGCTCACCGTGACCTCGGCCGGCGGTGCGAGGTCGGCGAACGGGCCGTTCTTCGGGAATTCGGTCACCGCTTGTGGCGTCGTCCATGACAGCGCGCCGCCAAGCGAGCGCTCGCCGGTGCGCAGCCTGACCGGCAACAGATCATCGTCATTGCCGGCGGCGGCCAGCCGCGAACCGGCAAAGCGCACCAGCGTGCCGCCATTGTCGACCCAGTCGACCAGCCGCTGATGGACCTGTGGCGGAATGGTACCGATATCGGCCATGACGATCATCGCCGGCTTCTGGTCGAGAAGCTGCGGGATGGCGTCGGCGAGATCGACGCTCGACGGTTCGACCAGATCGGCGAAAGGCTGCAGCGCGCGCCTGATGTAATAGAGCGGCGACAGAAGCGGCTGCGCTTGGTCGGCCTCGGCCTGCGATAAAAGTCCGACGCGGCGGCGCTTGGAGCTTTCGTCGAGCACGCGCACCGCACCTGCCTGGCGTTCGCCGTCGAGCGCGATCGAGGCGAAGTCGTTGCGCAGTTCGAACGGCACCGCCATCGTGCCGGTGGCGGTGGTCTCACCCGGCGCGAAGGTCAGCGTCGCGTCGGCGATGCGGCGGCCCTTGTCGTCGAAGGCGCCGGCGGTGACTTGTGCCGGCGCCGGGTCGCCGGGCGCGCGGATGGCGGTCAGGGCGAAGCCGTCGACCTCGTTCTCGGCGCCGGTGAGCCCAGTCAGCGCCAGCCGGTCGGAATCGGCCCAGACGACACGGGCGGCGTTTTTCGACAGCAGTGTGTTGAAGGCGGCCTCGTCGCCCTTTGCCGCAAGGCCGTCGGCGAGAACGGCAACGCTGGCGCCGGGCAAGGTTTCCAGCACGCCGGCGACGCGGGCATAGACAGCGGGTCGGTCGGTCGGAATCGGCCTCGGCTTGGCGGCGCGCAGCCGGTCAAGGGCAGCCGCCGCATCGAAGGGGCCGATCTCGGCGTTCGGCTTTTCGGCGGTGAAGGCGATGACGACCGGTACGCCGTTCGAACCGGCATCGGCGATCAGCCGCTGGGCGGTGGCGACGCGCTTGCCCCAGTCGGCGGCACTCGCCCAGTCATTGTCGATGACGAGCGCCAGGGCGGCGCCCTCGGCCGGCAATTTTTCGCGCGGATTGAAAACGGGTTCGGCTAATGCCGCGACGACAAGGGCTGCCATCAACAGCCGCAGCAGCGTCAGCCACCACGGGCTCTGCTGCGGCGTTTCCTCGCGCTTCAGCACGCGAGCGAGGATCTTCAGCGGCGGAAAGATTTCGGACTGCGGCTTGGGCGGTGTGAGCCTGAGCAGCCACCAGATCACCGGCAGCGCCAGCAGGCCCCACAACACCATGGGAGCGCCAAAGGAGAGCGGCAGCCAGCTCATGCGCCGGCCTTTCCCACGAATGCGCCATCGACGGTCATCGCCATGTGGATGCGCACCAACGCCTCGGAAGCGAGGCGGTCGGTGTGGTTGACGGTGTAGCTCCAGCCGAGGCGCTTGCACCAGCTGGCCAACTCCTGGCGACGGGCGGTGTAGAGCAGGCGATATTCGTCGCCGAGCATTTCGGCGCGGCCGGCGGTCAGCTTGTCGCCGGTCTCGGGATCGGTGAATTCGGTGCGGCCGGCATAGGGAAAGGTCTCCTCCGCCGGATCGGCAACCTCGATCAGATGCGCACGCACGCCATGCCGCGCCAGCACATCGAGCCATTCCATGGTCTCCTCGACCGGGTCGAGGAAATCGCTGACGACGACGATGTCGCAGAAGCGGCGGATGGCGGACAGGTCAGGCTTTGCCGGCGGGTCGGCGGCGTGCATCAATTGCGCCGCGATGCGCTCGGCTCCGTTGCGGGCGGTGAACGGATCGGTCAGGCCGGGCCAGGCGATGCGCTCGCCGCTGCGAGATAGCAATTCGGCCATGGCCAGTGCCAGCACCAGCGCGCGCGATTCCTTGGAAACGCTGGCGCCAGTCGATTTGTAGAGCATGGAGGGCGATGGGTCGGCCCAAAGCCACACCGTGTGGGCTGCTTCCCATTCGCGGTCGCGCACATAGGTGTGGTCGTCCCGGGCCGAACGGCGCCAGTCGATGCGCGAGGAATCGCCTTCGACATAGGGGCGGAACTGCCAGAAATTCTCGCCGATGCCGCGCTTGCGGCGGCCATGCCAGCCGGCAATTACCGTATTGGCGATACGGCGTGCCTCGACCAGCAGGTCCGGCACCAGCGAAGCCCGCAAGCGGCCCCTGGCGAGCGCGTCGCGCGTCGCTGCCGGTGCCTGGACTTCGCCGATACGCGCCATCAGATTCCTTTGGCCAGTTTCGCTACCACGTCGCGCACGGTCGTGCCCTCGGCGCGGGCGGCAAAGGTCAGCGCCATGCGGTGCTGCAGCACCGGTTCGGCCAGCGCGCGGATGTCGTCCACCGACGGCGCCAGCCGCCCGTCATAAAGCGCGCGCGCACGGGCGCACAGCGTCAGCGCCTGGCTGGCGCGCGGGCCGGGACCCCAGGCGACATGCTTGTCGGCCTCGGCATTGCCCTGGCCGGGACGCGCCGAACGCACCAGTTTGAGGATGGCGTCGACGACGCTTTCGGGCACCGGCATACGGCGGATCAGCGTCTGGATTTCCCTCAGCCGCGCCGGCTGCAGCACGTTTTGCGCCTTGGCGTCCTCGATGCCGGTGGTCTCCAGCAGAATGCGCCGCTCAGCCTCGATTTCGGGATAAAGGATGTCGACCTGCATCAGGAAGCGGTCGAGCTGCGCTTCGGGCAGGGGATAGGTGCCTTCCTGCTCCAGCGGGTTTTGCGTCGCCAGTACATGGAAGGGTGCGGGCAGGTCGTGGCGAATGCCGGCGATGGTGACGTGATATTCCTGCATTGCCTGCAGCAGCGCCGACTGGGTGCGCGGCGAGGCGCGGTTGATCTCGTCGGCCATCAGCAATTGCGCGAAGATCGGGCCGGAGATGAAGCGGAAGGAGCGCTTTCCCGCCTCGTCCTGCTCCATCACTTCGGAGCCGAGAATGTCGGACGGCATCAGGTCGGGCGTGAACTGGATGCGGCGCGAATCGAGGCCGAGCACGACACCGAGCGTTTCGACCAGCTTGGTCTTGGCAAGGCCGGGCACGCCGACCAGCAGCGCATGGCCGCCGGCAAGCAGCGCCACCAGCGTGCGCTCGACCACCACTTCTTGGCCGAAAATGACACGGCCGACGCCGTCGCGCACCCTGGAAATATCGGCCAGTGCCGTCTCGGCCTGGGCGATCATGTCCTTTTCGCTGATTGGGCTTTCCTTGACCATTACGCTCATGCCGCATCGATCCTTGTGCTGGAAGTACCGGCTTGCACTGCAGTGTGCCTTAGAATGCCGCGATTCGGCTTCGCCTGGCGCCTACGAATGAATTTAAATCACAGACTTAGGCTGACAAGCGGAACAACAGTGACTATTTCGTGACCATGACGGAACGCTCCGAACATCGCGAACACAGCCTTGCTGCCGCAACCGAGGCGCGCGGTCTCGAAGCGTTGATCTCGCGTGCGGCTCGCGCCGGCAAGGGCGCGGCGCCGGTGGAGCGCTGGAATCCCGACTTCTGCGGCGATCTCGACATGGAGATCAAACAAGACGGAACGTGGTTCTATCTCGGCACGCCGATCGGCCGCATGCCGCTGGTGCAGCTGTTTTCCAGCGTGCTGCGCAAGGACGAGGATGGCAGGACCTATCTGGTGACGCCGGTCGAACGGGTCGGCATCCGCGTCGTGGACGCGCCTTTCATCGCGGTTGAAATGGATGTTTCCGGCGCCGGCGCCGAGCAGACCATCACCTTCCGCACCAATGTCGGCGATGTCGTCGAGGCCGGGCCTGGCCATCCGCTGCGCTTCGTCGACGAGAACGAGACCGGCGGCCTGAAACCCTATGTGCTGGTGCGCGGGCGGCTGGAAGCGCTGGTGGCGCGGCCGGTGATGTACGAACTGGTCGAGCATGGCGAGGAGATCGATATCGGCGGCAAGACGATGTTTGCCGTGCGCTCGAAAGGCGAAATCTATCCGATCATGCCGGCGGAAAAACTGAAGCGGCTGAGCGCATGATGGATCAGGTGAGGCCGCCGCCGTTTTCCACAGCGGATTTTCGCGCGCGGGTCGCGGCGCAAGCTGAAGCCCATGCCGGCGACGATTATGGCGATCATCGCTTCAACCCCGGCCATCCACGGTTGACGCAGCTCAAAGCGCTGCGCGACGCCGCGGTGCTGATCCCGGTCGTCGATCATGGACGCGATGCGACCGTGCTTTTGACCAAGCGGGCGGAAAAACTGCGCAGCCATTCCGGGCAGGTGGCTTTTCCCGGCGGCACCATTGATCCCACCGATGCGACCCCGGAAGCAGCGGCCTTGCGCGAAACCTTCGAGGAGATCGGGCTCGGCCAGGACCGCATTGAGATCATCGGCCGCATGCCCGATTATGTCGCCGGCAGCGGCTATCGCATCGCCCCGGTGCTGGCGATCGTCGAGCCCGGTTTTACGCTGTCGCTCAATTCCGACGAGGTCGACGCCGCCTTCGAAGTGCCGCTTTCGTTCCTGATGGATCCGGCCAACCACACCAGGGACAGCCGCATGTGGAACGACCTGGAATGGTTCTTCTACGATATGCCCTATGGCGGCCAGCGCATCTGGGGCGTCACCGCCGGCATCATCCGCACGCTCTATGAAAGGCTCTATGCTTGAGTGATCCGATATCGCTGGCGGGCAGAGCCGACTGGCTGGGTGAAAAGCATCTGCAGCGGCTGCTTGCCGTGCTGGCGCAGGGCGGCGAGGAAGCCCGCATCGCGGGCGGCGCGGTGCGCAATGCGCTGATTGGGCAGCCGGTCGCCGATATCGACGTTGCTACCACTTGCCTGCCCGAGGAAACCGTTCGCCGCGCCGAGGCGGCGGGCTTCAAGGCGGTGCCGACCGGCATCGAGCACGGCACGATCACGGTGATTGCCGGCGGCGCGCCCTATGAGGTCACCACGCTGCGCGCCGACATCGAGACCGATGGCCGCCGCGCCAAAGTGTCGTTCGGCCGCGACTGGAAGGCCGACGCCGAACGGCGCGATTTCACCATCAACGCGCTCTATGCGGAGGCTGACGGGACGGTCGTGGACCTGGTCGGCGGCGTCGGCGATATCGAGGCACGAAGGCTGCGCTTCATTGGCGATGCCGAGCAGCGGATCCGCGAAGACTATCTGCGCATCCTGCGTTTCTTCCGCTTTTTCGCCTGGTATGGCGAGGGTCGGCCCGATGCCGAGGGATTGAAGGCCTGCGCCCGGCTCAAGGACGGTCTCGCCCATCTCTCGGCCGAACGCATCTGGTCCGAGCTGAAGAAGTTGTTATCGGCCCCAGATCCGTCGCGCGCCTTGCTGTGGATGCGCCAGGCCGGCGTGCTCACCAGCGCCCTGCCGGAAAGCGAGAAATGGGGCATCGATGCCATTCATGGGCTGACCAAGACAGAGAAGGATCTGGGCTGGGCGCCGGAGCCGCTGCTCAGGCTGGAGGCGATCGTGCCGCCCGATGCGGCGCGGATGAAGACACTGGCCGAGCGGCTGAAACTTTCGACCACTGAGGCGGAGCGCCTGCGCCACTGGGCGCTGACGGCTGCCGTCGAGCCCAAGACAAGCGAAGCGGAACTGGCCAAGAAACTCTATTCCGGCGAGCGCCAGGGTTTTCTCGATCGCCTGCGGCTGTCGCTGGCGTCGGCGCGAGCGCGGGCTCTCGAGGACAATGACGCGCTGGTTCAGGCCGGCGGGTTTTCGCGCCTGCTCGCTTTTGCGCTGAAATGGGAAAAACCGGTGTTCCCAGTCAAGGGCGGCGATCTGACGGCGCTTGGCGCGTCGCCGGGGCCAATACTCGGTGCGATCCTGAAAAACCTGGAAAAGGAATGGATCGGGTCCGGCTTTGCGCTCGATCGCGACGCGCTGCTGGAGCGCGCCGCGGAAGCCTTGAAGGCCAGATAGGACTGCTCAGGCCGCGTCGCGAACTTTCTCGATGCGCGAGCGGATCGCCTCGATCATCGTCTCGCGGATGACCGTTTCGCCATGTGTCTCGCGCATATGGTCGACGGCGCGGCGCATGACCTCGGCTTCCTCACCGGCACGCGTGTGCCACTCACAGCCGGGAACCAGCGAGCCGCAATGGAATTCCTTCATGGGATTTTCTCCTTTTCCTCCTTGGAGCCTGTGCCTCTCATGGGCACACGAAGCTCGCCATCTCTGTTCCGCGCCCTGTCACAGCAGTCAGTTTCGGGGGCGCGCACGGGGGAGTTAGCATAACACGGTTCCACGAGTTTGGTTGCCGTGGGGGCGAAAAAGGCGGAGCAGCGCTGCTCCGCCCCCTCTTGTCAGGCTAAGCCAAGGCAAGACAGTTCGGTCTTGTCCCCATCACTTCACGATCTTGACGGACTCGGCAACCTTGTTCTTGCCGCTCATGTCCCAGGAAACGCGGACCTTTTCGCCGGCCTTCAAGCCTGGATCCTTGAAGGTCTGGGGCAGCGTGAAGGTGGATCCATCGTCCAGAACAAGGCTCATGGCCGTGCCGTCATAGGTCTTGACCGTGCCCGTGGTGTGCTTGACCGCGGCAAAGGCAATCGAGCCGGAAGCGAGAAGGGCAGCGGCGGCTGCCGAAACAATGAGCTTTCGCATGTAATACTCCTGGAAATGCGGGCATCCGTTTGGAAAATGCTCCGCCTTGTTCAGGGCCGTCCGGTAGCGTCGTGTCGCGGTTCGGGACTGAACCGCCGGCGCTTCCCGGCCCGAAACGACAAATAGTCGTTTTATTTCAATTGCCTATTAGACGAAAAAGATAATGGCGATGCCACATTGGCTGCCCAGATTCGGCGAATGGGACGTCAATGCGGCTCACGTTTCGCTCACCGATTTTTTACGGCCACCTGACCTCCGGCGGCAGGCTGGACAGGATCGAAGCGACATTGCCGCCGGTCTTCAGGCCGAAGATGGTGCCGCGATCGTGAAGAAGGTTGAATTCGACGTAACGGCCGCGGCGAATGAGCTGCTCGTCGCGGTCGTCGTCGGTCCAGTTCTCGTTGAAATGGGCGCGAACCAGGTGTCCGTAGACGACAAGGAAAGAACGCCCGACATCCTGGACGAAGTTCAAATCGGCATTCCAGCCGCCTTTCTCCTCCCCCGAATGCAGCCAGTCGAAAAAGATGCCGCCGACGCCGCGCGGCTCGTGGCGGTGCGGCAGATAGAAATACTCGTCGCACCAGGCCTTGAATTTGGGGTGGTCGGCGATCGCAGCGTTCTTCTCGCAGGCGAACTGCATGGCTCGATGGAAGGCGACCGTGTCGGGGTGATCTTCCGTGCGGTTGCGGTCGAGCACCGGCGTCAGATCGGCGCCGCCGCCAAACCAGTGGCGCGACGTCACGACCATGCGGGTGTTCATGTGCACGGCCGGCACGTTGGGGTTCCAGGGATGCGCGATCAACGAAATGCCTGATGCCCAGAAGCTCGGGTCTTCCTCGGCGCCGGGCATCTGCTTCCTGAATTCGGGCGAGAATTCGCCATAGACGGTCGAAGTATGGACGCCGACCTTCTCGAAGACGCGGCCGCGCATCATCGCCATGGCGCCGCCGCCGCCCTTTCCATTGTCGCGTTCCCACGGCGTCTTCTCGAAGCTGCCGGGCGACCATTCGGCCAGTGGTCCCTGCAGTTCCTGTTCGATCTGCTCGAAGGTTGTGCAAATGCGCTCGCGCAGCGTCTCGAACCAGAGCCTAGCCTTCATTTTCTTCTGTTCGATGTCGGGTGGCAGGCCTGCCGGTATTTCTGGTCGTTCCAAAATGCTGTCTCCGGTCGCGGCCGACAAAGGACCTAGTGGAGTGAATTTGACATTTGCACACAGCGTGGCGCAGGGCACGATGCAAATGTCAAATTCGAAAACTCCACCAGAAACATAAACTTGCTAGTGGTCCTTGTGATTCCAACATTCGCAACGGCGCCTGGGGATTAGGGAGGCGAATGTTGGAATCGGACCACTAGCCTTTTCCGGGCGCGATCCCTAATCTCTTAGGGGCAAGGGTCAAGTGTCATCTGGTTCGGCCCAGGAGTTCTTTCATGCGCACGCCGGCAAGACCGCCGCTGCATGGCCTGAAGAAAAGGCTCGATCGTTCACGCGCCGAGCGCGAGCGCATGCCGCGTGACGGGTTTTTGCGCGAGACCTTCGTCCTGCCGCGCCCGGATGCGCGGCTCAAGGCCAAGGAATGGTTCGAGCGTTTTCCCAAGCAGGCCTACTGGACCGAGATCGAAAGCTGGTTCGAACGGCCGGGCGACGTAATCGAATTCACCATACGGCGGCTGCCCGCGGCGGATTAGGATTCCACAAGCAGTCGCCTTGCGCCCGGCCCTTGCGCACTCAAGCGATCTTCCCTGTTTCGCAGCGGGCATTTGTCGATCGACATGCAGCCGCAGCCGATGCAGTCGGTAAGGCCGTCGCGCAGCTTCTTTAGCTGAGTGATCTTGCGATCGAGGTCGTCGCGCCAGCCGGTCGACAACAGGTTCCAGTCCTCGCGCGTCGGGGTACGGCCTTCTGGCAGCGATTCAAGTGCGGCGCCGATCTCGGCCAGCGAGATGCCGACCTCCTGGGCGATCCGGATGATCGCCACCCGCCGCAGCACATCGCGGCCATAGCGCCGCTGGTTGCCCGACGTGCGGTGGCTGCGGATCAGCCCGCGCGCCTCGTAGAAATGCAGCGCCGACACCGCCACGCCGCTGCGCATGGCCAACTGGCCGACCGTCAATTCCTTTACCGGAGCCATCTCGATTTTCCGCTTGACCTCAACTTAAGTTGAGCTTGTAGCCAGGAAATGTCGATAGGGCAATTGAGGAGAAGGCGATGTGCGCCTGGGTGAGAATGATGCAAGACGCAAGGGCCGTTGGCGATGACGACAACGCGTTGAAGGTTCTAGCCGAGTTGCCGGATGGCTTCACCGGCGACCATGGCGACGGACAGCGCGACGTTGATGCTGCGCGTGCCCGGCTGCATCGGGATCGTCAGCCGCGCATCCGCCGCCTGATGGACAGGATCCGGCACGCCGGCGGATTCGCGGCCGAACAGCAGGATGTCGCCTTGGGCGAAGCTGAAGCCCGTATAGGGGGTCGCGGCTTTGGTGGTGAGCAGCACCAGCCGGCAGGCTTGGCCCTTGCGCCAATCCTCGAAGGCGTTCCAGTCGACATGCCGGGTCAGGGCAGCCATTTCGAGGTAGTCCATCCCGGCGCGCTTGAGCGCTTTGTCGGAGAGCGGAAAGCCGGCTGGTTCGATAATGTCGACGCCAAGGCCGAGGCAGGCGGCGAAGCGCAGGATTGTTCCGGTGTTGCCGGCGATGTCAGGCTGGTAGAGGGCGATGCGGAGACGGTGGTTCATTTCCGCGTCTTTCTAATAAGTGGCAGATCGGCCACAGCGGGTGGCTGGTTTTGGAAATTGCTGGACCTGCGGGTGGCCATTTTCTGCGAAGTCGATTATACCGCACGCATTGTCAACCCGAACCGATGGAGGGGTATTTCATGATGACCATGCACATCCAGCGCCCCTCCCGTGGGCTTACCTGCCTGCTGGCGGTTTCGGTACGACGATTTACCTGATCTCTTAGATCTGATCGCACCGATTCCCGCCGAACCCAATTTTCGGCTCTCGAAGGAATCCTGCGATGTTTTTCAAACGGTCAAAGGGGCCAAGCGCCCCAGCTGAGCATGTCGCGACCGAGGCCTATCCTCGTGTCCCGACGGATGCAATCCGTGCCTCCGGCCGAAGGCCGGCGCACGACATTGCTTCGCCTTTTTATGTCTATTTTCACACGGAGGACGGACCGATGTTCGATCCCTATAAGATACCTGGTTCAAGAAGCCTGCACGAACGCAAGACGGCGACCTGGGCGTTGCTAGTCGGCGAGACCTATTCGTCGGCGGTTCATGCCGAGACGCGCCGGCGTCCGCATCGCGGCATGTTGCCGGATGTCGATTTCTCGCGTGCGGTTCCCGACCACAGCCGGCCGTCGCTGGTGCGCCGGATCATCCGGCTGATCCGGCCGGGCGCGAAAAACCGGACTGGCGGCGGCGTGCCGTCAGCTCAGTCGAAGGCTTCTGTCGGTGAAAAGCCCGCAAGTCCCTATATTGCGCGAAGCAGGACCGATGGCCCGGGTGATTCCGGGCCGTCAGTCCCCGCCGACGTACGGTCTGGGGACGCGGAGCGCCCCGGGGATTTTTCCCGCGCCGCATGAGCGGACAACAGTTTTGTGAGCATCACTATGTTTAGCTGGTTTGAAAGAAGGCTCGATCCGTTCCCCGCAGCGGAACCGGTCGAGCCGCCGAAGACGCTGGTTGCCTTCTGCGTGCATTATACGCGCGGCGCCTGGCCATACATCATCGTCGACGCGGTGCTGGTGACGGCGATTGCCATCGCGGAAGTGTGGATGTTCGGCTTCATGGGCCACATCGTCGACTGGCTGTCCGGGCAGAACCGCGAAACCTTCCTGCAGACCGAGAGCTGGAAGCTTGCCGGCATGGCCTTCGTCGTGCTGTTCGCGCTGCCGGGTACGGTATGGCTGCATTCTTTGCTCAACCAGCAGACGCTGATGGGCAACTACCCCATGCGCATCCGATGGCAGGTGCATCGTTATCTCTTGAAGCAGTCGATGAGCTTCTACCAGGACGAATTTGCCGGCCGCATCGCCACCAAGCTGATGCAGACGGCACTCGCCGTGCGCGAATGCGTCATCAAGGTGATCGAGGTGCTCAATTACGTCATCGTCTATTTCCTCGGCATGCTGTTCATCGTCGGCTCGGCCGACTTGCGGCTGGCGGCACCTCTCGGCGTCTGGCTGCTCGGCTATATCGGGTTGTTGCGCTATATCATCCCGAAGCTGGGCAAGGTCGGCGAGGCGCAGGCCAATGCGCGCTCGACGATGACCGGCCGCGTCGTCGACAGCTACACCAACATCCAGACGGTCAAGTTGTTTTCCCATGCACGGCGCGAAGCAACGTTCGCCAAAGAAGGCATGGCAGGCTTCCTCGACACGGTCTACCGGTCGATGCGGCTGGTGACGGTGCTTTACGGGCTGCTCTATATCCTCAACGCGCTGCTCCTGTTTTCGGTGACGGCGCTGGCGCTGTGGCTGTGGCTCGGCCAGGCGGTGACGATCGGCGCCGTCGCCGTGGTCATCGGCCTCGTGCTCCGTATGTGGGGCATGTCGCAGTGGATCATGTGGGAAATGTCGAGCCTGTTCGAGAACATCGGCACGGTGCAAGACGGCATCGCCTCGATCTCGCTGCCGCGCCTGGTCGAAGACCGGCCGGGGGCGAAGGACATTGCCGTCACCAAGGGCGAGATCCGCTTCGACGACATTCGTTTCCACTATGGCAAGCAGAAGGGCGTCATCGAGAACCTGTCGCTGACGGTGAAGCCCGGCGAGAAAGTCGGCATTGTCGGGCGCTCGGGTGCGGGCAAGTCGACGCTGGTCAATCTCCTGTTGCGGTTCTACGACCTCGAGAACGGCCGGATCCTGATCGACGGCCAGGAGATCGCTTCGGTGACGCAGGATTCGCTGCGCGCGCAGATCGGCATGGTGACGCAGGACACTTCGCTGCTGCATCGTTCGGTGCGCGACAACATCCTTTACGGGCGGCCCGATGCGACGGAGGAAATGCTTGTCGAGGCAGCCGGGCGGGCCGAGGCGCTGGAGTTTATCGGCAGGCTTTCGGATCACACCGGACGTAAAGGGCTTGATGCTCATGTCGGCGACCGCGGCGTCAAATTGTCCGGCGGCCAGCGGCAACGCATCGCCATTGCTCGCGTTATGTTGAAGGACGCACCGATACTTATCCTTGACGAAGCGACGTCGGCGCTGGATTCCGAAGCCGAGGCCGCCATCCAGGAGAATCTCTACAAGCTCATGCAAGGCAAGACCGTCATCGCCATTGCGCACCGGCTGTCGACCATCGCGGCGATGGACAGGCTCGTCGTCCTCGACAAGGGCCGTGTCATCGAGGAGGGGTCGCACGAGGAACTCGTTGCCAGCGGCGGGCTCTACGCGCAGCTCTGGCAGCGCCAGTCGGGCGGGTTCCTGCTCGACGACGGTCCGGTCGATGCCGCCAATGACGCTGTTGCCAACGACATCGGCGTGAAGGGTGAAGCCGCAGAGTGATGACGTCAGCATGATGACAGCCGTCTATCGCTGGTTCGAGGACTGGGTCTATCCGTTCAGGGAGCCGGCGGACCTTCGGCCACCGCCAAGCGTCGGCGGCTTCCTCTGGCACTATGTCGGCCAGGCGAAGTTCGCCTTCTTCGCCATGCTGGTCATCGGCGGCATCGCGCCGCTGATCGAGGCCGGGCTTTTCTACTTCGTCGGGCGGCTGGTCGATATTCTCGACCAGCTTCCCGGTGAACGCAGCTGGGACGCGCTGTGGACCGCCGCCGGGCCTGAGCTTGTCTTCATGATCGCAGTGGTGCTGGTCATCCGCACCATCGTCGTCGGCCTGTCGGCGCTGGTCAACGAACAGACGATCACGCCGGGCTTCTACAATCTGGTGCGCTGGCAGGCGCACCGGCACGTATCGCGCCAGTCCTACACCTTCTTCCAGAACGATTTCGCCGGCCGTATCGCGACAAAAGTCTGGCAGGCGGGGCAGGCGACCGGCGACCTGATGGAGAGCTTCATCGAGGTCATCTGGTTCATGCTCATCTATACGGTGACGACCTTGGCGCTGGTCGCCGGGCTGGATCTGCGCCTGGCCGTGCTGGTGGTGATCTGGATCCTCGCGTTCGCCTGGCTGGCCAAGCTCTATCTGCCCTCGATCCGCAGGCATGCCGAGGCCACGGCTGAAGCTGGCTCGATGATCAATGGGCGCATCATCGATTCCTATTCCAACGTGCAGACGCTGAAGCTATTCTCGGCCGACGGCGACGACCGCTACATCAAGAACGGCTTCGACATCTATCTCGATGCACTACGGCCCTTCACCCGCCGGCTGACCGGCGTGCGCATGGCGCTGACGACGCTGTCGGGCATCATGATCACCGCGATTGGCTGCTTTGCCGTCTATCTCTGGGTCGAAGGGTCGATCACCGTCGGCGCCGTCGCGTTCACGCTGTCGCTGGTCTTGCGGCTCAACATGCTGCTCGGGCGCGTGATGATGCAGCTCAACGGCATATTGCGAAATCTCGGCGTCCTGGAAAACTCCAAGGCGCTGATCTCGCAGCCGCTTGGCCTTGTCGATGCGCCGGATGCGAAAGAGCTTGTCGTCGCCGGCGGCCGCATCGAGGTGAAGAATGTCGAGTTCCACTACGGCAAGGGTTTTGGCGTGCTGAATGGCATCGACCTTGTGGTCAAGCCTGGCGAGAAGGTCGGGCTGGTCGGGCCGTCCGGTGCGGGCAAGACGACCTTAGCCAATCTCATCCTGCGCCTCTACGACCTCGAGAGCGGGAAAATCCTGATCGACGGGCAAGACGTCGCCGAGGTGACGCAGAACTCGCTGCGCGCCAATATCGGCGTGGTCAGCCAGGACACGGCGCTGTTCCACCGCTCGCTACGCGACAACATCAAGCTCGGCATGCCGGATGCAACTGACGCAGAGGTGATCGCGGCGGCGAAGAAGGCCGAGGCGCACGAGTTCATATTGGGCCTGCGCGACAACCGGGACCGTACCGGCTACGAGGCTTTTGTCGGCGAGCGCGGCGTGAAACTGTCGGGCGGCCAGCGCCAGCGCGTCGCGATCGCCCGCGTCTTCCTCAAGGATGCGCCGATCCTGATCCTCGACGAGGCGACCTCGGCGCTCGATTCCGACATCGAGGCGGCGATCCAGGAGAATCTGGCCAGGCTGATGGAGAACAAGACGGTCATCGCCATAGCGCACCGGCTGTCGACCATCGCCGCGCTCGACCGTCTTGTGGTGCTGGACGGAGGCCGCATCGTCGAACAGGGCACGCATGACGAGCTGGTGGCGCTCGACGGGCTCTATGCGCGGCTGTGGAAGCGGCAGTCCGGCGGCTTCCTCTACCACGAGGAAAGCGTGCTGGAAGAGACACGGCCGGCGGAGTAGGGCATGGCAGCGTCGCCTGATATCGGCTACGTCCTCAAGCGGCTGCGGCCAACCGCGCCGGCCTTCGATGCGCTGAAGGAGGAGAGCCGGCTGGAAGGCTACTGGATGCTGGTGCGGCTGGCGGATGGCTGGGCGGGCGGCCGCAACAAGTTCCTGAAACGAGGCGAGGCGCTGTTTGGTGCATGGCATGGCCGAGAACTCGCTGGTGTGTGCGGGTTGAACATCGATCCTTATTTCGAAGGCAGGGACCACGGCCGGGTCAGGCACCTGTTCGTCAGCGCGCGTCATCGCCGCAGCGGCGTTGGCCGCATGCTGGTCGAGACCGTCATTGACAGGGCACGTCAGCATTTTGCCGTGCTGAACACCCGCGCGCCACAAGGAGCCTTTGGGTTCTATGAACGGCTTGGCTTCCAGCCGGTGGTGGGCGAAGAATTCGTCACGCACCGCATGATGCTCTCTCAAGACAGAAAAGGAGGCTGAGATGTCACTGCGTCCGCCATCCCTAGGCGCCTCGGCTGCCGAAGCCGCGTTCGACGCCCTCGGCCATGAGATACTGGCTGAAAAGGCCGCAGCGCTCGGCCGTGCCGGCCAACGGGTCGAGGAAACGCTGGCCAAGCTCCGTCAGAACAACGGCGACGAGGAGCAGCGACCGCGGCTGCTCAAGGAGGCTGCCGCGGCGGTGCACGCCTATTTCATCCAGCGTGAACTCTGCGGCCTGCGCCGGCATGAGTCGGCCATCCGCGAATACGATATCCCAAGGGCCGTGCTGGTCAGGCTCGGTGCAAGCTAGAGGTCACCAGCCGGCAACAATCATTCCAGCCATTCGGTGATGAAGCTGCCGTTTTCGTGGATGTCGGTCCTTTCGAGCGGGCCTGGGCCAAGATTGGTGAATTTGTGCGGCGTATCGGGCGGCACGATCAGGATCTGGCCGGCCGTGGCCTCTATCTGCTGGTCGCCGATCGTGAACAGGCCGATGCCTTGCCGGATGATGAAGATTTCACAATAGGGATGCGTGTGCAGGCGCGGGCCGCCGCCAATCTCTTCCTGATAGTTGAAAATCAGGCAGGAGTTGGAGTCGTAGGCGCCGCATTGCAGTTCGCCCTGCCAGCGGCCGGGCGTCCTGGTCCAGGTCTCGCGGTCGATGATGTGTGCCATGCCGGCGAGACTAGATCACGGCAACCTGTCCTGTCGAGACAGGCGGGGAGCCTCGGATTTGCTGATATTTCCCTGTTGTTTAGCCGCCTTTGCCGACCTTTGGGCATCTGGCCAACTGACGCGCTGTTCTGTCCCCGCGACAATCTGCCCTTGTGGCCTCAGCCCGCTGGACAAAAACGGGCTTCACGCATAAACCGAAATCCAAATGCCGGAGGAATTCGCTAGCTTGTTCGCCATGCGCTGTCGGGCCGGCGCGATGGAGCGGGGACAAAGCTCGGCCGCCGGCTCGGAAGAGGCGAAAGGATCAGGCACCCGTGAGCGCAACCGACACCCAGGATCCCAACCGTCGTGATTTTCTCTACGTCGCCACCGGCATGGCCGCAGTCGTTGGCGCAGGCGCCGTTGCCTGGCCGTTCATCGACCAGATGCGCCCCGATGCCTCGACGCTGGCGCTCGCCTCGGTCGAGGTTGATGTCGCCTCGCTGACGCCTGGCATGTCGCTGATTGTCAAATGGCGCGGCAAGCCGGTCGTGGTGCGCAATCGCACCGAGCAGGAGATGAAGGACGGCGAAGCCGTGAACCTTGCCGACCTCAAGGATCCTATCGCCCGCAACGCCAATCTGCCCGCCGATGCGCCGGCGACCGACGCCAACCGCACCACGCCCGGCAAGGAAGCCTGGATGGTGATGGTGCAGGTTTGCACGCATCTGGGCTGCATTCCGCTTGGCCAGGAAGGCGATTTCGGCGGCTGGTTCTGCCCGTGCCACGGTTCGGTGTACGATACCGCCGGCCGCATCCGCAAAGGCCCGGCGCCGGAAAATATGGCCGTGCCGGTATTCAAGTTCATTTCCGATACCAAAATCCTCATCGGTTGAGGCAGGGGATAATTCGATGAGCGAGGGACACTCGACCTATACGCCCAAGACCGGTATCGAACGCTGGTTCGACGCCCGCATGCCGCTGCCGCGCATGGTATATGACAGCTTCATCGCCTATCCGGTGCCGCGCAACCTTAACTATGCGTGGACCTTCGGCGGCATCCTCACGATCATGCTGGTGGCGCAGATCCTGACCGGTATCGTGCTGGCCATGCACTATACCGCCGACACCAACCTCGCCTTCAATTCGGTCGAGAAGATCATGCGCGACGTCAATTCGGGCTGGCTGTTGCGCTACATGCATTCCAACGGCGCCTCGTTCTTCTTCGTCGCTGTCTACATCCACATCTTCCGCGGGCTTTATTACGGCTCCTACAAGGCGCCGCGTGAGCTGCTGTGGATCCTCGGCTGCATCATCTATCTGCTGATGATGGCGACCGGCTTCATGGGCTATGTGCTGCCCTGGGGTCAGATGAGCTTCTGGGGCGCCACCGTCATCACCGGCTTCTTCAGCGCCATTCCGCTGGTCGGAAACTGGATCCAGGAACTGCTGCTCGGCGGTTTCGCCGTCGACAACCCGACGCTCAACCGCTTCTTTGCGCTGCACTATTTGCTGCCGTTCATGATTGCCGGCGTCGTCGTGCTGCACGTCTGGGCGCTGCATGTGGTCGGCCAGTCGAACCCGACCGGCATCGAGGTGAAATCGAAGACCGACACCGTTGCCTTTACGCCCTATGCGACCATCAAGGATGCATTCGGCATGATCGTGTTCCTGTTCTTCTTCGCCTATTTCGTCTTCTACCTGCCGAACTTTCTCGGCCATCCGGACAATTACACGATCGCCAACCCGCTGAAGACGCCGGCCCACATCGTGCCGGAATGGTACTTCCTGCCGTTCTATGCGATCCTGCGCGCGATCACCTTCAACATCGGGCCGATCAACTCCAAGCTCGGTGGCGTGCTGTGCATGTTCGGCGCCATCGTCATGCTGTTCCTGGTGCCGTGGCTCGACACCTCCAAGGTGCGCTCGGCGGTCTACCGGCCCTGGTACAAGCTGTTCTTCTGGCTGTTCGTCGCCGACGCTGTCCTGCTTGGCTGGCTTGGCTCGCAGCCGGCGGAAGGCGGCGGTCTGTTGACCCTCCTGATAGGTGAGGTCTCGGGCAACTACGTTGGCTACGCTCAAGCGGCGACACTGTTCTACTTCGCCTTCTTCCTCGTCATCCTGCCGGTGCTTGGCCTGATCGAGACGCCACGCAGACTGCCGAATTCGATCACCGAGGCGGTGCTGGAGAAGAACAAGGGTGCCGGAGGGGGACATCCGGCCGGTGCGACCGCGGCGCCGGAAACCAAAGGCTGAGTGAGAATCTAAGGGGATTTGGCATGAAAAAGATTCTCACCTCGCTCGCCCTGCTAGGCGTGTTTGCCGCTGGCATCGGAGCCGTCGGCAGTGTGGCGATTGCCGCTGAAGAGGCGCACAACGCGGCGGCACCGACGCATTTCCCGATCCACGAGCCGAAGGAGATGGACTGGACTTTTGCCGGTCCGTTCGGCACCTACGACCAGGCGCAGCTGCAGCGTGGCTTGAAGGTCTACAAGGAAGTCTGCTCGGCCTGCCACTCGATGAATTTGGTGGCGTTCCGCACGCTGGAGGACCTCGGCTATTCGGAAGCGCAGATCAAGTCCCTGTCGGCTGAGTACACCATCCATGATGGACCCAACGATGCCGGCGACATGTTCGACCGGCCGGGCAAGCCGTCCGACCATTTCCCGGCGCCGTTCGCCAATGAGGAGGCGGCTGCCGCTTCCAACGGCGGCGCTGCCCCACCGGATATGTCGCTGCTGGCCAAGGCCCGCGGCGTCGAGCGCGGCTTCCCGCGCTTCGTCTTCGACATATTCACGCAATATGCGCAGGGCGGCCCGGACTACATCCATTCGCTGCTGACCGGCTACGACGAGACGCCACCTGCCGGCATGGTGATCCCCGAAGGCACCCACTATAATCCATACTTCATGTCCGGCGTGTCGCTGAAGATGCCCAAGCCGCTCTCCGACGGCCAGGTCACCTACGATGACGGTTCGCCGCAGACGATCGACCAGTATTCGCGCGACGTCTCGGCGTTCCTGATGTGGGCGGCCGAGCCGCATATGGAAGACCGCAAGAAGACCGGCTTCCGCGTGCTGGTGTTTCTGCTTCTGTTTGGGGCGCTGATGTATCTGACCAAGCGCAAGGTATGGGAAGGCGTGGCCCACTAACCGCCGCTACCCCTGTGAAATCGGAAAGGGCGTCTTCGGGCGCCCTTTTTGCTTGCCGAAGCGGGCAGGGGGCTGTCGCCTTGGGTGCAACCACCCGCCTGGTCGAACAAGTCCGTTGGCAGGGCGCCATGTGATTGGTATGCACGCGCGACCGGTGATGAAGGATTGCCGGCGATAAGACACCTGGGAATCGATGATGCGGCTACGCGACTGTCACAACTTTTCCGATTTCCGGCGCATGGCCCAGCAGCGGTTGCCTGGGCCAATCTTCAACTACATCGATGGCGCGGCCGACGACGAGGTCACCTATCGCCGCAACACCGAGAGCTTCGAGCGCTGCGACCTCGTTCCCAACGTGCTGCGCGGGGTAAGCGAGATCGACATGTCGGTGACGGTGATGGGCCAGAAGCTGGCCATGCCCGTCTATTGCTCGCCGACCGCCTTGCAGCGGCTGTTCCATCATCAAGGCGAGCGCGCGGTGGCCAAGGCTTCGGCCAAATTCCGCACGATGTTCGGCGTGTCCTCGCTCGGCACTGTCAGTCTTGAGGAAGCGCGCAAGATCAGCAGCAGCCCGCAGGTCTACCAGTTCTATTTCCACCGGGATCGCGGCCTCAACCGGGCGATGATGCAGCGGGCGAAAGCGGTTGGAGTCGAAGTGATGATGCTGACCGTCGACAGCATCACCGGAGGCAACCGCGAGCGCGACAAGCGCACCGGCTTTGCCATCCCCTTCAAGCTCAACCTTGCCGGCATGCTGCAGTTCGCGCTGAAGCCGGGCTGGGCGATCAACTATTTCACCCATGAGGGGTTCAAGCTGCCGCAGCTCGACGAGCATGTCGACATGGGCGGCGGCACGATGTCGATCAGCCGCTACTTCACCGAGATGCTCGATCCGTCGATGACCTGGGACGATGTTGCCGAGATGGTCAGACTGTGGAGAGGTCCGTTCTGTCTCAAGGGCGTCATGTCGGTGGAGGATGCCAAGCGCGCCGTCGAGATCGGCTGCAGCGGCATTGTGCTGTCCAACCATGGCGGCCGGCAGCTGGACGGCTCGCGGGCGGCGTTCGACCAACTGGCCGAGATCGTCGATGCCGTCGGCGACAGAATAGACGTCATCATGGATGGCGGCGTGCAGCGCGGCACCCATGTGCTGAAGGCGCTGTCGCTCGGCGCCAAGGCTGTTGGCGTCGGCCGCTATTATCTGTTCCCGCTAGCGGCGGCCGGCCAGCCGGGCGTAGAGCGGGCGCTGGAGCAGATGCGGGTCGAGATCGAGCGCGGCATGAAGCTGATGGGCTGCAGTTCGATCGAACAATTGTCGCGCAACAACCTCCGTTTCAGGTAATCTCGACCCATGAAATCCTCGCTCGAAGACACGCTGCTCGCCGCGATCCGCACCATTCCGGACTACCCCAAGCCCGGCATCCTGTTTCGCGACATCACCACTTTGCTCGGCAATGCGCGCGCCTTCCGCCGCGCCATCGACGAGCTGGTGCATCCCTATGCCGGCCAGAAGATCGACAAGATCGCCGGCATCGAGGCACGCGGCTTCATCCTCGGCGGTGCGGTCGCGCACCAGCTTTCGGCCGGTTTCGTGCCGATCCGGAAGAAGGGCAAGCTGCCTTACGAGACGGTACGCGTCGCCTACAGCCTGGAATACGGGCTGGACGAGATGGAGATGCACAAGGACGGCGTTGCGCCGGGCGAGAAGGTGATCCTGGTCGACGACCTGATCGCGACCGGCGGCACGGCGGAGGCGGCGGTCAAGTTGCTGAGGCAGATCGGCGCCGATATTCTTGCCGCGTGCTTCGTCATCGACCTGCCGGATCTCGGCGGACGGGCGAAGCTCGAAGCGCTGGGCGTGCCGGTGCGGACGTTGATCGGGTTTGAGGGGCATTAGGGAGTAGGGAGTAGGGAGTAGGGAGGGAAGCTCCGCATTCCGTGCAAGGCGCAGCACCCACTGCTGCCTAATCCCTACTGCCTAAAACCTACCCTCTACCCAGCCTTCACCAGCACGGCGCTGTCGAACTCCAGCACCTTGTCGCCTGCCGAATCGGAACCTTCCGAGCGCAGCGCCAGCAGGCGCCAGCCGGGGCGGGTGGCAAGCGGGCGGTGGGACAGGGCCGTGCGCATGAAGGTGACGGTTTCTCCGGCATAGACCGGCTTTGGCCATTTCAGGTTCCTGAAGCCGGGGGAGGGGCCGAATTCTGGTACCGGGCCGGGTCCGGTCCATTGAGAAGCGTCCATAGGATTTTTGAGATTGAGCTTCATCCAGGTGGCCGCGGTGTGCCAGCCTGAGGCGCAGAGGCGGCCGAACACGCTTTTCTTCGCCGCCTCCTCGTCGACATGAAAGACCTGTGGATCGTATTTGCAGGCGAACGCCTTGATCGCCTCGGCTTCGAATGTGTGCGAACCGAGGTTGATGGTATCGCCGATGCGGAAGAACGCGTCGAGGCTCATGCGCCGGCCTCGCGGGTCAAGAACATGACAGTGTTCTCAAGTTCGAAGACGCTTTCACCGCGCTGGTTGAACAGTTCGCTGCGCAAGGTGACGAGGCCGAGCTGAGGCCTGGATTTCGACAGGCGCCTGGCAAGCACGCTGGTGCTGCCGGCCAGCGTGTCGCCGGCCAGCACCGGCTTCTTCCATTTGACCTGGTCGATGCCGGGCGCGCCTTGCGCGGTCGAGTCGAGCAGGAAGGCGTCGCACAGCATGCGCATGAAGATCGCGCAGGTGTGCCAGCCGGAGGCGGCCAAGCCGCCAAGGATGCTGGCCTTGCCGGCGGCTTCGTCGAGATGCATCGGCTGCGGGTCGAATTCGGTGGCGAATTCGATGATTTCGGCCGCACTCACCTGCTTGGCGCCGAGGTCGATCGATGCGCCCTCGGTGAAATCCTCGTAGGCCCAGCTTTTTGCGGTCATGATCCCAATCCGGTTGTACGATCACCGGGCATCCGGATGCCGTCCGGGCGGCGTTTGGTCAAGCGAATTCTATTGGGCCTACAACCAGCCGCGGCGGCGGAAATACCAGAACGGCAGGATCGCCGACAGGATCATCAGGCCGATGGCGAAGGGATAGCCGAGCTCCCATTTCAGCTCCGGGATGACGTCGAAATTCATGCCGTAGATCGAAGCTACCAGCGTCGGCGGCAGGAAGATGACGGCGGCGACCGAGAAGATCTTGATTATGGCGTTCTGCTCGATCGAGATCATGCCGAGCGTCGCGTCGAGCAGGAACGAGATCTTCTGCGACAGGAAGGTGGCGTGGTCGGCGAGCGACAGCACGTCGCGCGATACTGTCTTGATGCGGGCGCGGACGTCCTTGCTCATCTTGATCTGGGTCGCGACATGGGCAAGGAAGCCGGTGAGGCGCTGCAGCGAGATAAGGCTGTCGCGGATCGAGGAGGCAATGTCCTCCTTGCGGCCGATGGCCTTGAGCAGTTCCTGGAAGTCGCGATTGCGCTTGTTCACCTTGGTCGACCGCGCTTCGAAGATATCGCGCGAGATCGTCTCGATGTCACGGCCGGCGCGTTCGAGAATATCGGCTAGGCGATCGACGATCGCCTCCAGCAGGCCGATCAGGATGGTGTTGCCGGTGGTGCAGCCTGTCGCCACCTTCTCGGCGCGCAGGGGAAAGGTCTTGAACGCCTTCGGCTCATGATAACGGATGGTGACCAGTCTCGGGCCGGCAAGCACAAAGGTAACCGGTGACATCAAGGGATCATCGATTTCGGTCTGCGCCGGCAAGGTGGCGGTCATGAAGTAGGCGCCGTCCTCGATGTAGAGGCGGCTCGAAATCTCGATCTCCTCCATCTCCTCGCGCGTCGGGATGGCAACGCCGAGCCAGGTCTCGATCGCTGTTTCTTCTTCCTTGGTCGGGTTGAGAAGGTCGGCCCAGACGACGTGATCGCCATTGGCCACGAGATCGTCGGCGGGGCGCAGGCGGTCATTGCCGACGACGAAGGCCTTGATCATCGCCGCTCTCCATTGGTTGAGCCCAAGAGGTTCCGTTCGATAGCGATGGGTCTTGCACGCGCGGCAGTTCCCACGGCCACGGCCAGTCGGATGCAGAGGGCCTTAGACCCGGTGCCAAGGGCAGTCAAGCGAAGCGGCAGGCTGGCTCCTCCACTTGACGCAGCTGTGATCGGCCGCGGTCAGCGCGCGAGCCGCGAGATGCCTCGGCGTCTCAGGTGTTGAACTTGAACAGCAGCACGTCGCCGTCCTGGACGACATATTCCTTACCTTCGTCGCGCGCCTTGCCGGCCTCCTTGGCCGCCACTTCGCCGCCCAGCGTGACGTAGTCGTTATAGGCGATGGTCTGGGCGCGGATGAAGCCGCGCTCGAAGTCGGTGTGGATGACGCCGGCGGCCTGCGGGGCCTTGTCGCCCTTGTGGATGGTCCAGGCGCGCGTCTCTTTCGGCCCGGCGGTGAAATAGGTGATGAGATGCAACAGATCATAGCCGGCGCGGATGACCTTGTTGAGGCCGGGTTCGTCGAGACCGAGCGACGACAGGAACTCCATCTCTTCTTCGTCCGAGAGCTGGGCGACTTCGGCCTCGATCGCGGCCGAGATTACGACGGTGCCGGCGCCCTGCGCTGTCGCCATCTTTTCCACGGCCTTGGTGTGCTCGTTGCCGGTGGCGGCGTCGGCTTCGGCGACGTTGCAGACATAGAGCACGGGGTGCGAGGTCAACAGGTTCAGCCCCTGCAGGATGCGCAAATCCTCGGCTGAAATGCCCTTGAGCAGGATGCGGGTCGGCTTGCCGGCCTGGAGGAGCTCGAGTGCGGCCTCCATCATCGGCAGCACGGTGGTTGCTTCCTTGTCCTTGCTGCCGGCGCGCTTGCGGAACTGCACGATGCGGCGCTCGAGGCTGTCGAGGTCGGCAAGCATCAACTCGGTCTCGACTGTATCGGCGTCGGCGACAGGGTCGATCTTGCCCTCGACATGGGTGATGTCGTCATCCTCGAAGCAGCGCAGCACGTGGACGATGGCGTCGACCTCGCGGATGTTGGCGAGGAACTGGTTGCCCAGCCCTTCGCCCTTGGAGGCGCCGCGCACCAGGCCGGCAATGTCGACGAAGGAGATGCGGGTCGGGATGATCTCTTTCGACTTGGCGATCGCGGCGATCTTCTGCAGCCGCGGGTCAGGCACTGCCACCTCGCCGGTGTTCGGTTCGATGGTGCAGAACGGATAGTTGGCGGCCTGCGCCGCCGCCGTCCTGGTCAACGCGTTGAAAAGCGTCGACTTGCCGACGTTGGGCAAGCCAACGATACCGCATTTGAAACCCATGTTCGTCCGGTCCTATCGGGAAACTAGAAATTTGATGAGGGCTATGGGCGATAGGGGTAAGGAACGTCAAGCCCTGCGGTCCCGATCCTATCGAAGCTCAGTCCTTCTTGCCGAACAGCTTCTTCAACATCGCCGCCATCGGGCCGCTTTCCGGCAGCTTGGCTGGCGCCTGCTGCGGTCGGGCCTGGCGGATGTGGCTTTGAGCCTTTGGACCTTCAGCCTTCGGCGCCTTGGGCGGCGGCCGGTCGTCGTCGCTGGTCGGCACCAGCTTGTCACGCAGGGCCAGAGTAATGCGGTTCATGAAGGAACTGTCGTCGCCCTTGGCCAGCAGCCCGGCATCGTCGGCGATGGTGTCGAGCAGCACATCCAGCCACTCGCGATCGGCCTTGGCGAAGTCGCCGAGCACATGGCCATGCACCATTTCCCGGACGCCGGGATGGCCGACGCCGATGCGCACGCGGCGAAAATTCTTGCCGACATGCTGGTCGAGCGAGCGGATGCCGTTGTGGCCGCCGGCGCCGCCACCGACCTTGACCCGCAATTTGCCGGCGGGCAGGTCGATCTCGTCATAGAAGACGGTCAGCGCCTCGGGGCCGAGCTTGTAGAAGCGCAAGGCTTCGCCGACCGCCTGTCCCGACAGGTTCATGAAGGTCTGCGGCTTGATCAGCAGAATCTTCTCGCCGGCAATCGTGCCTTCGGCGATCAGGCCCTGGAACTTCTTCGACCAGGGCGAAAACGAATGGCGGCGGGCAATTGCGTCCGCCGCCATGAAGCCGACATTGTGCCGGTTATCAGCGTATTTCGCGCCCGGATTGCCGAGGCCTGCAAAGACAAGCATCGTGAACTCCGGGCCCGAAAATTACTTCTCTTCGGCAGCAGGGGCCGCCGCTTCGGGGGCTGCCGCTTCCGCCGTCTCTTCCGTCTCCGGCTTCATCGCCGAGGAACCGGCAATGGTCGCGATGGTGAAGTCGCGATCGGAGATCACCGGCTTGACGCCGGCCGGCAAGGTAACCGCCGAGATGTGGATCGAATCGCCAATGTCGGCGCCGGTGAGATCGACGGTGATGAATTCCGGGATCGCATTGGCCGGGCAGTGGAACTCGACTTCGTGACGCACGATGTTGAGCACGCCGCCGCGTTTGATGCCGGGCGACTTGTCTTCATTGATGAAGTGGACAGGCACGTCGACGTTGACCTCGGTGTCCTTGCCGATGCGCAGGAAGTCGACATGGACCGGGAAATCCTTGACCGGGTCGAGCTGGAAATCCTTGGGCAGAACCTGGATTTTCTTGCCGTCGACATCGATCGTGGCGATCGTGGTCAAAAACCCGCCGCCATGGATTTTGTAGAAGACGTCCTTGTAGTTCAGCGCAATCGCCAGGGGAGGCTGTCTGTCGCCGTAGATAACTGCAGGCACTTTACCGTTGCGGCGAACTGCACGGGCGGACCCCTTACCGACCTGTTCGCGCGCTTCGGCCTTGAGCTCGTAAGTATCGTGGCTCATGGCATTTCCTTTCGCGTTTTATGGAGCGTTTGCGGTGGCAGTGTGCCTGGACCGTAAACGTCGAAAGCCGCCAGGCCTGGATGTCCGAATGCCAGAAACCGCATACGCGGAGCTTTGTTCGGGATCACAAGGGAAGGCAGCCTTCCGCCGCGTTGCCTCCAAGGGTGTCTACGCGGGTGGCGGCTCTATAGCGGAAGGCGGGCAGGCGTGCAAGCCATCGGGCGGCCGATGCCTGCGTTGGGCGCGCCGCATTGCGCTCAGGCCGGCAGGTCGGTGGGCGGATTTGATCCGTTTCCCTTGGCGCCACCGAGCGTGGACAGAGCGCTCAGCAGTTTCGTCCGGTCCTTGCCGATCATGAGCACGCCGCTGTCGGGCGCCAGCAGCGCCGAGAACGGCAGCATGGCGGCGCCGATCGAGGACGCTTCGGGGCCGAATTGCCCCGGCACGATCTCCGGCGCCACGATGCCGATGGCGCTGGCCTGGTTGAACTGGGCCTGCACCCTTGCCAGCAGTTCGAGATGGATCGGCCTGGGCAGGATCGAGTCGAGAACGATGGCCTCGATATCGATGATGGAGGTGATGGCGATGATCGCCTCGACCAGCGCGCTCGCGCAATCGTCGATCCATTCGAACAAGGGCGCGCGCGCCTCGGGCGGCAACGGATCGAGCTCTCGCACGCGGTTGATCACCACGCCGCGCGACCTCAGGTGATTGACCAGCACATAGATCGAGGCGCGATGCAGCAGGCTCTGGTAGCGCGCCGGTTTGGCCGCGACCGAATCGAGGCTCGAGGGCGAGACCGGCAAGGGCCCGAGTGCTGCGGTGTTGCCATGCGGGCCGGTATGGACCCTGCCGCCTTGCACCAGGCCGCCGCCGACGAAGGTGTCGATCGAGATGTGCATGAAATCGCGGAAGCGGGCGCCGGCGCCCTGGACAAGTTCGGCCAGCGCCGCCGACGTGGCGTCGTTTTCCACGAACACCGGCGTCTTTGCCGGCGTGGCAAAGCATGTCGTCAGGTCGATCGCTTCCCAGCGGCTGCCGAGATCGTCGGGAAAGCCGAGTTCCTCGCTCCAGCCGCCGAGGAAATAGGGGGAGGCAATGCCGACGCCGACGATGCTTGCATCGCCAAGTCCGTCGACGAGTTTCTCGAACGTGGCCAGCGCCATGTTGCCGGCCTTCAGCACCAGATCAGGATCGGGGAAGCGGTATTCGTGCGACTCTCTTGCGCGGATTTCACCGGCGAAGTCGACCAGAACGGCTTCCAGCGCACGCCGGCCGATCTTGATGCCGACGCTGTAGATGCGCTCCGGCGTCAGCCGGTACAGCGTGGAGGGCGAACCGCGCTGCCCGAACCTTTTTCCCACTTGCTTTACGAATCCGGAAGATTCCAAGCCGTCGACGATGGCAGCGACGGCCGCCGGCGTCAGGCTTGCCGCGCGCGCCAGATCGGACTTGGAGGCTTCCTTGAGGCGACGGATGGCGTCGAGCACGAAACGCTCATTATAGTGCCGAACTTTGACAGAATTGCTGCCTTTCCCTGACAAAACCCGAACACTCCCCAAATGTCCCGTTCCCGGCGCGAAGCCCGCAAACCACCTGCGGCCGAGCGCACCCTGCGATGCCTATGCTGGCGGCGACAGTGCGCGTCGGAACCATGGAAGTCAATTTTGCCGTTGCGCCTTTGCGCTATTTAATATAGCAAATTGAAAAAATAACTAGGCAGGGAGGAGACGTGCTGCACTCGGGCACACAAAGCGAAGCCGACGCTGCGGTGGTGCGGGCTGTTCCCATTGCCCTGGTTCAGGCGACGAAGGCTTTCGGCGGCACGATTGCGCTCAAGGACGCCTCCTTCGAATTGCGCTCCGGCGAGGTGCTGGCGCTGCTTGGCGAAAACGGCGCCGGCAAGAGCACCTGCGTGAAGCTTCTGGCCGGCGTGCATTCCCCCACCAGCGGTCACGTCGAGGTCGACGGCAAGCCAGCAGCTTTCCATTCGCCGCATGACGCGCAGGCGGCCGGCATTGCGGTCATGCACCAGCATCCTGGCTTGTTTCCCGATCTGTCGGTGGCGGAGAACATCTATCTCGGCCACATGCCGCGCGACCGCTTTGGCGGCATCGACAATGCCGCCATGCTGGCCGGCGCCCGCAAGGTGCTGGCTACCGTCGGGCTCGACGTGCCGGCGGCAACGCGGCTGGGAACACTGCGTACCTCTGAACAACAACTGGTCGAGATCGCCCGCGCGCTGTCGCTGGATGCCCGCGTGCTGATCATGGACGAGCCCACGGCGGCGCTGTCACAGCGCGAGGTCGAGCGGCTGTTTTCCGTCGTTGCCGATCTCAGGCTGCATGGCGTGGCGATGATGTTCGTCGGCCACCGCATGGATGAAATCTTCCGCATCGCCGACCGCATCGCCGTGCTGCGTGACGGGCGCCTGATCGGCGTCAAGCCGAAGGCCGAGCTTGGCCGCGCTGCCGCCATCAGCATGATGGTCGGGCGTGAAGTCACCGACCTCTATCCCGAACGGCGCCATGCCTCAGGCGCGCTGGTGCTGGAGGCGAAGGGACTTTCGCGCGCCGGCGGGTTTGCCGGTATCGACCTCAAGCTTCACGCCGGCGAGGTGCTGGGGCTTGGCGGCCTGGTCGGCAGCGGACGCACCGAGATTGCGCGCGTGCTGTTCGGTATCGACCGGCCCGACGCCGGCGAAATCCTGATCGACGGCAAGCCCGTGCAGTTCGCCTCGGCGCGCGACGCCATGGATGCGCGCATCGCCTATGTGTCGGAAGATCGCATGGGCCAGAGCCTGGTGATGGATTTCTCCATCCTCGACAATGCGGTGCTACCTGTTCTCGACAAGGCCGCACAACGCGGTCTCTACGGCACCGACCGCGCCATCGGTCTGGTGGCGGACTGGCTGAAGCGCATGAAGCTGCGCTTTTCCGGTTATGGGCAGCCGGTGAAAGAGTTATCCGGCGGCAACCAGCAGAAGGTGGTGCTGGCCAAATGGCTGCGCACCGAGCCGCGCGTGCTCATCCTCGACGAGCCGACGCAAGGCATCGATGTCGGTACCAAGGCGGAAGTGCATGCAATGATTGCTGACCTTGCCGCGCAAGGCATGGCGATCCTGCTGATCTCGTCAGAGATGCCCGAACTGATCGGCATGTGCGACCGCATTATCGTGCTGCGCGAAGGCCGCCAGACTGCCGAGTTTTCGCGCGGGCAAGCCACGCAGGAAAAAGTACTGGAAGCGGCGACCAGGACCGATGAACGTGCCGGCCAGGCAGCGCAGATAGAACGCGCCGCCGAGGAGGAAAAGGCAAAAGGACCGTTCGATTTTCTGAAGCGGCGGGAATTCGGCCTGCTTGCGGCAATGCTCGCCGTCGCCATTCCGGTCACCATCATCAACCCGCGCATGGTGAGCGCGGCGAACCTCACCGCTGTGTCGATGGACGCGGCCTTGCTGATTGTCGCCGCACTGGCGCAGATGCTGGTGCTGATCACCCGCAACATCGACCTGTCGATCGCAGCTGTGATCGGCCTCTCCGCCTATATGGCGGCCAGCATGGTTCAGGCCTATCCCGGATTGGACATCGGCATCGGCCTGATCACCGCCTGCGCCGTCGGCGGCTTTGCCGGACTGCTCAACGGCCTTGTCGTTACCAGGGGAAAGATCCCGGCCATCGTCGTTACGCTGGCTTCGATGTCGATCTTCCGCGGTTTCAACTCGATCTGGGCGGCGGGCGACCAGGTCAGCGCCGACGAAGTCACGCAAGCCTGGCTCGACATGACCGGGCTGAAGATCGCAGGCGTGCCGCTGATCGTCATCATCGCTATTGTCATCCTGTGCGCCGGCTATGTGCTGCTCTATCGCACCGCAACCGGGCGCGAGCTGTTTGCCACCGGTTCCAACCCGGACGGCGCAAGGCTGATCGGCATTCCGGTCGACCGGCGCATCCTGCTGGCCTTCGGCATGGCCGGCCTGCTAGGCGGCCTGTGCGGCGCCCTGTGGGCTTCGCGCTACGCCACCATCGATGCCCGCGTCGCGCTCGGCTTCGAACTCACGGTGATCGCCTCTGCGGTGGTCGGCGGCGTCGCCATCCGCGGCGGCTCGGGCACGCTGCTCGGCATCATCCTTGGCGCGCTCACGCTCTTGGTCATCAAGAACGGGCTGACGCTGGTGCGTGTCGACCCGCTCTGGCTGCAGGGCGTCTATGGCCTGGTGATCCTGGTTGCCATCGGCATCGACACCTTCATCGCGCGGCGTGCCGAACAGGCAAGACAGGCGAGGGCGAGATGAAAAAGTTTATCCGCTCGATCGACTTCTGGGATCTGCTGCTGGCGACCGCCTGCCTCGCTGTCTTCGTCTATGCGGCGGTCTTCGTGCCGAATTTCGTTTCCGGCTTTAACCTTTCTCAGCTGGCGGCGAGCGCCTCGGAAAAGGCGTTGCTGATCCTGCCGATGACGCTGCTCATCATCACCCGCGAGATCGACCTGTCGATCGCCTCGGTGCTGGCGCTGACATCCGTGGTGTTTGGCCTGCTCGTCCAGGGCGGCGTGCCGACGCTGGCGGCCATTCCGCTGACGCTGGTCTTCGGCGGCCTGCTCGGCGCCTTCAATGGCTATCTGGTTTCAGGGCTGGGGCTGCAGTCGCTGGTGGTGACGCTCGGCACCATGGCGCTCTATCGGGGCATTGGCTACATCCTGCTCGGCACCGGTTCGGTCAACATATTGCCGCCGGCGGTCGTCGATTTCGGCATCAGCAATCTGCCGGGCACACAAATCCCGTGGACCATCGTGCCGTTCCTGCTGCTGGCGCCGATCTTCGCGGTGGTGCTGCAGAAGACGCCGACCGGCAAGCGCATCTATGCGCTCGGCGGCAGCCCCGAAGTGGCGCGTTATTCCGGCATCGATACGCGCAAAATGGTGCTGAAGCTGTTCGTCGTTTCGGGCATGGTCGCAGCCATCGCCGGCATCGTCTACACCGCGCGCCTCTCCAACGCCCGCGCCAACAATGCGCTCGGCATGGAGCTCGATGTCATCACCATCGTGCTGCTCGGCGGCGTCAGCGTCTTCGGTGGTAAGGGGCGGCTCACGGGGGTCATGCTGGCGCTGCTGTTGATCGCCATCATCCGAAATGTGCTGGCGCTCAACCAGATCGGCGGCGACGCTCAAGGCATGATCATCGGCCTGCTTCTGATCGGCTCGCTGCTGGTCGGCAATTACTGGCGCTCCCTGGAGGAGCGGCTGTCAAGATCGCGCGTCCTGCGCGAAACCAAGGGGTGATCTCGGGCCCCTTTCTTCAAGCCCGAATTCTGACGGAGGAGACACAATGAAAGCGTTTAGAATAGCCCTGCTCGCATCCGCGGTTCTGCTTGCGCCGGCCTCGCTGGCCTACAGCCAGGAATGCGCCAAGGAACCGGTGACCGTCGGCTTCCTGCCCAAGCTCGACACCGATCCCTACTTCAAGGTGGCTTTCGGCGGCGCCGAAGAGGCGGCGAAGGAAATTGGCGGCACCGCCACCCAGGTCGCCCCGTCGCAGGCGACGGCCGAGGCACAGATCGAATTCATCAACAGCCTTGTGTCGCAGAAGGTCGGCGTCATCGCTATCGCCGGCAACGACGCCAATGCCGTTGCGCCTGCGCTGAAGCGCGCCGTTCAGCAAGGCGTCCGGGTGATCTCGTACGATTCCGACGTCGCGGCCGATGTGCGCGCGGTGTTCGTGAACCAGGTGAAGGGCGACAGTCTGGCCGAAATGATGCTGGAAAGCGCATTCAACCTCAGCGGCGGCGAAGGCGAGTTCGCCATCCTGTCGTCGACGCCGACGGCGACCAACCAGAACGCCTGGATCGACTTCATGAAGGCGAAGATGGCGGCAGAGCCGAAATACGCCAAGATGAAACTGGTGCAGGTCGCCTATGGCGAGGAGAGCGAGCAGGTCAACCAGCAGCAGGCCTTGGCGCTGGTGCAGGCGTTTCCGGATCTCAAGGTGATCATCGTGCCGGCAGGCATAGGCCTTCCGGCGGCCGCGCGCGCACTCGAGGAAGCCGGTATGATCGGCAAGGTCAAGCTGACCGGCCTTGCGCCGGCCACTTTGATTTCGAAATACATCAAGGATGGCGCTGCCCAGGATATCTGGTGGAATGTCACCGATCTCGGCTACCTGACCTATCAGGCGGCCCAGGCGCTGGCGCAGTGCAAGATCACCGGCAAGGAAGGTGAGAAGTTCACGGCAGGCAGGCTCGGCGAGTACACGATCGGCGCCAGCGGCGAACTGATCCTTGGCCCGGCCAAGATCGTGACGCCGGAAAACCTGGCCGAGTTTAAGTTCTAAGCCTCCCAAGGCCCGGCGGGCGCCGGTTCAAGCCGGCGCCCGCTCGTTCAATTGTCAGTCGAAAAGCGTGAGGGCGACGATGAAACTCTTGCTGGCAGGCGAGACCTTCGCGGCGACGACGTCGGTCGCTGCCGGCGGCGACGTTCTGACAAGTGCGACATGGGTGAATGGCGCGACGGCCTTCAATGCCGCCCTTGCCGCAGAGCGCATAGCGGTGACGCAGATCGGTGGCGATCGCTGTGCGGCCGAATTTCCGTATGACCTCGACGCGCTGGCCGAATACCAGGCGGTGGTGATCTCCGATGTCGGCGCGCTGACCTTGCTGGTCACGCCGGAGGCCCGCGCCGGGCGCATCGGCGTCAACCGCCTCGACGTCCTCAAGGCCTATGTCGAAGGCGGCGGCGGGCTGATGCTGGCCGGCGGCTATATGGGGTTCCAAGGCCTGTTCGGCACGGCGCGTTTCCACGACACCCCGGTCGAGGACGTGCTGCCCGTGCGCTGCCTGCCATTCTCGGACGGGCTGGAAGTGCCGCAAGGCCTGCAGCCGTCGATCCTTCAGGCGTCGCATCCGATCCTTGCCGGTGTCGCGGGTCCGTTGCCGCCGATCCTCGGCATGAACAAACTCGATTTCAGGCGCGACGGCTCGTCCTAGCTTCTGGCGACCTGCCAGTATCGCGGCACGGACTGGCCGCTGCTTGCGGTTCGTGAGCATGGCCGTGGCCGCACCGTCGCGTGGGCGACCGACATCGGCCCACACTGGCTGTCGCAGGACTTTTTGGGATGGCCGCTCTACGGCAAGCTGATGGGCAACGTCGTGCGCTGGCTGGCCGGCAAGGATTAAGCCTGGCGTGTTTGTAGGGCAGCTAGTCCGGCTTGCTGCTCAACGCTTCGCGCAGCGCCTGGATCCGCCGATTCAAGGCATCGAGATCAGCCATCGTCATGCCCGAGCGTTCGATCAGGGTTTCGTTGAGGCAGTTGCACTGGACGAGCAGCGCGCGGCCGGCAGGCGTCAGGTCGACCTGCACCTGGCGCTCGTCCGTCTGGCTGCGCTGGCGGGTGACGAGACCGGCCTGTTCCATGCGCTTCACCAGCGGCGTGATGGTGCTCGATTCCAAAGCGAGCCTGTGCGCAATCGAGCCGACCGACATCCCGCCGGCTTCGGCAAGTGCGTTCAGCACGAGATATTGCGGATAGGTGATGCCCATCTCGTCCAGCATGGGCTTGTAGGTGCGATTGATTGCCATGCTGGTGGCGTAAAGCGTGAAGCAGAGCTGGTTGTCCAACGGGAGAGGCACGAGGCATTCCTTTGCCGACTGAGCACATCAATATGTACCACGAAAAATGATATCGCGATACATATTTTCTGTAGACAAGGATTTGGACCTGCGCTAGTCGTATGGTTATCGCGATATTGATTATCGCGGAAGCAATCAATGGAGAGCGAGATGACCAAGCCCGGCAGCAGCACGATCACCACCAAGGACGGCACCGAAATTTTCTACAAGGATTGGGGAACGGGACAACCCATCGTCTTCCATCACGGCTGGCCGCTGAGCAGCGACGACTGGGACGCCCAGATGCTGTTCTTCCTGTCCAAGGGCTATCGCGTCATTGCCCATGACCGGCGCGGCCATGGCCGCTCCACCCAGACCGATACCGGCAACGAGATGGACACCTACGCCGCTGATGTCGCGGAGCTTGCGGCGCATCTCGACCTCAAGGACGCGATCCATGTCGGCCATTCCACCGGTGGCGGCGAAGTGGCCCGCTATGTCGCGAAGTACGGTTCCGGTGGCCGTGTCGCCAAGGCCGCACTGCTCGGCGCGGTGCCGCCGATCATGCTGAAGACGGCGGCCAATCCGGGTGGCCTGCCGATCGAGGTGTTCGATGGTTTCCGCTCCGCCCAGGCAGCCAACCGCGCCCAGTTTTTCCACGATATTGCGGCCGGCCCGTTCTACGGCTTCAACCGCCCCGGCGCCCAGGTATCGCAGGCTGTCGTCGAGAATTGGTGGCGCCAGGGCATGATGGGCGGCACCAAGGCGCATTATGATTGCATCAAGGCGTTCTCGGAAACCGACTTCACCGACGATCTGAAGGCCATCGACGTGCCGGTGCTGGTCATGCATGGCGACGACGACCAGATCGTTCCGATCACCGACTCCGCGCTGCTGGCTGTCAAGCTCCTCAAAAAGGGCGAGCTCAAGGTCTACAAGGGTTTTCCGCACGGCATGGCGACCACGCACGCCGATGTGATCAACGCCGACCTGCTGGCGTTCTTCAAGGCGTAGAATCGTTCAGTTGAATAGACATCGTCCAGTTGGATAGGCAAGGCACCCGCCGCCGGGCGGGTGCATTTGCTTTCGCCGAAATGTCAGCGGGACAGTGCCTATTTATCGAGAAAACCAGTGATCAGTTTGACGGTGTCGTCGGGGTTTTCCTCCATGATCCAGTGTCCGGAAGCGGGCACGATGCCGCCCGTGACATCGGTCGCAACAAGCCGCAGGAGATCGGCCTGCGTAGTGCCAGCGGATTTTTCACCGCCGACAGCCAGTACCGGCATGGTCAGTTTGCCGCCGGCGGCAAGCATCGCCTGGTTGTCGATCGCGTCCTGGTCAAACGCCTTGAACTGCTCGAAGGCGTCATGCATCGCATGCGGGCGGGCATAGAGTTTGGCGTAGTGCCTGCGCGTCGCCTCGTCGATCTTCTTGGGGTCAGCCGACAACTCGTTGTAGAAGCGGTCGAGATAGATGCGCTCGCGCCCCGCGACCAGCCGCTCCATATCAGGGCCGCGGAAGTTGAAGTGCCAAAGCAGCGGGCTTTGCTTGATCTTTTCCCAGTCGCCTATGCCGGGCAGCGGCGCGTCGATGATAACCCATTTGGTGATGCGCTTGGGATACTGAGCGGCGAGCGCATAGCCGACCATGTTGCCGATGTCGTGGGTGACGAGATCTGCCTTGTCGATCTTCAGGGCATCCAACACGCCGGCGATGTCGACGGCCTGGTTCTTCTTGGCGTAGCCCGCTTCCGGGTGGGCCGACAGACCCATGCCGCGCAGGTCCGGCACGATGACGGTGTGGTCCTTTGCGAGGGCGATGGCCGCGGCGCCCCACATGTCTCCGGTATCGGCAAAGCCGTGCAGCAGCACGACGGCGGGACCCTTGCCGCCAACGCGCACATAGAGTTTGGTGCCGTTGGTTTCGACGGACTGCGTCTTGAAACCCGGCGGAAAGGGAACGATGCGTGCCGTCGCCGGCAAGGTAACAAGAAGCACGCCCAACACGGCCAACACGATCTTATGCATGTCATTCTCCAGAGACGTTAAGTGTCTGCGGCAGCGTTACCCCGCGCGCGCGGTTCGAACACTAGCAGGGTTTCCACCTGGCGCTTGGGGAAAGAATCATGAGGGCGTCGCAGTTGCCACGCCCTCATGTCGAGTGCTGAAGATCGGCGGTTTTAACTGGTCGCCGCCTGCGCCTTCCTGGCTTCCTTCATGTTGGGCAGGAACACCGTCAGCAGGCCGAGCAGCGGCAGATACGAGCAGATCTGGAAGACGAAATCGATGCCCTTCATGTCGGCGACGGCGCCGAGCACGGCGGCTGCAATGCCGCCCATGCCGAAGGCGAAGCCGAAGAAGATCCCGGCGATGGTGCCGACACGTCCCGGCACCAACTCCTGCGCAAACACGACGATGTTGGAGAAGGCCGAGGACAGGATCAGGCCGATCAGCACCGTCAGCACCATCGTCCATTCGAAATTGGCGTAGGGCAGCGCCAGCGTGAACGGCAGCACGCCGACGATCGAGAACCAGATCATCGCCTTCTGGCCGTAGCGGTCGCCGAACGGTCCGCCGAGCAGGATGCCCAGCGCCGAGGCGCCGAGGAACAGGAACAGCATGACCTGGCTCATCTGCACCGACACGCCGAACTTATGGATGGAATAGAAGGTGTAGTAGCTGGAGAGCGAGGCGATGTAGGCATTCTTGGTCAGCACCAGCAGCGTCAGGACGATGAGCGCACCCATCACTTTCTTGCGCGGGAAGGGCGAGACGAAGCTTGCCGCCTTGCGATTGCCCTGCGCGGCGCGCATCCGGCTGTACCAGCCGCCGACCCGCGACAAAACGATGATGCCGATCAGAGAACCGACGGCGAACCATGAAATGCTGGTCTGGCCGAAGGGCACGACGATGAAGGCAGCGAGCAGCGGCCCCATCGACTGGCCGAAATTGCCGCCGACCTGGAACAAAGATTGCGCCAGGCCAAAGCGGCCGCCGGAGGCAAAGCGGGCAATGCGCGAGGATTCCGGATGGAAGATCGCCGAGCCGATGCCGATCAGCGAGGCGCCGACCAGAAGCAGCGCATAGTGGCCGGCATAGGCGAGCACGATCAGGCCAATCAGCGAGGACGCCATTCCGTAGGGCAGCGAATAGGGCATTGGCCGCTTGTCGGTGATCATGCCGATGACCGGCTGCAGCAGCGACGCCGTGACCTGGAAGGTGAAGGTCAAAAGACCGATCTGCCAGAAATCGAGACCGTAGTTCTCTTTCAGCAGCGGATAGATCGCCGGCAGCAGCGATTGCATGATGTCGTTGATGCCGTGGCAAAAGCTCACCGCCAGAATGACGGTGAAGGCGGTCGCCTGGGCTGAAGGGAGGCTGGCGCTTGGCTGCGGTGCAATGCTGGTGGCTGTCGTATCGGTCAAGGCAGGCTCCGAGGTCTTTTTGGCGGGTGTTTGCCCGCGGGCAGGCTTGGCGGCCGCTCCCGCGGACCGCCTTAAGGACGCTCGTCTGAAGCGCTTGGGCGACGCCCCTGCGGAGCGCCTTGGGGATGGCTGCCTTATAAGCCGCTTGCGAGGCGACTTCTTTCGTGGTTTGGTCCAATAGTTTCGCAAGTGGGCCATAGCCGATGCCACATCGCAGGGATATCTTCCGCGCCGGCAATGCCGATCTCGGCCGATTGCACGAAAGCCGCTGGCAGTGGCTGGAGGAGGTTTCCGGGCCGGCGGTGGCTTTGCCGACCGAATATCCCGACGGCTACCACGTTCCGCAACACCGCCACAGCCGCAGCCAGTTGCTGCATGCGCTGGTCGGTGTCGTGCTGGTGACGACCAGGTACGGGCGCTGGATGGTGCCACCCGACCACGCAATGTGGATACCGGCCGGCACCGAGCATTCCGTCGAAATGCTGGGCGATGTCTCGATGCGCTCGGTCTATGTCATGCCGGGCGCGATCCCGGGCCTGCCGGAAGGTTTGCGCGTCGTCGCCATCACCGAGCTGATGCACAGCCTGATCGTCGAATCGGAAAAGCTGCCGCAAGGCGGCGAACTGGAAGGCCGCGGCGGGTTGATCATGAACCTCTTGCTGCACGAGATCCCGACCTTGCCGGAACGGCCGCTCGGCCTGCCGTTCCCGTCTGATCCCAGGCTGGCGGCGCTCTGCCGGCGCTTCGTGGCGGCACCGTCGCCGCATGCCACGATCGACGAGTGGGCCGATGCCGCGGGGATGAGCCGGCGCTCCTTCACCCGTGCCTTCCACCGCCAGACCGGACTGTCCTTGTCGACATGGCGCCAGCAGGCCTGCCTGTTCGCGGCACTTCCCAGGCTCGCCGACGGCGAGCCGATCACCAGGGTGGCGCTCGACCTCGGTTATGACAGCGTGCCGGCATTCATAACCATGTTCAAGCGCATGCTCGGCGCCTCGCCGCGCGGCTATATGCGCGGCGCCCGCGACGAAGGCATGCGGCGGGCTCAGCCTCGGCTTGAGGCCCCGGCGCCGTAGCGCCAGGAAAAGCCCGCAGCACTTTGTCGTAGGCCCTAGTCCAGCTGAACGCCGCTGGCCTTGACGATCGGTTCCCATTTGGCGAGTTCGGCCTTCACATGCGCTCCAAGCTCTTCCGGGGTGGAGGCCACGATCGAGGCGCTGAACTGGGCCATGCGGGCGATCACATCAGGGTCTTTCAGGGCTTCAACTGCCGCCTTCTGAAGAACGGCGACGACCTCCGGCGGCGTGCCTGCGGGCGCGAACAGAGCGTTCCAGCTGTAGGTTTCATAGCCGGGAATGGTTTCGGCAATGGCCGGTATGTCGGGGAAGGAGGGAACGCGCTCCTTGGTGGTGACGCCAAGCGCTCTCAGCGTCCCGCTCTTGATATGGCCCGATGAAGAGGGGAGGTTGTCGAACATCATCGGCACCTGATTGCCGATAACGTCGTTCAAGGCCGGTCCGGCGCCCTTGTAGGGAATGTGCTGCATGCTGACGCCGGCCATCGTCTTGAAAAGCTCGCCGGAGAGATGGAGCGGGGTGCCATTGCCTGATGAGGCGTAGGCATATTTGTCCGGATCCTTCTTCAGCATCTCGATCAGTTCCTTGACGTTCTTGGCAGGGAATTCAGGGTTCACGACCAGGACGTTTGGCACCAGCACGAGCAACGATATCGGCGCAAAATCCTTCTCCGCGTCGTAGGGCTTTGTCTTCAGGATCAGCGGGTTGAGCGCGTGGGTTGCGACCGTGCCCATCAGGATCGTGTAGCCGTCCGGTTCGGCTCGGGCGACCTGGGCAGCGCCGATGCTGCCCCCGGCGCCGCCGACATTTTCGACGACAATCTGCTGGCCCAGCTTTTCGGACATCTTGTTGGCGACTAGGCGCGCGACCAGATCCGTCGAGCCACCGGCGGAAAAGGGGACAACCATGGTGATGGTCCGGTCCGGAAAATCGGCGGCCCAAGCCGCCGGTGCTGAAAGGGTGGCTGCGATGGAAACCGCGAGCCCGAGCAAAGTCCTACGCCGCATCTGCTACTCCTCCGTTGATTGGAGGGGCAGTATGGCCATGGTGAACTCCTCGCACAATGCAACCATGGACTGACTGCCCGCCTTAGGAGATCGGGCTTGACACCGATGCTTCGGTTGGCGTGCGCGAGAACGCCTCACCCTCAGTTCAATCAGCCTTGGTCCAGCTGAAAACAAGCCATTTGTATCGTGACGTTTCTTCAGGCTCGGCCGTGTAGGTCATCTGCATGTCGCCGCCCTCGGCGTAGATGTCGAGCCTGGGCGCCGTGTCCAGTTCGAGCCACAGGGAATCGTTCTTGAACGACCATGTCCCGCACCAGACGCAAGGCCCCGATGCCGGGTCACCCGGTTGGTGAAAATTGTAGCGGCCGTCCGCCGTGATCTCCAGATAGTCGAAGGCGCCATAAAAGGCGGTCACAGTCTGCTGAAATTCGGTCGCAGCCGCTTCCTGGTCGGGCTTCGCCGGCTCTTTCAGATCACGCGGTGGCCGGATTGCGGACCCTGCGATGCTCCATTTGCCGATGAAATCCTTTTCGGTGGGAAGATATTCCGTTTGCGCCTGCGCGGTCGAAACCGGAGCGATTGTCGGCGCATAGGCCGCGCTGGCGATGCCGATTGCGAGAAGCATTCCTGCGATGCCTGCAGCCTTGATTCGATTGCGCATCAGCTGCGCTCCTTTCACGACGGTTTGGGGCAGATTCCAAAAATGAGATTACCCCCGAGCTAGGCCCGTGGGCACGCTTTTGGGCAACATGGATTAATCGAACAGGCTCGACACGGACTCTTCGGTCGCTGTGCGCGAAATCGCCTCGCCCATCAGGTCGGCGATGGAGATGACGCGGATATTCGGGGCGTCGAGCACGCCTTGCGTCGGCTGGATGGAATCGGTGATCACCAGTTCCTGCAGCTTCGAGCCGCTGATCCGGGCGACCGCACCGCCCGACAGCACGCCGTGGGTGATATAGGCGGTGACGCTGGTAGCGCCGTTGGCGAGCAGCGCATCGGCGGCATTGCACAGCGTGCCGCCGGAATCGACGATGTCGTCGATCAGCAGGCAATCCTTGCCGGCGACCGCGCCGATGATGTTCATCACTTCGGATTCACCGGGACGTTCGCGGCGCTTGTCGACGATGGCCAGTTGTGCGTCGAAGCGTTTGGCGAGCGCGCGGGCGCGCACCACGCCGCCGATGTCGGGCGAGACGACGACGACATTGGCAAGCTGTTTGTATTTTGCCTTCACGTCACGGGCCATCACCGGCACCGAGAACAGATTGTCGGTCGGAATGTCGAAAAAACCCTGGATCTGGCCGGCATGGAGGTCGAGCGTCAAAACGCGGTCGACGCCAGCGCGGGTGATCATGTTGGCGACCAGCTTGGCCGAGATCGGTGTGCGGCCCGAGGCCCGGCGATCCTGCCTGGCGTAACCGAAATAGGGGATGACCGCGGTGATGCGCTTGGCCGAGGAGCGCATGAAGGCATCGATCATGATGAGCAGTTCCATCAGATGATCGTTGGTCGGGAACGAGGTCGACTGCAGGATGAAGACATCCTCGCCGCGCACGTTTTCCTGGATTTCGACGAAGATTTCCTGATCGGCGAAGCGTCTGACGCTGGCCTTGCCCAGCGGGACATTGAGATAGCGGGCGACCGCTTCGGCCAGCACCCGGTTGGAATTGCCCGCGAAAAGCTTCATGCACCGTTCCTGGCGAAGGATGGGGAGGTCCTCTTAATCGGGCTTGTAGCGAGCCGTGCCGGTATTGCAAGCCTCGTTGACGGGAATCCGCCGGCTAATCTCAAAAACGTCAACAGTGAACGGAAGCCGGTAACAGGCGGATCAGCCGGCGCTGCCGCCGAGCCAGGCCGCGAACTGGTCGATCGTCTGGTCGGCGATCGCCTGCATGGTAGCGGGTGCAACCGCGGGCCAGCCTTCGGCGGCATTGACCGAGGGCGCCTTCTGCTGGCCATTGATGCGGTGTAGCCGGTTGCCAGCGGGGTCATAGACGTCCCAGACATAGATAACGGTGGTATCCTTGCCTTCCGTCATGGTCGAGAAGTAGCCCTTCAGCACATGGGTGGCGGCCTGGTCGGCGCTGCCGGCAAGGGTGATGCCGCGCTGCTTGGCGCGTGTCTGCAGTTCGGCCGTCAGCGGCGTTGCCGCTTCCACGGAGGCGCCGACGATCGGCGCGATCTGCAGCCGGGTCTTCGACAAAGCGGCGGCGCTCTGCGCGGGGTTGGCGGGTGTCGTGGCGCCGACGGCCGGCGCTGGTGTGGCGGCGGGCGCGATGCCCGGGGCAGCCAAGGGCTGAGCCGGTTGGGCCGAGGCTGCCGGCGGCGTGATGGCGGACGGCTCAAGGACGTCCTTGGCATTGGTGCAAGCGGCCAGCACAAGCGCTGCGAGCAATGACACGGTCGTCACATGCGATCGTCTCATCTGCCCGAAAACTCCTTAGTCGCGAACGCCCCCGCGTGGACCAACCATTATGGATTCACTGTACGATCAAGTCGAGATCATGGCGTGAAAGCGGCGTCGGCTGGGATTCGGTGGTCAGGTAGGTGCGGCCAAGCGTCATCGCCGTCTCGGTTTCGGAGTCCATGATGATCATGTGCGCGAACAATGTCATGTTGGGCGCGATCGGCTCGGGATTGCCCTGGTAGAACATCGGCATATCCATCCAGGACGGGGTGAAGCGGGCGCCGACGGAATAGCCGCAGGCGTTCAACCGATGCTTGGTCAGGCTGTGCGCCTCCAGCGTGCGGGCATGCGCGTCGAAGACGTCGCCGAAGGTGTTGCCGGGCGTCATCGCCTTCTCGACCGCCAGAAGAGCCGCGCGGGCGGCGTCGAACAGCTCCTGATGGCGCTTCGACGCCTTGCCGGTCAGCACGGTGCGCATCATCGGCGCGTGATAGTGATGGAACACGCCGGCCCATTCGAGCGTCAGCTGATCGTTCTTGGTCAGCTTGCGGCGCCCGGCCTTGTAGCGGCAGAGCAGCGCGTCGATGCCCGAGCCGATGATGAATTCATTGGCCGGATAGTCGCCGCCGCCGGCAAACACCGCGCCCTGCATGGCGGCAAGGATCAGCGCTTCGTCGCCGCCCTGCTTGATCAGCGGCAGGGCCGCGTCGAGCGCGTCGTCGGAAAGGTTGGCGGCCTTTTCGGCCTTGGCGATTTCAGCCGGGCTCTTGAACAGGCGCAGACGGCCGACAATACCGGAGGCGTCGGCGATCTGGCCGAAGGTCTGCAGCTGCTCGTCGACGCGGCGGCCATTGAAGGCGGTCAGGCCATGGGTGTCGTATTCGACGCCGATGCGGGCGCCGAGGAGATTGAGGTCGTTGAGCAGGTTGCGCAGGTCGATCGCCGGGTTGGCGCCGTCGCGGTCGGTCCACAGCACGATGTTGTCGATGATCGACGTGTGGCGCGCCTGGCGCAAATCGGCCGAGCGGGTGAGCAGCACCATCGAGCCGTCAGCCTTCACAACCAGGGACTGGAAGAAACAGAAGCCAAACGTGTCGTAGCCGGTTAGCCAGTACATGCTCTCCTGGGCGAAAAGCAGTACAGCATCGAGCTTCTTTTCCGTCATCTCGATCATCAACCGGTCACGCCGGGCGTCAAATTCCGACCGTTCGAAATGCAGCGCCATTATCCGTTCTCCAAAACAATTGCCGAAACCTGCCGACCGTAGTCCGGTTGCTTGCGATGCGTCGCGCGCCGGTAGGAAAAGAAGAGATCCTCCTCGGCATAGGTGCAGCGGCCAAGCCCCTGCGCGGTCACGCCAGCCTTCTTCAGCCGGTCGACCGTATAGAGGTTGAGATCGAACATTACATGCGCCGGATTGGCCGAAGGCGCGAAATAGCGGATGTTTTCGGCATCGGCTTCGACGAAACGGGCGACGAATTCCGGCCCGACCTCGTAATTGTCGGGGCCGATCGAAGGACCGAGAACCGCAATGATGCGCTCACGGCGGGCGCCGAGGCTTTCCATCGCGGCAATGGTGTTTTCAAGCACACCGGTGAAAGCGCCCTTCCAGCCGGCGTGTGCAGCGCCAATGATGCGCGCTTGCGCATCGGCGAACAGCACCGGGCCGCAATCGGCCGTCGAGGCGCCGATGGCGATGCCCGGCCGGTCGGTGACGATGGCGTCGGCCTTGGGCCGCGGGCCGGGAAAGGGTTCCCTGGCAATGACGACATCGGGCGAGTGGACCTGATGCGCGGTCAGGAGATGGCTGGCCGGCACACCCATCCAGGCAGCGACGCGGCGGCGGTTCTCGGCGACCAGCATCTGATCGTCATCCGACCCGGTGCCGATGTTAAGTCCCTGATAGATGCCGCCGGAGACGCCGCCGATACGGGTGAAATAGCCATGGCGGATACCTCGCGGCTTGGCCGCTTCCAGCAGCGGCGAGCGAACAGGATCCGGTTTGGTCTGATTCAGCATGGATGGGTTTGTTGTCCGCGCCGGCGTTTTCGTCAAGGCGAAGTTCGGCCGAGTGATTGCGACAGTGCTGCCGCGTCGACTTTGCATTGGCCAAAAGCAGGCATGCGACCATAGGCGGCGTCGCGGGACGGCTTGTAACGATCTCTGAGGGTCAGACTGGCTGATGCGGCAGGATTTTCAGGATTTTGAACAGCGTGCCCATGCCGTCGGATCCGGCCAGGCGCTCGACAGCATCGGCAATGGTTTGTCGTGCCTCTTGGCTTGCCTGGCTGCCCAACTGGCCAGCTCGCTCAAGCAATCCCATGCCAAGCAGAAAGTCGCCCTGCGTCGCCAATTCCACATCGAGGCCATGCGCCCGCACGACGGCGGTCAGTGCCGCGAAGTCGACATGGGCGGTGAGATCGGCTTCGCCGGGATTGGCCAGCACATCTTCTGGGGCGTGCCTGCGCACGGCCTGCAATGTGTCGCCGAAACCGGGCTGGAGATGGCCGTAATCAGGGAACAGCCCGGCGCCGCCGTGGTCGGCTATGCGTTCGGCAATGGTCGCCATCAGTGCCGCGCGGGCCGGTGCTATTTCGAAAATAGAGCCTTGTGGCGCCTCGGCGGCGTCTTCCGGCAGCAGCATCGCCTCGACCGAGCCGGCGCCGGCGAAGAAGCTCAACTCGTCTGAGACATCGAGGCCGATCACCCGTTCGCGCCAGCCGGCGCCGGCGCGGATGAACTGGCGGATCGGCACAGCGTCGAACAATTCGTTGCCGACAATCAGCAACGGCGCCTGCGGTAGTGTGGCGATGGTTTCGTGCCAGCCGAGCTCAACCGAAGTTTCGGCAAGCGTCCGCTTCTGGATTTCACTCAGCCGCGGACTGGTCTCGACCAGGGCGAAGGAGGCTCCGGCGGCGATAGCCGGATCGAGCCGCGTCAGGGTGCGAAGCATGTCCTTCATCAGCGTGCCGCGGCCAGGCCCGATCTCCGCGATGGTGACCGGCAGGGGTCGGCCGATCGCCAGCCAGGCCTGATAGAGCCAGACGGCGACGAGTTCGCCGAACATCTGGCTGATCTCGGGTGCGGTGACGAAGTCGCCGGCGGCGCCGAACGGCTCGCGCGTGGTGTAGTAGCCGTCGCTGGGATCGAACAGGCAGAGCGCCATGTACTCGTTGACGGGGAGGGGGCCGAGCGCGCCGATCAGGTCGACGATGCGGGTCTTCAGCCGTGTCATGCCGGCTGTGGTTGCGGCGCCGGTTTGGCTGTGGCCATCGCCCAGATACCGGCCAGCACCATCGGCAGCGACAGCACCATGCCCATGGTGAGCCAGCCGCCGAGGAGGTAGCCGAGCTGCTGGTCGGGCTCGCGGAAGAACTCGACGAAGATGCGTGACAGGCCGTAGCCGCAAATGAAGGCGCCGCCGACAAAGCGCGGCGTCTTCAGCTTCAGCCGCGAATGGGTGAGGAAGCGCAGGACCAGGAACAGCACCGCGCCCTCGAGCAGCGCTTCGTAGAGCTGGCTCGGATGGCGAGGCTCCAGGCCCGCGACACAACCCGCCACGGTCTGCTGGAGACGCTCGTTGCAGAAGACGACGCCCCACGACACGTCGGTCACGCGACCCCAGAGTTCGGCATTGACGAAGTTCGCCATGCGGACGAGGCCGAGCCCGACCGGCACGCCGGCTGCCACCACGTCGAACAGCGTCCAGGTGCGGATGCCGCGCTTGAGGGAAAACAGCGTCATGGCGAGGATGACGCCAAGCAGGCCGCCATGGAACGACATGCCGCCCTGCCAGACGGCGAAGATGTCGAGCGGGTGGTCGATATAGCGCTTTAAATCGTAGAACAGCACATAGCCGGTGCGGCCGCCAAGCACGACGCCGACGGCAGCCCAGACGATGAAATCGTCGAGGTCGATCGGCTTCATCGGCAAGACGCCATCAGGCCACAGCCTTGTATTGGTGACGAGCCGCTTGGCGTACCACCAGGCGAACAGGATGCCGACGATATAGCCGATGCCGTACCAGTGCACCGCCAGCGGGCCGATCTGAACCAGGACCGGGTCGATGTTGGGGAAGGACAGCGACGCCATCGGCAGCGGGAAATAGTCGTTCAACAGGATCTCCTGGGAGGGCTCGCGTTAGGGCGCGGACCATGCGGCAGGGTTTTGGCGGGGTCAAGGCAAGGTGACGACAGCCTGATCGTCAGAGATAATGGGCTCAACCCTGCGGCTTGCCGGCGACCAATTGCCTGAGCGCATCGTTGATCCTGTCTTGCCAGCCGGGGCCATCTTCCTGGAAATGGTCGAGCACGGCGCGATCGATCCTGATCGAGACAAGCTCGCGAACGTTTGGTGCGGCGGAGGGTTCGCGAATGGGAGGCGCGGGTTTCTTGACCGGCTTGAAGGCCGCTTCAGCGGCTTCCATCGGATTGGTCGGTCGGCGCGGGGGCGTTGCCATTGGTTGATCCTGAATGAGAGTGACTCTTGCCTGGAGCAAGTCGTGAGGAAAACTAGGCCGCTGGTCTGTGAAGACCAGTAACTTCACTTGGTTCTCTCTGCCATTGCCCTGTATTTGGCTTCAAGCCTGTCCAGCACCTCGTCGCCAGGCTAGACCCGGCCCGCACTGGCATCCGAAATGCCCTTTGCGAGTGCTGCATCGAGTGCTGCAAAGCGCTTCTCCAAGTCCGCACTGTCCGTCACGGCAACCGTCGTTCCAAGAATCCATTTGCGATAATAGCAATCTGTCGGCCGGACCGTGAGCCAAATCGCGTCCGACATGAAGCCGCACCAGCTTCAACGTTCTTGCATTCCGCAGGCAGTGCCACTACGTCAATTCGAGCAAGCGAGGATTTGCCATGTCAACCGGACCGAACCGCATTCTCGATGAATTCGCCAAGCTGATGACCGATGCCGCGGGTGCCGCACAAGGCGTGCGCCGCGAGGTGGAGACTGCCTTCAAGGGGCAGGCCGAGCGCATCCTCAACACCATGGATGTGGTGCAGCGCGAGGAGTTCGAGGCTGCCCGCGACATGGCTGCCAAGGCCCGCGAAGAAAACACCAGGCTGGCCGCCCGCATCGATGCGCTCGAGGCCAGGCTTGCCGAATTGACCGGACAGGCCGCACCTGTGGCTGCGGCAAAGCCCAAAGCAAAAAAATAAAATTTAAACTTTTCCACAAAGCACAATCCGAAAAAGTGCTTTGCCGTGAATCGTTTACCGGCAATGCATGAATCTTTGTGACAGCGCCTTTCCACATGCTAATGACGCAGTGCGAAAAATTAGGCTGTTCACGCGACTCCCGATCAATAGACTGAATTTGTTGCATGATTCGGAGCAGGGTCATGCGGCCGGGCGGTGGGGTCCGGTCCGGGGTCTTTGTGTCGTGAAGTCCTGGCCGTCCGAGTTCAAGACAAGATTGTTCGTCGTGTGTGCCCCGCGGAGCGTGTGGCGCTCCCCTGAACACAGGAAGCATTCCATGGAACTTCTCGAACTCGAATTCTCCCGCGAAATCCATCCGGTGGATGTCATCGAGCAGGTCGCCCATAACAATGACTGGTCCTTCGAACGGGCCGGCGATGACGAAATCTCGATCTCGGTTGCCGGCAGCTGGACCGATTATCACGTCTCCTTCTCGTGGATGGAGGACTTCGAGGCGCTGCATCTGGCCTGTGCTTTCGACATCAAGGTGCCGGAAGCCCGCGCGCTGGAAGTGATGCGGCTTTTGTCGCTGATCAACGAGCAGATGCTGTTTGGCCATTTCGATCTCTGGGAGCAGGAGGGCGCGATCATGTTTCGCCAGTCGCTGCTGCTCGCCGGCGGTGTCGAACCGTCGAGCCAGCAGGTCGAGGTGCTTTTGTCGTCGGCGCTTGAAGCCTGCGAATGCTATTTCCAGGCCTTCCAGTTCGTTGTCTGGTCGGGAACCTCGGCCAAGGATGCGCTGGCCGGTGTCCTGTTCGAGACCTATGGCAACGCCTGAGCTTCCATGAGTTCGAGCAGCGCGCGCAAGCCCGAGATCAGCTTTGCCGATTTTGATCGTGTCGACATCCGTGCCGGCACGATCGTCGAGGCCGAGCCTTTCCCCGAGGCGCGCAAACCCGCCTTCAAGCTGAAGATCGATTTCGGCCCTGAGATCGGCGTGAAGAAATCCTCGGCACAGATCACGAAATACTATGCGCCGGAAACGCTGGTGGGACGGCAGGTGTTTGCGGTGGTGAATTTCCCGCCGCGCCAGATCGGTCCGTTCATGTCGGAAGTGCTCACGCTCGGCTTCCCTGATGAGGAAGGCGCCGTGGTCCTTGGCGCCATCGAGCGCAAGGTGCCGGACGGCGGCAGGTTGTTTTAGGAAGATTGCGTCAGGCGGCCAGCTTGCGCCTTGTGCTCAGCGCCTCTTCGACCGTGTCCATGAACATTTCGGCGCAGGCTTTCCAACTGTAGCGCATGGCGCGTTCGCGCGCCTCGGCGCGGTCGACATTGAGCGCGGCGAGCGAGGCCTCGCGCAGATCGGTCGACACCGCGCCGCCGATGCCGTCGCCGACAATGTCGATCGGTCCGGTGACCGGATAGGCGGCCACCGGCGTGCCGCTGGCCAGCGCCTCGATGATGACGTTGCCGAACGTGTCGGTGCGGCTGGGGAAAACGAAAACATCAGCCGAGGCGTAGATCTCGGCCAGCTCATCGTTCGGGCGATGGCCGAGAAAATGCGCCTGCGGGTATTTCGCCCTGAGCCTGGCCAGTTCCGGTCCTTCGCCAACGATCACCTTGCTGCCGGGCAGGTCGAGATCGAGGAAGGCGCTCAGGTTCTTCTCGATGGCGACGCGGCCGACGCACAGGAATACCGGGCCGGGAAAGCCGAGGTCCTTCTTCTTGTCCGGGCGGAAGTGATCGGTGTCGACGCCCCGCGTCCACGGCCTGAGCTTGGTGAAGCCTCGCGACGCAAGGTCCTCCGCCAGCGACTGGGTGGCGACCAGCGTGCCTTGTCCCGAATTGTGGAAATCACGCAGCCAGCGATAGGCCCAGCTCTCCGGCACTGGCAGGCGGGCGCTCAGATATTCGGGAAAGCGGGTGTGATAGCTGGTGGTAAAGGGACGGCCGGCATTGCGGCAATAGCGCCGCGCCATGATGCCGAGCGGGCCTTCGGTGACGATATGGATATGATCGGCCTTGCGAGCCTCGATCAGCCGCGCGACATGACCGGGCGTGGTCAGCGCCAGCCTGATGTCGGGGTAGGTCGGCAACGGCAAGGTGCGAAAGATGTTCGGGGTCAGGAAGTCGACCGCAACGTCCAAGGTTTTCAGCGTTTCAGTGAGCCGCTCCAGCGTGTGGACGACGCCGTTGACTTGCGGCCGCCAGGCGTCGGTGACCATCAGGATGCGCATGGCGGTCCTTTGCTCGGGTCGACAGTTGCCTTGATGCGATAGCGGTACGGCCCGGCTGCCCTCGCTTCGCTCCAGCGCACCCGGGCAGGCACGAGGTCGAAGTGAGGCGGCTGAGCCGAATCAACTGAGGTCGCGCGCTTCATGCGCGCTCTTGACCATGGTTTCATGACGGGCGGATGAAGGTGGTTTTGGCTGAACCCGCCTTTCAGATCATGCTTTGGTCAGGCGGGCACCTTGATCACCGCCCGCAGGCCGCCGAGCGGGCTGTCTTCCAGCATGATGTCGCCGCCATGGCTGCGGGCAATATCGCGGGCGATAGAGAGACCAAGGCCGGTGCCGCTGGCGTCGAGGTTGCGCGCCTCGTCGAGCCGCACGAACGGTTTGAACACGTCCTCGCGCTTTTCCGGCGGGATGCCCGGACCGTCATCGTCGATGGTGACGACGAGTGAGCCGCGGCCGTGATCGGCGCTGATCTCCACCGTCTTGGCATAGCGCAAGGCATTGCCGGCGACATTGGACAACAGCCGGGCGAAAGCGTGCGGGCGCACATGCACGTCCGGATCACCGGCAAGCACGGTCGATAGCTTGCGCTTGTGCAGCGACGCCTCCTCGCCGAGCTTTTGGAAATAGGCCTCGAGATCGAAATGGCCGGCATCTTCCGACGCTTCGCCGCGGGCAAAGGCGATATAGCCTTCCAGCATCGACTGCATGTCGTCGATGTCCTGGTTGAGCGCGGCCTTGGTCTCGGGCTTGCCGCCGGCCAGCGCCAGCTGCAGCTTGAAGCGGGTGAGGATGGTTCTGAGATCGTGGCTGACGCCGGTCAGCATGGCGGTGCGCTGTTCCAGCTGGCGTTCGATGCGCTCGCGCATCTGGATGAAGGCAAAGCCGGCCCGGCGAACCTCCTCGGCGCCGCGTGGGCGGAAATCGCGCGGCATCGGCCGGCCCTTGCCGAAGCTTTCGGCGGCCTCGGCCAGAGACAGGATCGGCCGGATCTGGTTGCGAAGGAAGGGGATGGCAATCGTCAGCAGCACCAGTGACGTCCCGACCATCCAGATCAGGAAGATGTGGGTGTTGGAGGCATAGGCCTGGCTGCGGCGCACGAAGACGCGCAGCACCTTGCCCTCGAGCTGGATGCGGACCTCGACGATGTTGGAATTGCCGACCGTGTCGATCCAGAACGGGCGGTTGATCTGGCGGGTGATCTCGGTGGAAAGGACGTCGTCAAGGATCGAGAAGAAGGGCTTGGGTCCAGGCGCCGGCAACGGGTCGGGCGGCAAGAGGTCGACCTTCAACTGCATGCGGTCTTGGGCGATGCGGATGATGTTGGCGTAGTCGCCATCATGCGGATAGGTCTCGATCATGTCGATGATCGCGGCGATGTCGCGCACGGTGGCCTGCGACAGGCGCTGCGTCACGGTTGCCCAGTGGCGTTCCATGAAGTCGAAGGCGACGACCGACTGCAGAAGGATCATCGGCGCGATGACGATGATCAGCGAGCGAGCATAAAGCCGCTTGGGCATATAGAACGCAACCAGCCGCCAGAACCGCTTCCAGGCACGCGGCATTGCTTTCAGCGCGCGTGATACGCGCGCGCCAAAGCCGCCCTGTTCCGGCCGTTCCAGTTGCGTGGTCGTCATTTGTCCTTCCGCTGGTCGCTCGTCGATGGCCACTCGTCTATGGCCAAAGGGCGGCCGTCAGCGGCATTCTATTCCACGCTGAGCCGATACCCAATACCGCGCACCGTCTGCAGCCAGACCGGATTGGACGGATCGCGCTCGATCTTGCGGCGCAGCCGGTTGATCTGGACGTCGATGGTGCGTTCGCCGACTTCCGAATCGTCGCCGACAAGCTCATGGCGCGGTATGGTTTCGCCGGCCCGCGCGGCGAAGATCGCCAGGATCTCCTGCTCGCGGTCGGTCAGCTTCAGCGCCTCGCCGCCACGCTTCAGTTCGCGCCTGGCGATCTGGAAAGTGTAAGGGCCGAAAACCAGCTGCTCGACCTTGGGCGTGGTCGCCGGGCCGCCCCGGCGCAGGATGTTGTTTATGCGCAGGATCAGTTCGCGCGGGTCGAAGGGCTTGGGCAGATAGTCGTCGGCGCCGGCCTCGAGGCCGGTGATGCGGCTGTCTGTCTCCGACAGGGCGGTGAGCATCAGGATCGGAACGTTCTTCTCCGCCCGCAGCGCCTTGGTGAGGTCGACGCCGGTCTCTCCGGGCATCATGACGTCGAGGACAAGGAGGTCGAAGTCGAGCCCGGCGAGCTTGCGCCTGGCCTCGCCGGCATTTCCGGCGACAGTGACGCGAAAGCCATTTTCGGTCAGATACTGCTTGAGCAAATTGCGGATGCGGGTGTCGTCGTCGACCACAAGCAGATGCGGCGCGTCATCGTCCGGCGCCGTCGGCTGGTCCACCCTCTCAATGGTCTCCATGGCTTTTCCCTGACATGTTTGCAGGCACAATGTCGATCTGCGCCCTTAGTTCCGGATTGACCATGGCTTCCAGGAATCGTTCGATCAAGGGACGCTCGCTGGCTCCGGAATCTTCCAATGCAGCACGGATGCGGCGTGACTGTGGCCGCGCCAGGGCCAGCGCCAAGGCGCGGCCCTTGGCTGTCGGATAGAGCTCCCGCTGGCGGCGGTCGCGCGGACCCTGCAATTGGACGACATGGTCGGTGTCGATCAGCTGCTTGAGCACCCGCGCCAGGCTCTGCTTGGTGATCTTGAGCACGTCGAGCAGTTCGGCGACCGTCAGTCCCGGCCGGCGGTTGACGAAATGCAGCACACGGTGATGGGCGCGGCCAAAGCCGTAATCGGCCAGGATTTGGTCCGGATCGGAAGTGAAATCGCGATACGCAAAGAAGAACAGTTCGATGATGGCGAAGTCGATGCCGTCCTCGTCGGTGATCGGCGTCTTGATCGGTTTTCCGGCAGCTGGGCTTCGATCCGTCATCATTTCTCCGTCCATAGAGGGAAATTATGTCAGTACTATTGACGTAATTCCCCGCAATGGTAATTTTTGACAAGCTTTTCGGCTGAATGCGAACGAAAAGGCAAGGGAGTGCGGTTTTTCCGGAACTTCCTGAGTTTGCCAGAGTTCGATTCTCCGCTTACGCTTCAAGGGCCGCCCGACGCGGCTGTCGCGCAACAAAAAACAACACTAATGATGTGCGGGTCGCCGCCCGCGGGAGGTTTCCATGGCATCCGTTCCCTTCGACCAACTGGACGGCTTCATCTGGATCAACGGCGAGTTCGTCAAATGGGCCGACGCCAAGATCCACGTGCTGACCCACGGCCTGCACTATGCCAGCGCCGTCTTCGAGGGCGAGCGCGCCTATGGCGGCGCCATCTTCAAGCTCAACGAGCACACCGAGCGTCTGCATGAATCGGCGCGCCTGCTCGGCTTCAATATTCCCTATTCCGTGGCCGAGCTCAATGACGCCTCGACCACGCTTCTGAAGAAGCAGGGTTTCCAGGACGCCTATGTCAGGCCGATCGCCTGGCGCGGCAGCGAACAGATGGGGGTGTCGGCGCAGAACAGCCGCATCAACTGCGCCATCGCCATCTGGCAATGGCCGAGCTATTTCGACCCGGCGCAGAAGCTCAAGGGCATCCGTCTCGATCTGGCGGAATGGCGCCGGCCCGATCCGCGCACCGCGCCGTCGAAGTCGAAGGCCGCCGGCCTCTACATGATCTGCACCATGTCCAAGCATGCCGCCGAGGCCAAGGGCTATGCCGATGCCATGATGCTCGACTGGCGCGGCCAGGTCGCCGAAGCAACGGGCGCCAACATCTTCTTCGTCAAGGATGGCAAGATCCACACGCCGAAGCCCGATTGCTTCCTCGACGGCATCACCCGCCGCACCGTCATCGGCCTCGCGAAAGACCGCGGCCTTGAAGTCGTCGAGCGCGCCATCATGCCTGAGGAACTCGCAGGCTTCGAACAGTGCTTCCTCACCGGAACGGCAGCGGAAGTGACGCCGGTCTCCGAGATCGGTCCGTACCGATTCGAGGTCGGCGAGATCGCCAAGACTTTGATGAACGACTATTCTGCTGCGGTGCAACCTAAGCATGCGATAGCCGCAGAATAACGAAAGTCACAGCTTTTTTCGCAAGCAGGGGCGGTTTTGAGGCCGGCCCCTTTATTTCAGCATCTGTGCATTTGACTTTCGTACAATTCAGCGTCTCATGATGGTGTCGGCCCGGGAGGCTGGCAGCTATGGAGGGACTAGGTACATGGATACGAATACGCTCATTGCGCTCGTTGTACAGGTAATTGCAGGTGTTGTCGGTGGTCAGGCGGTCGGCGTTGCGCTGAAGAATGCGGCGATGGGCCAGCTGACCAAAATCATCGGTGGCGCCGTTGGCGGCGTCGGCGGCGCGGCGATCCTCGGCAGCCTGCTCGGCGGCACGGCCGACCCGGCAGCGGCTGCCACGGCAGCGGGCGGATTGGGTGATACGCTGAACCTCAAAAACCTGCTCGGCGGCGCCGGCGGCGGCGCCATCCTGACCGGCATCATCGGTGCGGTCATGGGCGCGATGAAGAAGTAAGCCTCTAGATCATTCACCGTTTCACGGCGAATGATCTAGTTTGTTGTTTTACGCAAGTCCGGACGGAAAACCGCTTTACAGTTTTCCTGGAATTGCTCGAGACTCAGGCTTCGTCAAATGGGCGGCCGTTGGGCCGCCCATTTTCTGTTTTGGGACGGACTGTTTGGCTTTCAGCAGTGGACGGCCTTCGCCCGCGCCTCTACATCACGCTTGAACAGCGAAAGGACAATCATGGGTCAGCTCAATGCCGGCATCGTGCCGGTCACGCCTTTCCAGCAGAACTGCACCATCCTGTTCGACATGGATGACAAGCATGGCGTCGTCATCGATCCGGGCGGCGACATCGACAAGGTGCTGGCGGTGCTGAAGGACAATGCGATCACCGCCGCTGCGATCTGGATCACCCATGGCCACATCGATCACGCCGGCGGCGCCATGGAGCTGAAGGAGGCACTCGGCATCGAGATCATCGGCCCGCACGAAGCCGACAAGCTATTGCTCGACAATCTTGAGAACCAGGGCCAGCGCTACGGCATTGCCGGGGCGCGCAACTGCGTGCCCGACCGGTTTCTCGCAGAGGGCGAGACGGTTTCGTTCGGCTCACATATGTTCGAGGTGCTGCACTGCCCCGGCCATGCGCCCGGCCATGTCGTATACTACAATCGCGCGGCGAAGTTCGCTCATGTCGGCGACGTGCTGTTTCGCGGCTCGGTCGGGCGCACCGACCTGCTGGGCGGCGACCATGCGGCGCTGATCGCCTCGATCAAGGACAAGCTTTTGCCGCTCGGTGACGAGATCGGCTTCATCTGCGGCCACGGCCCGGGTGGCCGCTTTGGCGAGGAGAGGCGGACCAATCCCTTCCTGACTTAGCGATGTCTTTCTGCCAAAAAAAAGCGCTGGCCTTGCGGTCAGCGCTTTTTGTGGGACAGGGAAGCTCAATTCGCGACGCAGAAATGCTGCTCACCGTCATTGCCGGTGAACGTGCCGCTGCGGGCATTGAAGCTCCGGTAGCGGTCCGAGCAGTATTCGTACCAGTCGCGGGTCCACGGCTCGGCATAGCGGTCGGCATAGACGACCCGCGGTTCGGCATAGTAACGGCGCACCGGCGCCGGCCGCACTTCGCGGTAGTCGTAATCGTCATCATAGCTGCTGTAGCGCGGCTGCGGGTTGCTCAGCGCACCGGCGATCAGAGCGCCGGCCGCAAGGCCGACGACACCGGCCGCAAGCGCGTCGCCATTATGATGACGACCATGGCCATGATGCCAGCGGTTCCAGTCCTTGGCATTGGCGGCAGGCAAGGTGGCGAGGGTGGTCGCGGCGAGAGCGGCGCCCAGGATGGCGGTCTTGAAAATGCGATTCATTTTGGTCTCCTTCGTGCCGGCCCGGATAGTTTTCGGGGATGCGGTCCAGCCTAGGGGACGATTAATAGAAGACCGAGGCTGAACGGGGGCTGAACGGAATTGGCTGATACGATCCAGTTCTTGCGGCAAAACCAAGCGCGTACGCAAGGCGCTCCGCCTCGTCAATCTCCGTCCGGACTGTCTTGAGCCAGCTTAGCCGACCGACAGGTTGACGGCCTTCGGACCCTTGCCGCGCTTGTCCGGCTCGGTGTCGAATGTCACTTTCTGTCCATCCTCCAGACCGGAAAGACCCGAAGCCTGCACGGCCGAAATATGAACGAAGACATCCTTCTGCCCGTCGTCGGGCGTAATGAAGCCGAAGCCTTTGGCATGATTGAAGAATTTGACGGTGCCGGTCTGCGGCATGGGAAGCTCCCTTTGATCCCATAAAGTCCAGTTTCGGGCCGGCAAATGCCCGAAGGGAAATTTGTCCTTTATTTTAGCGCTATCGGCAAGAGAAAGTTTTGGCGACGGCGGCAACGCTGAAGGCTGGTCAAATAGATCGTGGCACCGAAGGCAATTCGCGCCAGACGATTGCTCCGGCGATCAGCCACGGCATTGACCGATAAAGCGTCCTTTGCCTCCGGCGACGGCGGTCATGAAAAAGGCGCAACGGGAAACGTCGCGCCTTCGAAACTCTGGACGGCTGACAAAGCCGGTTCAAACACGCTTTAGGTGCTTTTTCGAGCGCCCTGACGGGCGCGCGGGCACCGCCGGTTCAGGCCGCGCGGAGGTTGACCGCCTTCGGACCCTTGCCCATGCGGTCGGGTTCAACGTCGAAGGTGACCTTCTGGCCGTCGACGAGGGTACGCAGGCCCGAGGCCTCGATCGCGGAAATGTGGACGAACACATCCTTGGCGCCGCCGTCGGGCGTGATGAAGCCGAAGCCTTTGGTCGCGTTGAAGAATTTAACGGTGCCGGTCTGGGCCATTGGGGAAACTCCTTCACCCGTGTCAGTCTTATGGTTTGCCCGCCGCCTGGCATCGTGGGCAAGTCCCGGTGGTTGCTTCGGCAGTCCTGCATTTGCGCATGGTAAAACCCCCCGCCGAAAATGGGGCCGTCAGAGATTCACAGTATCGGGGAAAGGTCGTCCAAAACGTTCCGCTCTCCGGGTCGCAAATGCCCGAACACAAAATTTATCGCACGGAAACGTGATCGTTGCAAGATAGCGCCGCGGGCCGCGTCCATCGACGCATCCCAACGAAGGCGCTTCGATAAACCTGGGTTCTTAAGAGTTCATCAGCCAGAGCCCGGCCACGCATGGTCCAGCGGTTTGGTCCAGGGCCAAAGCAATGCGCGGGCCGGGCATCGCATGGCTCCCGCGCCGCAAACGGGGGTTGCATTTGGCAAGGGAATGGCGAGGATCGACAGGCGCGTTTTGCGCCGGGGACGGGGGTCTCGAGGGAGGCATATTCATGAGATTTCTTGCGACGATCTTCTCGCGCCAGGGTTTTACTATTCTCTTCCTGTCGGGTCTTCTTGCGGCCTGCACCGTCGTCGTCGATGACGGGCCGGGACCACGTCCGCGCCCGCCACGGCCGGAACCGGAATTCTGCACCAGGCAATACGAGCCGGTCTGCGCGCGGCGCGGCGGTGACCGCCAGACCTTCGCCAATGCCTGCCTTGCCGAACGGGAAGGCTACCGCATCGTTCGCGACGGCCCTTGCCGCGACGGCGGCGGTGGTGGCGGTGGTGGCGAAGAGCCGACATTCTGCACGCGCGAATACGCCCCGGTCTGCGCCCGCCGCCATGGCGAGCTGCGCACCTTTCCCAACGCCTGCGAGGCCCGTGCCGCCGACTACCGCGTCGTCGAGGACGGCCCCTGCTGATTTTTCCTTCTCCCCTGTCGGGTGAGTCCGCCGGAGGCGAATTCACCGTCCCACTGGCACGATAAAAAAGGCGGCGAATGCCGGGACCCTGCGAAGCAGCGGGGACCGGGCGGGTGGACCGGACCACCCTTGGTCCTTCGCAGGCTCAGGGCGTTCGAAACTCGAAAAGCCAACAATTGGCTTTTCGTCTGCTGCGCGGACCGCTTCTCACCCCCAAGGGAGAAGGCAAGGTCGCGGATCGGAGTGGTTGCCTACGCCGAATACGCCCCGTCGGCCGGGCCGGCATAAAGCTCTGCGCCGTCCTCGTCGCAAATGCGCGGTTGTGTGCGTCAAGTTCTGCAAAATGGGGCGGCCATGATGCTGGTCATGCGGCTTGGCGCAGAGCGAGCTTCTTGTGCTCGCGCAGGTCGTCCATGTTGATGTATCGGTTGGCCTCCATCCAGTTTTCATTGGTCTCGACGGCCAAGGCCCTGACCAGGCGCAGGCAGCTTTCGGTGTTGGGGAAGATGCGCACGACATAGGTGCGCCGGCGGATTTCCTCGTTGAGCCGCTCCAGCATGTTGGTGGATTTGAGATGCTTGTGGTGCTGTCTCGGCAGCCTGAAGAAGGTCAGGGTTTGTTCGATGGCATCCTCGGCCCAGCCTGTCAGGCGCGGATAGCGTGCCGACCATTTGGCAAGCCATGCGGCAAGATCAGCCCTGGCCTCTGCGAGATCGCGCCGGTCGTAGAGCCAGCGCAATTCCTGCAGGCAGTCGTCGCCGTGCTTCCTCGGCAGATGATCGAGCGCGTTCCTGAGGAAGTGCACGTAGCAGCGTTGCCAGGCGGCTTCGGGGATCACCTCGCCGATCGCTGCCACCAGGCCGGCGTGATCGTCGGACACAACCAACTCGACGCCCTTGAGGGGGCCGCGCGCCTTGAGGCCGACGAGGAAGTCCCTCCAGGCCGAGCGGCTCTCGCGATTGGCCATCTCCACGGCCAGGATCTGGCGCCTTCCGTCCCAGTCGATACCGACCGCGATCAGCACCGCCTGGCTC